>NZ_DASSCL010000059.1:0-7653 GCF_035697785.1 Nocardioides sp.
GCGGAGACCCAGGTGCTGCCCGCGGCTCGCCGGAGCCGCCGCGACAAACGCCGCACCTGACCTGCGATGGGGAGTCGCGAAGACCCCCGCTCGCGCGAGCGGGGGCCTTCGCACCTGCGGTTTTCTCGGTCGGGCTGACAGGATTTGAACCTGCGGCCTCCTCGTCCCGAACGAGGCGCGCTACCAAGCTGCGCCACAGCCCGAGTGCCCCTGACGGCTCAGTCGACTCCGTCATCGGCGCTGGGGAGTCTAGCCGACCGTCCCGGCCTCGGAGAAACCGGCACGAGCGGTGAACGTGAGCAGCGTCGCCTCGGGTCGGCAGCAGAACCGAACCGGCGCATACGGCGACGTGCCCAGCCCGGCCGACACGTGCAACCACGAGCTGCCGGGGGCGTCCGGGGCGGCGTCCGCCGGGTGCCGGTGCAGCCCCTTGGCCCGCGCCGGCTCGAGGTCGCAGTTGGTGACCAGCGCGCCCTTGCCGGGCAGGCAGAGCTGGCCGCCGTGGGTGTGGCCGGCCAGGGTCGCGTCGTACCCGTCACGGGCGAACTGGTCGAGCACCCTCAGGTACGGCGCGTGCGCCACCCCGACCCGCACGTGGGCCGCGGGATCGGCCGGACCGGCGACGGACGCGAGGTCGTCGTACTCCAGGTGCGGGTCGTCGACCCCGGCGAAGGCGAGGGTCGTGTCGCCGACGGTCAGTTTCGTGCGGCGGTTGGTGAGGTCGGTCCAGCCGCGGTCGAGGAACGCGTCGCGCAGCTCCCGCCAGGGCAGCGGCGGCGTGTGGGTGGCGCGGCGACCGTCGTCGGGCAGGAGGTAGCGCACCGGGTTGCGCGCGGTCGGCGCGAAGTAGTCGTTGGACCCGAACACGAAGACGCCCGGGACGTCGAGGAGGTCGCCGAGGGCGTCGAGCAGCGGCGGTATCGCCCCCGGGTGCGCGAGGTTGTCGCCGGTGTCGACGACCAGGTCGGGCTCGAGCTCGGCGAGGCCGCGCACCCAGTCGTGCTTGCGGTGCTGCGAGGGGGTGAGGTGCAGGTCGGAGAGGTGCAGGACCTTCAGGGGGCGGTGCCCGGGCGGCAGCACCGGGACCTCGGCGGTGCGGAGCGCGAACCAGCGCAGCTCGACCAGGGACGCGTAGGCGACACCAGCGGCCGCGACGGCGGCGCCGATCCCGGCCAGACCGGCCAGGCTGGGCGTGCGTGCGGCGCGAGATGGCATTGGGCAAGGCTGCCACAATGACGAAATGAGCGACCTCAAGGACCGCCTCCGCACCGACCTGACCGCGGCGATCAAGGACCGCGACACGGTGCGGTCCTCGACGCTGCGGATGGTGCTCACCTCCATCACCAACGCCGAGGTGGCCGGCAAGGAGTCCAAGGAACTCACGGACGACGACGTTGTCACCGTGCTCAGCAGCGAGGCGAAGAAGCGCCGCGAGGCCGCCGAGGCCTTCGCCGAGGCGGGTCGGACCGACAGCGCGGCGAAGGAGCGCGCCGAGGCCGAGGTGATCGCGGACTACCTCCCCGAGCAGCTGTCCGGCGACGAGATCCGCGACCTGGTCACGTCGGTCGTCGAGCAGCTGGGCGTCGCCGGTGACGGCATGAAGGCGATGGGCCGGGTGATGGGCACCCTGCAGCCCCGGGTCAAGGGCCGCGCGGACGGCGGTGTCGTCGCCGCCGAGGTACGCCGCCAGCTGGCCGGCGCCTGAGGGAGGCTCGAGCCGTCCGACCGGGGTGACGGTCAGTCGTCGTCGCCGCCGCGGCCGTTGCCCCGGCCGTTGCCGTTCCCGTTTCCGGGACCGCTGTTGTCGTCATCGTCATCGTCGTCGTCGCTCGGCGGCGGCGGCGGCGGGGTGTCGGGCACACCGTTGGAGATGTACATCGTGATCGTGCTCCCGGTGCCCACCTGGGTGCCGGATCCGGGAGAGAGGTACGCGACCGATCCGTAGGAGTTGGAGCTGTTCACCATCGGGCCGACGACCGGGTTCAGGCCGGACCTGCGCAGCACCTCGGCGGCGCTGGAGGGGCTGAAGCCGTAGACGGAGGGCACCGTCACCAGACGACCCTGGATCGCGGTCGGGTCGGGCACGCTGAAGTTGGTGTCGGGGAGCATGGGCTCGATGGCCTTCATCGCGTCGCCCCACATCGGGCCGGCGTTGGTGCTACCGAAAGCGCTCGCGACGAACTGGCCGCCGATCGTCTGGCCGTTCAGGGTGATCCACTCGCCCTTGGAGTTGGCGCCCGCGATCATCGAGGCGGTCGCCAGGTCGGGGGTGTAGCCGATGAACCACACCGACATGTTCTCGTTGATCGTCCCGGTCTTGCCGGCCGAGGGCTGGCTCAGGTTGATGCCCGCGCCGTACCCGAACCCACCGGGCTCCTGGACGCCGCGGAGCACGTCGTTGACCGCGTCGGCGACGGCGGTCGGCAACAGCTGCCGGCACTGCTGCGGGTAGGTCTGGATCGCCTTGCCGTTGCTGTTGAGGATCTCGGTCACCGGGCGCGGGGCGCAGTAGACGCCACGCGCGGCGAACGTGGCGTAGGCGCCGGCCATCGTCAGCGGGTCGGTGTTGGTCACGCCGAGGGTGAACGGGGGTACGACGTCGTCCTCCGGCACGGTGATGCCCATCTGGCGGGCCAGCGTGACCGGCGCGCAGAGACCGGTGCGCTGCTCGAGCTGGGCGAAGAACGTGTTCACGGAGGTCTGCGTGCCGGAGTACAGGTCGTAGGTGCCGGCGCCGGTGGAGTTCTCCGGCGACCAGACGTCGGTGCTGGCCAGCGGCCCGTCGCAGGTGCGGAAGGAGTTGTTGGGCAGCGATACCGTCTGCGGCGCCGAGATCTGGGTCGACAGCGGGATGCCCTGCTTGATGGCGGAGGCGAGCACGAACACCTTGAACGTGGAGCCGGCCTGGAAGCCGTTGGCGTCGCCGTACTTCGCCGGGACGACGTAGTTGAGGTAGGTCTCCCCCTTGCGTTTGTTGCCGCCCATCGGCCTCGACTGGCTGAGCGCACGCACCTCGCCGGAGCCCGGCTGCACCATCGCGAGCCCGCCGATGGCCTGGTCGGTGGGGAACACGTGGCTGCGCACCGACCTGTCGGCCGCGCGCTGGAACCGCGGGTTGATGGTCGTCTTGACGGTCAGGCCGCCGCTGTAGAGCAGGCTCCGCCGCTCCTCGGGGCTCTTGCCGAGCGACCGGTCGGCCATGAGGTACTGCACCGCGAAGTCGCAGAAGAACGGCGCCCGCGACGACACGCAGCCGTTGCGCGAGGGGGTGACGTCGAGACCCAGGCCACGGCGCATGGCCCGGTCGGCCTCGGTCTGCGAGATGACGTTGAGCTCGAGCATCCGGTTGAGCACGACGTCGCGGCGATCGCGCGCCCTCTCGGGGTCGTTGGTCGGGTCGTATGCGGTCGGGTTCTTCACCAGACCGGCGAGCAGTGCCGCCTGCCGCAGGTTCAGCCGGGACGCCGGCTTGGAGAAGTAGTGCCGGGAAGCCGCCTGGATGCCGTGCGCCCCGTCACCGAAGTAGGCGATGTTGAGGTAGCGCTCGAGGATCCAGTCCTTGGAGTACTTCTCCTCGAACGCGATCGCGTAGCGGAGCTCGCGGATCTTGCGTTCGTAGGTGTCGTCGGTGGCGGCGAGGCGCTCCTCGTCGGTCTCGGCCTGGTTGAGCAGCGTCATCTTGACCATCTGCTGCGTGATCGAGGACCCGCCCTGGACGGTCGCGTCGGAGACCTCGTTGGTGACGAACGCGCGGAGCGTGCCGCGCAGGTCGAGCGCGCCATGCTGGTAGAAGCGGTAGTCCTCGATCGAGATGATCGCCTTGCGCATGATCGGGGCGACGGACGCGAGCGGCACGTTGACGCGGTTCTCGTCGAACAACGTCGCCAGCACCGAGCCGTCGGCGGCCAGCAGCCGGCTGCGCTGCGGGAGCGGCTCGGCGGCGAGGTCGGCGGGGATCTTGTCCATGCTCCGGGCGACGTCGCGGGCACCGAGGCCGGCCACCCCCGCGAACGGGATCGCCAGCCCGGCCACGAGGACGCCCATCACGCCCGCGACGGCCACCATCACACCGAGGTGTGAGATGACGGAGGCAGGCTTGAGCTTGTCGGTGCGGCGCGACGGCATGTGCATCAGGGTACGTGACTGCTGACGGTCCCCTCACCTCGTGAAACGAGGCTCACACGCCGGCGCGCCGCCTCGCGGTCGCCGCGACGTCGTACCGGGCCGATGTCCACCCGGAGGCGCGGATGGCCCGGAATGACCACCTATGGGCGGCAACGTCGTCACACCAGTAACTTCCGCAACGAATCCGCCTCCGGGCTCAACCTCTCCGCGTGCCGAGTCCCCGAACGGCTTCTCGGGGTAGTCCCAACGGACTAGCGGAAGTTGCTCCCTCTGTGTCTGTTTCGTTCCCTTATCACTCTTTACCTTTCTACGTGGGGATTGACTCGATGGCCGGCACAAGCGCCTGCCTCCTCGGAATGGGAGCCGAGCTATGACGTGGAACGAGGACTGGGCCGGCAAGGCCCTGTGCAACCAGGCCCGACCCGACGAGCTCTTCGTCCGGGGCGCGGCACAGAACCGTGCCAAGCAGCTGTGTGCCGGCTGCCCGGTACGCACCGAGTGCCTGGCCGAGGCGCTCGACAACCAGATCGAGTGGGGGGTCTGGGGCGGGATGACCGAGCGTGAGCGCCGCGCCCTGCTCCGTCGCCGGCCCAACGTCACCTCGTGGCGGCTTCTGCTCGAGACCGCGATGGCCGACCACGCCGCCGCCGTCTCGGCGTCGAGCGTCGTGGCCGCGACTGCCTGATCTTCTTCTCGTCACCGCCGGGCGGCTCGCCGTTCGGCGGTGACGTGTGTTCCGGCCGCCGACCGGTGCGACGGTCAGCCGGCCAGCAGCTCGCCGACCAGGCGAAGCCCGTCGAGGTCGTGGACGTCGGTGGACAGGGCGGGTACGACGACGGCCGGGACCCGGGGATGCGCGGCCGCGAACCGTCGCCGCAACCGCTCCTCACGTGCCACCAGCCGGGCCCGGTCGGCGTGCAGCCGGAGCAGGCCGGCCGTGAGCCCGTCGGGCGCGCTCGTCGTACTCCCGTTGGAGAGCCGGTCCGCGGCCGCCGTCGCCTGCTCTCCCGACAGCCCGGGCGCCAGGGTGCGGGTCGCCCGGTTGACCACCAACCCCGCCAGCGGCATCTGCTCGGCGCCGAGCCGCTCCACGAAGTACGCCGCCTCCCGCATGGCGTCGGGCTCGGGTGCGGCAACCACCAGGAACGCTGTCTCCTGCGCCTGCAGCAGCTCGAACGTCTTCTGGGCGCGCTGCCGGAATCCGCCGAAGAGCGTGTCGAACGCCGCCACGAACGTCTGCATGTCCTTGAGCACCTGCGCGCCGAGGATCTTGGTGAGGGCGTTCGTGACCACGCTCAGGCCGGCGGTCATCAGCCGGGCGGGCCCCTTGGCGGGCGCCAGCATCAGCCGGATGAACCGGCCGTCGAGGAAGCTGGAGAGCCGCTCGGGCGCGTCGAGGAAGTCCAGCGCGGACCGGGACGGCGGCGTGTCGACGACGATCAGGTCCCAGCGGCCCGACGTGCGGGCGTCCTGGCGGAGCTGGCCGAGCTTCTCCATCGCCATGTACTCCTGGGTGCCCGCGAACGAGCTCGACAGCGCGACGTAGAAGGGGTTGGCCAGGATCTGCGCGGCCTTCTCCGGGCTGGCCTGGGACTCCACGACCTCGTCGAACGTCCGCTTCATGTCGAGCATCATCGCGTCGAGCGACCCGCCCTGCGCGCGGGCAGTCGAGTCCGCTCCATCGGTGGTCGAGCCCGTCGAGACCCCCGGCACGGGACGGGGGACGTTGTCGAGCGCCTCGATGCCCATCGACTGGGCGAGCCGACGCGCCGGGTCGATGGTGAGCACGACGACCCTACGACCGCGCTCGGCGGCGCGCAGGGCCAGCGCTGCCGACGTGGTGGTCTTGCCGACCCCGCCGGAGCCGCAGCACACGATGATGCTGGTGTCGCGGTCGTCGAGCAGGGCGTCGACGTCGAGCAGCGGTCCGTCGTGGGGCTTGCCGGCGAGGGGGCCCACGCGTTCGGCGCGGCGCGAGCGGTGGGAGGCGCTGGTCGGGGGACTCATGCCATGCCCTGCTCGATCAGGTCGGCGGCGAGCTCGTAGAGCCCGCCAAGGTCGATCCCCTCGGCCAGCCGCGGCAGCTCGTAGGTTGGCACCTCGAGCTCGGCGATCCGCTCGCGCTGCGCGTCCTCGAGGTCGCGTCGCTCCGCGTGCTCGCGTGCCTCGCGGAGCAGGCCGTCGACGAGCTGGGGCGTGACGTCGAGGCCGGCCTTGTGGAGGTCGGTCTCGATCGCCTTGCGGGGCAGCCTGTCCGCGAGCGCGCGGGCGCGGGCCGGGTCGGACAGCTCCTTGCTGCGCACCAGGTTGACGACCACTCCGCCGACCGGCAGCCCGTCGGCCGTGAGCTCGGCGATCCCGTCGGCGGTCTCCTGGACCGGCATGTCCTCGAGCACCGTCACCAGGTGCACGCGGGTGCGCTCGGACCGCAGCAGCGTCATCACGGTGTCGGCCTGGCTGCGGATCGGCCCGACCTTCGCCAGGCCGGCGAGCTCGCTGTTGACGTTGAGGAACTGGGCGATGCGTCCGGTCGGCGGTGCGTCGAGCACGACCGCGTCGTACTGCCGGGCGTTCTTGCCGCGCCGGTTGCGGTGCACCGCTTCGTAGACCTTTCCGGTGAGCAGCACGTCGCGCACACCCGGGGCGATCGTCGTCGCGAAGTCGATCACGCCGAACCGGTCGAGCGCCTTGCCGGCCCGACCGAGCCGGTAGTACATGGCGAGGTACTCCATCAGCGCCGACTCCGGGTCGATGGCGAGCGCGTACAGGTCGCCACCGTCGTCCGGGGCGCTGGCGACCCGGGTCTCCTCATAGGGCAGGGGTGGTACGTCGAACAGCTGGGCGATGCCCTGCCGGCCCTCCACCTCGCACAGCAGGACGCGCTGGCCGCGGCTGGCGATCGCGAGCGCGAGGGCGGCGGCGACCGTGGTCTTGCCGGTGCCGCCCTTGCCGGTGACCACGTGCAGCCGCACCTCCGGCCAGTCGCCGGTCTCGGGTGCGGTCGCGTCGGCGGTCACGAGTCCGAGCGTAGCCACTGGCATCCGCTGTGACCTGGCTCATGTCGGGTCCGGACCCTGGCCCCTCCCGGCGGGTGTGGGATCCGTCGGTGTCGGCCGTCACCGGCCGTGGCTAGGGTGGCTGCGACGTAGGCGAGGAGGAGATTCGTGGACAAGGTGGTCGCGAGTGCCGCGGAGGCGGTGGCCGACATCCCGAGCGGTGCGACGCTCGCGGTGGGCGGGTTCGGGCTGTGTGGCATCCCGTCGGTGCTGATCGACGCGCTGCTGGAGCAGGGCGCCGACGACCTGGAGGCGGTGTCGAACAACTGCGGCGTGGACGAGTGGGGGCTCGGGCGGCTGCTGTTCGCGAAGCGGATCCGGCGGATGATCTCGTCGTACGTGGGGGAGAACAAGGAGTTCGCGCGGCAGTACCTGCACGGTGAGCTGGAGGTGGAGCTGACCCCGCAGGGCACGCTGGCGGAGCGGATGCGGGCCGGTGGCACCGGGATCCCGGCGTTCTTCACCGCGACCG
>NZ_DASSCL010000060.1:0-5020 GCF_035697785.1 Nocardioides sp.
TGTGGGCCGCGGGGCCCAGCCGGGCCCTGGGCGCCGGTCCGGTTGACCTTGTCCTTGAGACCCTCGGAGAGGTCGCGCTGCTTGATCGTGTCGTTCTTGATGTCCTTGGACTGGACGCTGTCGTCCTTGATGTCGTTGGACCCGATCAGGTCCCCAGCGACGGCACCCGTGGTGCCCGCCGCAGCGAAGATGAGGCCGGCCACCGCAACGACGGCCAGGTTCTTCTTGATCTGCATATCGTTCCTTCTGCTCACGGGCAGCCCAAAGCAGCCCTCGTGGTTCGGGATGAAGTGGGTGACGCCGGGTCCAGTCGGACCGGGTCAAGCCGAGATATCCCCCTGATGTCCCGGATGCTAGGTCATCGACAAAGCAAAATCTTGGGAATGCCAAGTTT
Organism: Nocardioides sp.; assembly: GCF_035697785.1. Taxonomy (GTDB): domain Bacteria; phylum Actinomycetota; class Actinomycetes; order Propionibacteriales; family Nocardioidaceae; genus Nocardioides_B. The sequence goes on from NZ_DASSCL010000060.1 coordinate 395, forward strand.
CGTGCGAAACCTGGTGGAGGGCCGCGCCGGGACGACGAGTGCGAAGCCGAGCCGGTGACGGCGCAGCGGACCCGGCGGTCCTTGGGGTTAGCGTGGAGCCGTGCCCGGAGACCGCGTGACGCCTGGGACGGGTGCCGTCCCGCCGACATGAACGCGCGCTCGGACGCCGCCCGACTGAGGATCCTTCTCGTCGGCGACGTGATGCTGGGCCGCGGGATCGACCAGATCCTGCCCCGCCCCGGCGATCCCGAGCTGCGTGAACGAGCGGTCCACGACGCCCGCGAGTACGTCGCCCTCGCGGAGGCGGCGAACGGCACGGTTCCGTGGCCGGTCGACCCGGTGTACCCGTGGGGCGACGCGCTGGCCGTGCTCGACGAGCTGGCGCCCGACGCACGCATCCTCAACCTCGAGACCAGCATCACCAGGTCCGACGATTTCGCCGCGGGCAAGGCGGTCCACTACCGGATGAGTCCCGACAACCTGGCCTGCCTGACCGCGGCCCGCCCCGACGTGTGCGTGCTCGCGAACAACCACGTGCTCGACTTCGGCCGGCGCGGACTCGTCGAGACCCTTGCCACGCTGGACGACGCGGGACTCACCCACGCGGGTGCCGGCGGATCGGCCGACGACGCGACGGCAGCGGCCGTGGCGGGCGTGGCCGCGGGACGGGTCGTGCTGTCGGCGGTCGGCACCGAGTCCAGCGGGGTCCCGTCCGGGTGGGCGGCGACCGCGGAGCGCGGCGGGGTCGCGTTCCTGCCGGAGCTCTCGGTCAGGGCCGCGGACAGCGTGCTGGCTCGGGTGCAGGCTGACCAGTGTCCCGGCGACGTCACGGTGGTCTCGGTGCACGCCGGCTCCAACTGGGGTTACCCGGTTCCGCACGGCTACCGCCGCTTCGCGCGACGCCTGGTCGACGGCGGCGTCGACGTCGTGCACGGACACTCCTCGCACCATCCCCGGCCCGTCGAGATCTACCGCGGGCGCCCGATCCTCTACGGATGCGGAGACCTGGTGAACGACTACGAGGGCATCGGCGGGTGGGACGAGTATCGGTCCGAGCTCCGGCTGCTCTACCTCGTCACGCTGGACGCCGGGAGCCACGAGCTCGTCGAGCTCCGGATGGTGCCGCTGCGGGCGCGTCGGCTGCGGCTGGAGCGGGCGACCGCCGCCGAAGTCGACTGGCTGCGGCGGGCCCTGGACCGGGTCAGCCGTGCCCACGACACCGTCGTCCTGGCAGGTCCCGACCACAGCCTCGTCGCGCTCCCGTCGTGAGCCCTCGCGGGTGCGGCGCCGCTGTGCCACCGTGTTGAGGTGTTCCGACTGCTGGGCCTGCTCGGCGGGCTCTCGCTGGCCACCGACCTCGGCACCGGCGCCCCGCTCGAGGAGTCGCTCAAGCGGGCAGTGGTCGCGACCCGGCTCGCCGAAGCCCTCGACTCCCGTCAGGTCGACAACGGCGACGTTATCTACACCGCCCTCCTCCAGCACCTCGGCTGCACGGCGTACGCCCACGAGACCGCCGAGCTGTGGGGCGACGACGTCACGTTCGTCCGGCTGGCGTTCCTGACCGACGCCACCCGCGCGCGGGACCTGTGGGGGACGTTCGTCGGGGGCCTGGCCGGGTCGACGGGCTGGTCGCGTCCGCGGGTCGCGGCCACGATGCTGACCAGGGGCAGGAAGGCGGGGACGGAAGCACCTGCAGCCACCTGCGAGATCGCACGCGACGCCTCACGCCTGCTGGGCCTGCCCGACTCGGTGCAGGCCGGCCTGTTCCACAGCCTGACGATGTGGGACGGCAAGGGTCACCCCTCGGTCGCGGGCGACGCGATCCCGCTGGCCACCCGGGTCATGCACGTGGCGTCCGTCGGGGTGCTGTTCGCGCTGCACGCCGGCACCGCCGAGGCGACTGCACAGGTACGACGACGCGCCGGCAGCTACCTCGACCCGGCCATCGCCGACGTCTTCGTCGACCGCGCCGACGAGCTGGTCGGGGACCTCGACGAGATCGACGCCTACACCGCGCTGCTCGACGCTGAACCGGACCCGGTCCACCTCGTCGCCGACGACCAGATCGAGCCGGTCGCCCGCACCTTCGGGAACCTGGCCGACCTGAAGAGCACCTGGCTGCAGGGCCACTCCGGCGCTGTCGCCGACCTCGCCGCGTCCGCTGTGCAGCGCGTCGGCCTCGCGGACCATGTCGCGGCGGTCAGGGTGGCCGGCCACCTGCACGATCTCGGGCGGATCGGCGTACCGTCGCGGATCTGGAACAAGCCCGGTCCGCTGAGCGCCGCCGAACGCGACCAGGCGCAGCTGCACGCCTACCACAGCGAGCGGATCCTGGCCCGGGTGCCGGCGCTGGCGGACCTGGCCGTGCTCGTCGGGCAGCACCACGAGCGCTGCGACGGCAGCGGCTACCACCGCGGCCTGACCGGCGCGCAGCTCCCGATGCCGTCCCGCGTGCTCGCGGCCGCCGACCGGTTCCGCAGCCTGGTCGAGGACCGCCCCTACCGGCCTGCGCTGTCCCCCGCGGAGGCCGGCCGCCGGCTCCGGGAGGACGCCAGGAACGGCGGACTCGACGGTGACGCTGTCGCCGCCGTGCTGGCGGGCGCCGGCCTCGGCGCCGGGGCCCGGCGCCCGCGGCCGGGCGACCTCACCGAGCGTCAGGTCGAGGTGCTCCGCCTCGTCGCCCACGGCCTGTCCAACCGGGAGATCGCCGAGCGGCTGGGCATCTCGGCGCGGACCGCCGAGCACCACGTCCAGGACGTGTACGTCAAGATCGGCGCCTCTACTCGCGCCGGCGCCGCCCTGTTCGCGATGGAGCACGGGCTGCTCGACAAACCTGGGTAGGTCTACCCATGTGACCGGGACGGTCGCGGGCCAGGTTGGTGCCATGACGACCTCAGCACAGCCTCCCGCCACCGATGCCGCACCGGAGCGGCTGCTCACCCCGGCCTTCCTCAGGCTGGCGCTGGCCGACCTGGGCTACTTCACCGCCGCGGGCGTGGCGATCTACACGCTCCCGGTCTACGTGACCGGCCCGGTCGGTTCGGACAAGGCCGGTGCCGGTCTCGCGTTCGGCGCCTTCGCGGTCACCGCGCTCGTCCTCAGGCCGTTCGCCGGACGCCTCTCCGACACCCGCGGCCGCCGGCCGCTGCTCCTCGGCGGCACCCTGGTCGCGGCCGCTGCGATGCTGCTTACCGCCCACGCGCAGACGCTGTCGATGGTGGTGACGCTCCGCCTCGCCCTGGGCGTCGCCGAGGCCGCCTTCTTCGTCGCCTCGTTCGCCGCGCTCGCGGACCTGGCCCCGCCCAGCCGGATCGGTGAGGCGCTCAGCTACAACTCGCTCGGCCTCTACCTCGGCCTCGCCCTGGGCCCCCCGCTCGGCGAGCTCCTGGTGCGTTCGCTCGGGTACACCGCCGCCTGGTACGGCGCCGCCGCACTGCTGGTCGTGGCCGCCGCGTTCGTGCACGGCATCGGCGAGACCCGGGCCGCTCGCCCCGCGACCGACGTGCCCGCTCCCCTCGTGCACTGGAAGGCGGTCCCACCCGCCCTGGGCTTCCTCGCCTCGGTGGTCGCAATGGGTGGCTTCCTGGCCTTCGCGTCGCTGCACGCGGACGCCGTGGGACTGCACCCCTCGAGCGTCCCGATCGCGCTGTACGGCGTCGTCGTCGTGGTCTGCCGGATCGTCTTTGCGCGGGTGCCCGACCGGCTGCCGGCGCTCCCGCTGGGTGCCGCCGCGTTGGCCATGATCGCTCTGGGGCTCGTCGTGATGGCGCTGTGGTCGTCGACGCCGGGCACGGTGGTCGGCGCGGCGCTGATGGGGCTCGGGGTCACCTTCAGCACCCCCGCGTTCTTCTCCGCCGTCTTCGCGACCGCGTCGCCCGCCGAGAGGGGTGCGGCGTCCGGCACCGTCAGCGTCGCCCTGGACCTCGGCCTGGGCGGCGGACCGATCCTGCTGGGGCTGGTCGCCCAGGGCGCCGGGGTCCCCTCGGCGTTCCTGGTGGCCGGGGGCGTCGCACTGGTCGGCGCTCTCTGGTCCGCGGCGCTGTCCGGCGTGCTGGTCAGGCGCTGAGGTCCGTGAGGGCCGCACGGAACGCCTCGAGCAGGAACTCGATGTCCTCCTCGTCGGCCACCAGCGGCGGCGCCAGCCGGATCGTGGACCCGTGGGTGTCCTTGGCCAGCACGCCCTTCGTGAGCAGCGCCTCGCAGAGCTGACGTCCGGTTGCCAACGCCGGGTCGACGTCGACCCCGGCCCACAGTCCACGGCACCGCACTTCCAGCACCCCGTGCCCGACGAGCGCCCGTAGGCCGCCCTCCAGCACCATCCCGAGCCGGGCGGCGTTGACCTGCAGCTCCCCGGTGGCCAGCATCGCGATCACCTCGCGCCCGATCGCGGCGCCGAGCGGGTTGCCGCCGAACGTCGACCCGTGCGACCCCGGCCCGAACACGCCGAGCACGTCGCGGTCGGCGGCGACCGCGGAGACCGGCACGATGCCGCCGCCGAGCGCCTTGCCGAGCACGTACACGTCCGGCACCACGTCCTCGTGGTCGCACGCGAAGGTCCGGCCGGTGCGGCCCAGCCCGGACTGCACCTCGTCGACGACCATCAGCACGCCGCGGGCGTCGCAGAGC
>NZ_DASSCL010000061.1:0-11251 GCF_035697785.1 Nocardioides sp.
GCCTTGCCGTTCTCCCCGACGAGGCGGACCCCGTCGCGGTTGGGCAGGGCGGACCCGAGCAGGCCGACGATCTCGTCTTCCTTGGCGCCGTCGAAGACCGGGGTGGCGACGTTGGTGTCGGCCGCCGCGGACTCGGCGTGGATGGCGATGAGGCGCTTCTTCCAGTCCTCGTCGTTGCCCTCGACCTCCCAGCCGGACTTGGCCAGCCAACCGAGGTGGATCTCGAGGATCTGACCGATGTTCATCCGGCCCGGGACGCCGAGCGGGTTGAGCACCACGTCAACCGGAGTGCCGTCCTCGAGGAACGGCATGTCCTCGACCGGCAGGATCTTCGAGATGACGCCCTTGTTGCCGTGACGGCCGGCGAGCTTGTCACCCACGGAGATCTTGCGCTTCTGGGCGACGTACACGCGGACCAGCTGGTTGACGCCCGGGGGCAGCTCGTCGCCGTCCTCGCGGTCGAACACGCGGACACCGATGACCGTGCCGGACTCGCCGTGCGGCACCTTCATCGAGGTGTCGCGCACCTCGCGCGCCTTCTCGCCGAAGATCGCACGGAGCAGCCGCTCCTCGGGGGTCAGCTCGGTCTCACCCTTGGGGGTCACCTTGCCGACGAGGATGTCACCGGTGGTGACCTCCGCGCCGATCCGGATGATGCCGCGCTCGTCGAGGTCGGCGAGCATCTCCTCGCTGACGTTGGGGATGTCGCGGGTGATCTCCTCCGGACCCAGCTTGGTGTCACGGGCGTCGACCTCGTGCTCCTCGATGTGGATCGAGGTGAGGACGTCCTGCTGCACGAGGCGCTGCGACAGGATGATCGCGTCCTCGTAGTTGTGGCCCTGCCACGGCATGAACGCCACCAGGAGGTTCGTGCCGAGCGCCATCTCGCCCTCGTCGGTGCACGGTCCGTCGGCGATCGGGCTGCCGACCTCGAGGCGCTGCCCCTCCGTGACCAGCGGACGCTGGTTGATGCAGGTGCCCTGGTTGGAGCGGCTGAACTTCTGCATCCGGTAGGTGCGGTGGGTGCCGTCGTCCTGCATGACCTCGACGGCGTCGGCGGACACCTCGGTGACCACGCCGGCCACCTCGGCCGTGACGACGTCACCGGCGTCGACGGCGGCACGGAACTCCATGCCGGTGCCGACGAGCGGGGCGCTGCTGCGGATCAGCGGCACCGCCTGGCGCTGCATGTTGGAGCCCATCAGCGCGCGGTTGGCGTCGTCGTGCTCGAGGAACGGGATCAGGGCCGTCGCGACCGACACCATCTGGCGCGGCGAGACGTCCATGTAGTCCACCTCTTCGGCGGGGACGACGTCGACCTCACCGTGGCGCTGGCGCACGAGCACCCGCTCCTCGGCGAACTTGCCCTTGTCGTCGAGCGCGGCGTTGGCCTGCGCGATGACGAAGCGGTCCTCCTCGTCGGCGGTGAGGTAGTCGACCTTGTCGGTGACCTTGCCCTTCTCCACCTTGCGGTACGGCGTCTCGACGAACCCGAACGGGTTGATCCGCCCGAACGTCGCGAGCGAGCCGATCAGACCGATGTTCGGACCCTCGGGGGTCTCGATCGGGCACATGCGGCCGTAGTGCGAGGTGTGCACGTCACGGACCTCGAAGCCCGCGCGGTCACGGGAGAGACCACCGGGGCCGAGGGCCGAGAGCCGGCGCTTGTGGGTCAGACCGGCGATCGGGTTGGTCTGGTCCATGAACTGCGACAGCTGCGAGGTGCCGAAGAACTCCTTCAGCGCCGCCACGACCGGGCGGATGTTGATCAGCGACTGCGGCGTGATCGCCTCGACGTCCTGGGTCGTCATCCGCTCGCGGACCACCCGCTCCATGCGGGCCAGGCCGGTGCGGAGCTGGTTCTGGATCAGCTCGCCGACCGTGCGCATGCGCCGGTTGCCGAAGTGGTCGATGTCGTCGGCGTGCACCTCGATGGTGCCGGCGGGCATCTCCATCTCGGTCTTGCCGTCGTGCAGGGCCACGATGAACTTGATCGTCGAGACGATGTCGTCGATCGTCAGTGTCTGCTGGTCGAACGCCTCCTGGGCGCCGAGCTTCTTGTTGATCTTGTAGCGACCGACCTTGGCGAGGTCGTAGCGCTTGCCGTTGAAGTAGTAGTTGTCCAGCAGCGTCTGCGCGGCCTCGCGCGTCGGCGGCTCGCCCGGACGGAGCTTGCGGTAGATGTCGAGGAGCGCGTCGTCCTGGCCGGACGTGTGGTCCTTCTCCAGGGTGAGCATCATCGACTCGTACTCGCCGAACTCCTCGCGGATCTGCTCCTCGGTCCAGCCGAGCGCCTTGAGCAGCACCGTGACGTTCTGCTTGCGCTTGCGGTCGAGACGGACGCCGACCATGTCGCGCTTGTCGATCTCGAACTCCAGCCACGCGCCGCGCGACGGGATGATCTTGGCGGTGTAGATGTCCTTGTCGGACGTCTTGTCCGCGTTGCGCTCGAAGTACACGCCGGGCGACCGGACGAGCTGCGAGACCACGACACGCTCGGTGCCGTTGATCACGAACGTGCCCTTGTTGGTCATGAGCGGGAAGTCGCCCATGAACACGGTCTGGCCCTTGATCTCACCGGTCTCGTTGTTGGTGAACTCGGCGGAGACGTAGAGCGGGGCGGAGTAGGTGAAGTCCTTCTCCTTGCACTCGTCGACGGTGTTCTTGGGGTCGTAGAACACCGGGTTCTCGAACGAGAGGGACATGGTCCCGGAGAAGTCCTCGATCGGGGAGATCTCCTCGAAGATCTCCTCGAGGCCGGACTTCATGGAGACGTCCTCGCCGGCGTCGACCCGGGACTGGACGACGCCCTGCCAGGCGTCGTTGCCGACCAGCCAGTCGAAGCTGGTGGTCTGGAGGTCGAGGAGCTTCGGAACTTCGAGTGGTTCCGAGATCTTGGCGAAGGAGATGCGGTGGGGGCTCAAATCAGTGTGCTGCTTGGTGCTGCGCGAGGCGGCCAAGAGGGGTCCTTCCGAGGGCTCGCGGGCTCATCTTCAGATGGCGCCGACCAACCACAGACCAGCTCACCGGGCAGGCTGGAAGCATTTGAGGGCAGGCGCAAAGATCGATCTTAGCCGAGACGCCCTCAGGGCACAACTGAGCGCTGCGCCCGTTCCGCACGGAAAGCATGAACGCCCAGAAGGCCCGAGTCAAGCACCTCCGCCGAACAGCCAGGAAGTGCACAAACCGCACCGGGCAGTCGATCGGGAGTGCCCCGTGCACGTCGAAAGCGCGGGACGACGTCGGCCGAGGGGTCAGTTGGGCACCGACACGCCGCAGGCGCACCTGACCAACTGACCCCTCGGCACCGACCGGCTTGAGAGTTGTCCCTGGTGGCGTCAGTAAGACGTGATGTCGTCCACCAGCCAGGTGCCGTCCTCTTCCTCCATGGTCAGCATCACCCGGTTCAGGGCCAGCTGCGGCTCGCCCTGGTTGGCGGTGCTGGTGGTGGTCTGGTTCACGAAAAGCAGCACGTTCACCCGGTCGTCGTCGGCGTGCACCACCCCGGACGCCTTCACCTCGGCCTTGACGACCGCCTTCACCTCGGGGGCGTTCTCCAGGACCAGGCCGAAGGTGTCGAGGTACTCCTCGCGGTAGTCCTCGGTCATGAACCGGGCCGCGGTGTCCCGGTCGGTCTCCAGCGACTCGTGGCTGTAGGACAGGATCGCGGCGGCCGCCCGTTCCGCGGCGGACGGGGCGGCCCGCTCGGCGGACTCGACCTCGGACTGCTCGTCCACGCTCTGCCAGGACTGGACGCCGACACCGTCGAGACCGAAGCCGGACGCGGCGAAGGCGACCAGCACCACGGCAGCAACGGCCAGGGCGGCCAGCACCACGGTCGGCACCGCCCGGGCCCGAGGGCCGGGGGCGTCGGGGCCGGGCTCGTCCGCCGGGGGTGGAGGAGTCGGGGGTGGGGTCGCGTGGTCGCGGCGATCCGCGGCAGGCGCGGTGCCCACTGCGGGCGGCGTCGGCTCGTCGCCGGCGGTCACGCCCGGCGTGGGGCGGGTGCCCTTGCGCTCACCGGCTATCCGGCGGCGCCGGCTGGGCGGCCCGGTCGGGGAGTTCGGGGTGCTCATGTCGTCGTCGCTTCCGTCTCTCAGGTCACCGGGGTGAAGTTGTCGACCAGCCACGTTCCGTCGACCTTGACCAGCGAGACCTCCCACCGGAAGTGCCGGGCGCGTGGCTGGGAGTCGAGGACCGTCTTCACGTTGGCATCGGCGACCACCAGCACCTCGGCGGAGTCCGGGTCGACACTCGCGACCGCCGAGGTGAGCACCTCGCCGTCGGACGTCATCTGGGCCTCGTTGACGGACCTCACGATGTCGCCCATCGCCTTCTCGAACTCGCCGGCGAACTTGGTGGTCAGCAGCTGTCGCACGCCGGCCTGGTAGTCGTCGATCGACTCGCTGTCGTAGTTGTTCACCTCGACGGCGAACTGCTCGGCCGCCTGGGCCACCTCGGCGCGAGCCGCCTCCTCGGCCTGTGCCTCCTCGAACCGGGGGCGCAGGACCAACAGCTGTACGGCGACGGCGACGAGCGCGAGCACGACGAGGGTCGCCAGCACGGCCGCGATCCCCCGGCTGAGCCGGGGGCTCATCCGTGACGTGCGGGCGCCCGCCGGGGCAGGCTCGTGCGTCTGGTCGTCAGTCATGTGGTCAGGTGATTCCTGGTCTCTCGGTGCGGCTGGTGGTCGTCCCCCGACGAGGGCGGTCACCGCTCACCCGAGAGCGGCTGGAGCAGGAGCCACTTCCAGGACTCCTCCCCGAACATCGACGCCGCTCCACCGGTGTAGGTGACTCCGTCACTGGGGCTCCGGTCGGTGTAGCTCACGTTCCCCGACCCCCGATCGTACGTACCCAGCACAGGAGGGCGGTACGCCGTACCGGCCCGCCCGGGGGCGTGCTGGCCACCTCGCGCGTTGGACTGCGACTGCGGCTCGGTGCAGCGGGCGGCTTCGTTCATGGGCCGGTTGGAGCCGTCCTGGGGGGACCGCTTGTCGGTGCCTTCGTAGCCGGCGGTGCACACGTGCGGCTCCTGGGTCAGGATCAGGCCGAAGTGGGCGTCGTACAGCCCGGACCGCGGGTCCTTGTCGACGACGGTGTAGCCGCCGGCCACCACGTAGGGGTAGACGACCAGGATCATCTCGGTGCCGTCGATGTGCTTGCCGGTGATCTCCCCCGTCGTGACCAGGTTGTTGATCAGCTCGCCCAGGTCGACGCGGTTCTCCTCGAGGAACGTGCGCAGCTGGGTCGCGGTCGCGCTGCCGTTCTCGATCACGCGGCGCAGGTCGCGGTCCGACGACACCAGCGTGTCGGAGACCTTGGACAGGTCGGAGGCGAAGCTGCGGATCGCCGAGGCCTTGTCGAGCTGGGTGGTGAGGACGACGTTGCCGTCCTCGAGCAGGTCGGTGGTCAGCTCGAAGTTGTCGTTGGCGGTGCGGATGAAGGAGTTCGACGTGTCGATGATCTGGCCGAGGTCCTCACCCGTGCCCTGGAAGGCCCTGCCGAGCTCCCCGACCACGGTCTTGAGGCTCTGCTTGTTGACCGAGTTGACCGTCCTGTCGAGATCGACGAGGAGCTTGGTGGTGGCGATCGGGGTCTCGGTCATCGACCGCGGGATGTCAGCGCCGTCCGCGAGGTAGGGGCCGTCCGCCGTCTGGGGCTGGAGGTCGACGTACTGCTCACCCACGGCCGACCGGTTGGCCACCACGGCCCGGGTCTCGGCGGGGATCCTCTTGGAGTCGTCGTCGATGTCGAGCATCACGTCGACACCTCCGTCGGTGAGCTCGAGCTCCCCGACCCGCCCGACGGCGACGCCGCGGTAGGAGACCTGCGCGCCCTCGAAGATGCCGCCCGACTCCGCGAAGTGGGCCGCCACCCGGTAGGAGTCGTCGAAGAACAGCCGGTCGAGCCGCGCGTAGCGGGCGCCGACGTAGGCCACGCCGACCATGGTGATCAGCGCGAAGATCATCAGCTGGACCTTCGTACGTCTGGTGATCATCGTTCCACCATTCCCCACACGAGCAGGGGTGCCAGCTCGTTGTCGTAGCGCTGGTCGGACGTCTGCGTCTGGGTCCGCCCGGTGCCGGGCACGCCGTACGGCGCACGGCCGAGTCCGGGCAGGGTCGGCAGCGCGGACGGCAGAGGCACGCCCGGGACCTGGGGCAGGGGAGGCAGTGGCGGCAGCGGGTTCTGCGGGTCCGGCGCCCGGAACAGCGCGCACACCGGGTTGTCGGCGTTTTCCTTCAGCTCGCACTGACGCTGCAGTCGCTCCAGCAGGTTGGCGTCGGTGATCACCTTGCGGCAGGCGGCGCTGGTGAGGTCGCCGCTCTGCAGGCACTTCTGCAGGTCGGACAGCGTCTCGTTGGGGTCGGGCAGGGAGTCGCACACCGGGTCGAGCGGAGTGTTCGCGCAGACGTCGGGCAGGCCGGGGATCGTCGGGATCCCGTCCTCCCCGGAGAGGTCCAGGTCGAGCTGGATCGAGAGATTGGTGTAGTCGCCCATGTGCAGGTTGCGGGCCTGGGCCGGGTTCTTGCCCACCACCGCGTCGACGAACGGGTAGGTCAAGAACACCTGCAACGACTTCGGCAGCGCGTCGCCGGCCTCGGCCAGCTTGGTGAGTGTCGGCGCGAGCGACTCCAGGCTCTGAATCGTCGCAGTCTTGGAGTCCCGGATCACCTGGGTGCCGACGGAGCTGAGCTCGGTCAGCGCCCGCAGCATCTTGACCAGGTCGTTGCGCTGCCGGTCGATGGAGGCGAGCGCCTCGGGCATCTCGTCGAGCGCCCGGGTGATCGCCGGCTTCTGCTCGTTCAGGGAGATCGACAGCCGGTTGAGGCTGTCGAGCGCCTGCACGATGGCGTCCTTGTTGTCGTCGATCTGGCTCATGAACGTGTCGAGCTGGTCGAGCACCGAGCGGACGTTCGTCTCGCGTCCTTCGAGCGCCTTGTTGAGCTCGGTCGAGATCGTCTTGAGCTGGGCGACGCCGCCGCCGTTCAGCAGCAGCGACATCGCGCCGAGCACTTCCTCGACCTCGGGGTTGCGGCCGCTGCGCTCCAGCGGGATCCGGTCCCCGTCACCCAGGCGCGACGAGCTCGCACCGGAAGGAGGCGGCGCCAGGGACACGAACTTCTCGCCGAGGAGGCTGGTCTGGCGGATGTGCGCGACCGCGTTGTCGGGCAGCTTCACGTCGTCGCGGAGCAGAACGGTCACCTCGGCGACGTAGCCATCGAGCTCGATCTCGTCCACCCGCCCGACGGTCACGTCGTCGACCTTGACCGCCGACTGCGGCACCAGGTCGAGGACGTCGTTGAACTGCACCGTCACCTCGTAGGGGTCGTCCCCGAGGTCGGCTCCGCCGGGCAGCGGCAGGCTGTACACCGAGAAGTCACAGCCGGTCAGCGTCAGCGCGCCGACGGCGACCAGGGCCGCGGCCCGCGTGAGCCTCGCCCGCAGGGTCGTCCTGGCGCTCACTGGTCCACCTCCACGATCCCGGCCAACGACCGGTCGACGTGCTCGACGTGCTGGACCTCGTGCGACCGTCTCGAGGACGACAGCGCACCGGTGCGCGGCAGCGCCTGCTGGAGCAGGTTGCACGCCTCCTTGGGGGTGGGCGTCTGCGCCAGCATCGAGCAGAGCACCAGCGCCGGGTCGTTCTGCAGGTCCGCGACGTTCTCGCCGAGGTTGGTCCGGGTGTCGAGCGTGCCGGTCTTGGGGTTGTAGGTGTGGAAGAGGTTGGACAGCGCCAACGGCGCGGTGCCGAGGGTCTCGTCGAGGGCGGCTCGCTGCTTGACCAGGATCTTCGAGACCTGGTTGAGGCCCTTGATGTTCTCCGACAGCGAGTCCTTGTTCTCCTTCACGAAGGAGGACACCTCCTGCATGGCCACGCCCAGGTTCTTCAGCGCGGCGGCCAGGTCTTCCCGCTCGTCCTCGAGCAGGTCGGAGGCGCCGACCAGGGAGTCGTTGAAGTCGCGAACCGTCTGGTCGTTGCGGGCCAGCGCGCGCACGAAGCGCTGCATCTCGCGCGCGGTACCGAACAGCTCCTCCTTGTTGTTCTCCAGCGTGCCGGTGAACTTGCCGAGGTTCTCGATGGTCCGGTGGAACTGCTCGCCCTGACCGGCGAAGTTGGTGGCCGTGGAGTCGAGCAGGTTGGTGAGCGCACCCTTGCTGTTGGCGCCGTCGGGACCGAGGGCGACCGTCAGGTCGTCGATGCTCTGGTAGATCTCGTCGAGCTCGAGTGGGGTGGAGGTGCTCTCGGTGCTGAGCTTCTCGCCGTCGGCGAGCACGGCGCCGCCCCTGTAGACGGGAGTGAGCTGGACGAACCGGTCGCCGACGATGGCGGGGGTGATGATGACGGCCTGGGCGTCGGCGGGCACCTTGTACTTCGCGTCGTACGTCATCGTCACCGTGACGTCGGTGCCGGTCGGGGTGACCGTCTCGACCTTGCCCACCGGCACGCCGAGGATGCGGACGTCGGAGCCCTCGTAGAGCGAGACGGTGCGCGGGAACGACGCTGTCAGCGTCTTCTGCTCCTCGCCTCGTTGCAGCAGGGCGAGCCCGAACGCCGCGACGACGGCGAGCACGGCGATGACGGACAGCACCCGGGTGACCCCGGTGCGTGCGGACACGGCTGCCATGTCAGCGCCCCCCTCGTCCGGCCAGCGGGACCTGCAGGCCCCCGCCCTCCAGCAGGTTGGGCACCGGCGGGAGGTTCTGGATGTAGGTGTCGAACCAGGGGCCGTTGCCGAGCGTGCTGGCGAACACGCGGTAGAACGGCGCCATCAGCCGCAGGCTGTTGTCGAGGTTCTCCTGGTTCTTGTTCAGCACGTCGACGACGCTGTCGAGGTGGTCGAGCGCTGGCTTGAGGTCGGCGCGGGTGTCGCGGACCAGGCCGGTCAGCTGGACCGACAGCTGGCTGGTCGAGTCGAGCAGGTCGCTGACCGCCTGCCGGCGGGCGACCAGCGCCCGGAACAGCCGGTCGCCGTCCTCCATCAGGGCGATCAGGTCCTGCCGGCGGTCGCCGAGCACACCTGAGACCTTGCGCAGGTTGCCGAGCAGCGTGTTGAGCTGCTCGTCGCGCGCGGCGATGTTCACGGAGAGCTCCGAGACGCCGCGCAGCGCGGCCTGGAACTCCTCCGGGGTGTTCTCGGTGAGCTCGGCGACCGTGTTCAGCGACTCCGCGAGCTGGTCGGTGTCGATGCGCTCCGAGCGCTGGGCCAGCCCCGAGAAGGCGTCCACGACGTCGTACGGCGACGAGGTGCGCGCCATCGGGATCTCCGCCTCCTCGGCGAGCTGGCCGCCGCCGTCGGGCTGCAGGGAGAGGTACATGGCACCGAGCAGGGTCTTCACCTTGATCGCGGCACCGGTCTGGGACCCGAAGTCGACGCCACGGTCGACCAGGAACTCGACGCGGACGTGGTCACCGGCCAGCTCGACGGTCTTGACCTTGCCGACGCGGACGCCGGCGACACGGACCTCGTCATTGGGCTTGAGGCCGCCCGCCTCGCTGAACGCGGCGTAGTAGGTGTCGCCGCCGCCGATCAGCGGCAGGTCCTCGGCGCGGAACGCGGCCATCACCAGGGCGGCGATCACGGCCAGGCTGACGGCCCCGATGATGACGGGGTTCCGTTCGCGGAAGGGGATGGTCATCCGAGGTCACACCTCGCTCCCCCGGTCTTGAAGTCGACGGGGAGGGTGACCCCAGCGGGCAGCTTCACCCGGCCGTCGAAGTTGCAGAGGTAGAAGTTGAACCAGGAGCCGTAGATCGCGGTCCGTCCGACCTTCTCGAGCTTGATCGGGAGCACCTGCAGGGCGCGGTCGATCTCGGCCTTCCCGGCGTCGAGGTTGCCGGCGACCTTGCGCAGCTCCTTGACGTCGCGGGTCAGGCCCGGCCGGATCCCGGTGACCAGGTCGGAGGTCTCCACCGACAGGGCGGACACGGAGTCGAGCGACCCGAGGATCGCCTCGCGGTCCTGGGAGAGCCCCCCGACGAACTGGCGCAGCTTGACCAGCAGGTCGGACAGCTCGTCGTCGCGGTTGCCGAGCGTCACCAGCACCTCGTTGAGGTTGTCGATGAGGTCGCCGATCAGCTGGTCGCGGTTGGCCAGGGTGGTCGTGACCGAGGCGGTGTGCGCGAGCAGGCTCTCCAGGGTGCCGCCCTCGCCCTGGAAGACGGTGATGATCTCGTAGGCGAGCTTGTTGACGTCGGAAGGCGACAGCGCCTCGAAGAGCGGCTTGAAGCCGTTGAAGAGGACGGTCAGGTCGAGCGCCGGGGCGGTGCGCGCCATCGGGATGGTCTCGCCCTCCTGCATCGTGGAGCCGTTGCCCACGCCGCGGGTGAGCGCGATGTAGCGCTGGCCGACGAGGTTGCGGTAGCGGATGTTCGCCTCGGTGCTGTCGGTGAGCTGGTGGGTGCTCTCGACCTTGAAGGTCACCAAGGCGTTGGTGCGGTCGATGATCTCGACGTCCTCGACGTTGCCGACCTTGACGCCGGCGACCCTGATGTCGTCACCGTTGGTCACACCGGTGGCGTCGCTGAAGACCGCTTTGTATTCCTTGCTGTCGGTGAAGCTGAGGTTGCCGATGGTGACGACCAGCAGGCCGGTGGCGATCGTGGTCACCACGATGAAGATCAGCAGCTTGGTCGCGTCTGCCGTGGTGCGCTTGTCGAGCAGCTTCATCGCACGGTCACCTCCGTTCCGCGGGTGAGGGGGCCGAGCAGCAGGCTGGCCACGTCGGGCACTTCATCGGAGGCGACTCCCATGACGGGTGCGGCGAAGGAGTTGACGACCGAGCGCTCGGACCGGGTGCCGGCGTAACCGGAGGTGACGTCGACGGGGGCGGAGGCGCCGAGCGGGGCGACCCGCTTGTTGACCGGAGCGTCGACGCCGGTCTGGAGATCCGGCGCGTAGCGGGTGCCGGGCAGGTTCGCCTGGCCGTAGCCCTGCGCCGCCTGGCACTCGGCCTCGCTCATCGGTCCGCGCTTGTCGGCGTACGAGGGTGCATCGCCGGCGCCGTAGCCGCGCGGCTGACGCGGGATCGTCTCCAGGTTGATGTGCAGACCGAAGCCTCGGTAGGCACTCTCCATCCGCGGCGTCCAGTCCACCATCGACCGGAGCAGGCAGGGGTACTCGGGGGCGTACTTCTCGAACATCGGCAGCTGCGCGGCACCCTGCTCGCTGAGCCGGATGATGTTGTCGCCGTTCTGCTCCAGGAAGTCCCGGCTGGTCTCGGCGAACCCGGTCACGTCGGAGAAC
>NZ_DASSCL010000062.1:0-5104 GCF_035697785.1 Nocardioides sp.
TGCTCACCACCGCGTCGTCGGGGTGGTGGTCGGAACTCGGGTCTGCGGTCGATCGGGTTCAGCCGGGCCTGCCAGGGGGTGGCGTGGAGCAGGGTGTGGTGGGCGCGGCAGAGCAGCACCAGGTTGTCCAGGCTGGTTTCGCCGCCGTCGGCCCAATGCTGGAGGTGGTGGGCGTCGCAGGCCAGCGGCATCCGGCGGCAGCCGGGGAACCGGCAGTGACCGTCTCTGAGCACCAGGGCTTTCCAGATCGCGGTCGTGACCAGGCGTTGGCTGCGGCCGACGTCGAGCACCTCACCCACCGAGCCGAGCACGGCGGGGATGATCTCGGCGTCGCAGGCCAGCCGCCGCACCGCGGCCGCGGACAGGGCGTCGCCGGTGTCCAGGGTCGCGGCACCGAGCCCGGCCCGGAGCTGGTCGAGGCTGAGGGTGACGGTGAGGCGGGGTTTGGCGCCGTGGTCCTCGGGCAGCAACCCGTCGACCTCCAAGGCCCGCTGGCAGGTGTCCACCAGCGCGTCCCAACACCGCGCCCCATGATCGCGGGTGTCCCGGCCGGTCTGGCCGCAGTCCGGGTCGGTGCCCGGCAGCGGCGCCGCCAGGGCGTGCAGGGCGGTCTTGATCACCGCGGCGTCCTCCACGGTGCCGCGGCCGCGGACCCGGACCCCGCCCAGCCCGTCCTCGGCGAGGGTGAGGAACCGGCCCAGGTGCGCGGACCGTTCCAGCCGGTCCAACGCTTGTTCGTCGGCGCGGGCGGTGCCGTCGGGGTCCAGCACCTCGAGGAGGTGCTCGCCGGCCTTCCGCAGCTCGGAGGCGTTCAGGGCGGCGGCCTGGTCCAACAGGACCCGCTCCGCCTCATCGCGCAGACCGGGGTCGACCGGGAGCCGGTCGATGACGGTGACGATCACCTCGGCGTGCTCCGGGGACACCTCCCCGGCCGCCAGCGCGGTCAGGGTCGCGGCCCGGTCCCCACACAGACCCCGCGCGGTGCGCAAGACCCGCTGCCCGTGCCCGCGCCGACCACCCGAGACGTGGGTGAGGTAGTCACCGGCCGACACCCAGCCCGCGGTCTTCGCCGCGTCGGTGGCCGCGATCTCTGCGGCCACCCGCGCCTGCACGGCGGCCAGGTGCGAGCGCAGCCGCTCCAGCTCAACGGTCACCGCCAGCAGCGCCTCGGCATCCTTGGCCGCCCAGATCACCTCGTCCAGCCCACTCAGCACCGCGTCCGCCGACGCCACCACCGAGGCCGGACCGGCCTGCGGGGCGTCGAGCGGGAACGTCGTCATACCCCACACCCAACCAGCCACCACCGACAGTTCTCCGACGCAGAATCCCTTTGTGCACAAGGGATTCCGAAGTCTCTGCGCACAACGAAGAGCCCGGCCCACCGCTTGCGCGGCAGGCCGGGCCCGCTGGGTCGTTCCAGAGCCGACCGTCAGAGGATCGGCGCGAACGGCTCCGTGCCGGGCACGAGCGCCAGCCCACCGATGCCGCTGTTGGCCTTGGCGTAGCCCAGCTCGCTGTTGAGGTCGCCGACGCCGTTGGAGCCGACGAGAGGCGCGATCGCGAGGGTCGAGAGCGTGCCGAGCGCGTTGCCCTCCGCATCCAGGAAGGCGCTGCCGGAGTCACCGGGGACGCCCGGGGTCAGCGTGTAGACCGGGTGGCTCCAGCCCTCGGCCTCGGCGCCGAGACTGGTGCCCTGCTTGGGCGACAGCTGCTCGATGCCGCCGCGCAGGCTCGAGTTGCCGAAGGAGTAGACCGTGTCGCCCGTCGCCGTACCGTCGGTGTTGACGGCCACCGGGCCGCCCCAGAACGGCACGCTCGGGTTCACCTTGGTGACGTCGGCCGAGTCGACCTTGACCAGAGCCAGGTCGTTGTAGGCGCAGGTGTTCTCGTCGGTCTCGCCCTCTCGCTGCATGGTCAGCCAGGAGCTGTAGGCCAGGGTGCCGGAACCGACCTTGGTGCCCTCGCCGGCCAGCGAGCCGCCCTCGACGAAGTCGACCTTGGTGCCTAGGGGCAGGGAAGCCGCGTCACAGCCGTTGGTGTCGGTGGCCTCGCCGGTGCCCGCGCAGTGCGCGGCGTAGCCGACGTACGTGTTGCCGGCACCGTCGGAGTAGACGAAGTTCGCGGTGCACTGGGCGCCCTCGGTGTACATCTGCACGCCAGGATGGATCGTCGCTGTGTCGGCCGGCGCCCAGGCGGGGGCCGCCTGCGAGGAGCCGGACGTGGCCGCGATCGACGCGGACGTGAGGACGGCGGTGGCACCGACGGAGAGCAGGGCGCGAGCCCGAGAAACCTGCATGGGGTGTCCTTCCCAGGAGTGATCGAGACACCGGGTACAACGACCGCTGCCTGCGGAAGTCACGCCCCACCGGCCGTCCGGACGCAAGGACTCCCCGCGACACTTGGCGTCGCGGGGAGTCCTGGTCGTCGATCAGTACGACGGTTGCGACGGGTCGATCTGGTTGACCCAGGCGACGACGCCGCCACCAACGTGCACGGCGTCGGCGTACCCGGCGCCCTTCACCACGGCCAGAGCCTCGGCGGAGCGCACACCCGACTTGCAGTGCAGGACGACCTGCTTGTCGGAAGGCAGCTGGCCGAGCGCGTTGCCGTTGAGGAACTCGCCCTTGGGGATCAGGACCGAGCCGGGGATCTTGTTGATCTCGTACTCGTTGGGCTCGCGAACGTCCACGAGCACGAAGTCGCGATCGCCGTTGTCGCGCTCCTTGAGCCACTGCTCCAGGGTGCTCACCGAGATCGTCGCGTCGACGGCGGCGTCGGCCGCCGCCTCGGAGATGGCGCCGCAGAACGTCTCGTAGTCGATCAGGTCGGTGACCGTCGGGTTGTCGCCGCACAGCGCGCAGTGGGGGTCCTTGCGGACCTTGAGCTTGCGGTACTCCATCTCGAGTGCGTCGTAGATCATCAGCCGTCCGACCAGCGGGTCACCGATGCCGGTCAGCAGCTTGATCGCCTCGTTGACCTGGATCGACCCGATGCTCGCGCAGAGCACGCCGAGGACGCCACCCTCGGCGCACGACGGGACCATGCCCGGCGGCGGGGGCTCGGGGTAGAGGCAGCGGTAGCACGGGGCTTCCGCACCTTCGAGCGTCGGCCAGAACACCGAGGCCTGGCCGTCGAACCGGTAGATGGAGCCCCACACGTACGGCTTCTTCAGGAAGTACGCCGCGTCGTTGACCATGTAGCGGGTCGCGAAGTTGTCGGTGCCGTCGACGATCAGGTCGTACTGCTCGAAGACACCGAGCACGTTGTCGTTGTCGAGGCGCTCGTCGTGGACGACCACGTTCACGAGCGGGTTCACCTCGTTGATCGACTCCTTGGCGGAGAGCGCCTTCGGCTTGCCGACGTCGCTCTGGCCGTGGATGACCTGACGCTGCAGGTTGGACTCGTCGACCTCGTCGAACTCGGCGATGCCCAGGGTTCCGACACCGGCGGCGGCGAGGTACAGCAGAGCCGGGCTGCCCAGGCCGCCCGCACCGATCACCAGGACCTTGGCGTTCTTCAGACGCTTCTGCCCGTCCATCCCGACGTCGGGGATGATCAGGTGGCGGCTGTAGCGCCGGACCTCGTCGTTGGTCAGCTCGGCGGCCGGATCGACCAGAGGGGGCAGGGACACGAAGGCTCCTCGGGCGGTGCGTAACGGTGCAATCGGGGTACGTCGGTGTGAACGTCCGCGACCCTTGTCATGTTCCCCGAGTGGGCGCCGTCACCTGCGCCGCGTCCCGGCATCCGGACATGGGGTCCGCTGGTCGGACGGGTCGACCGGTCAGCTCGGGCGCTCGGCGAACACGATCGCATTGGAGTCGTAGCCCGTGCCGTTCCAGTCCTCACACGTGATCAGCACCAACCGACCCGGGACGGTCTGGCTGAACACGCGCTCGGCGTCGCGCGCCAGGGTGGCCTTGCGGTAGACCGTGACGCCACGGACGACGTACGGGATGACACCCTCGGCCGTGCGCACGCGCAACCGGTCGCCCGCGTCCAGCGTCTCGAGGTCGTCGAACGCACCACCGCCGGAGTGCACCGTGTGCCCGGTGATCAGCGCTCCCCCGCGTAGGGCGCCGGGCGCGGCACCCTCGGCCCACCAGCCCAGCGTCTGCGGGTCGCTGGGGGGTAGCAGGGTGCCGTCCACGACGCCGATGCCGATGACCGGCGCGTCGATGCCGAGCTTGGGGACGACCAGCCGGGTCGGTCGGCCCGCCGCGGGGTGCGGCTCGGGCTCGGCGGCCTCGATGTCCACAGCGGGCTCGACGACGAACGGGACGGTGCGCGCCGGCTCCGGCGCCTGCGTCCGCACCGTCGCGCGGACCTCGTCCGGGGCTGCTGCGGTGTCGAACAGGCTGGGTACGACGGAGGGGAGACCGGCGCCCACGAGCGCACACCCGAGCAGCGCGAGCACCAGGCCCCACGGCCTGCCGCCGCGGCCTCGACGCTCCCCCTCGGCCACCGCCACGTCCTCCATGTTGACCGAAGCCCTCCTTCCCCGAAGACGATTGCGGCGGCCGTCCCGGGACGGCCGCCGCGCATCGTCGTCCGTCAGGCCTTCACGCCCTTCGTCTCACGGCGACCCATCGCGAGCCAGCCGGCCGCGACGAGCATCGCCAGACCACCTGCGGTGAGCGTGCGGCCGAGGTCGTCCGACGCCTGACCCGCGGTCGGCAGCGAGCCGAGTCCGGCGTTCACCGCCGTGGGCACGGCCGGACCGGTTGCCTGCACCCCGGCGATCGCCGGAGCCGGGGCCGCCTTCGGACCAGCTGCCGGAGCCTGAGCGGGCTTCGGACCTGCCGCCTTCGGCGGCTTGGACTGCTCGACGCCTCCGACCACGGCCGGCGGCTGCTCCGTCACCGGCGGCTGGGCGGCCACCACTGGAGGCTCGCCCGCTCCCGGCTGCGGCACGGGCACCGTGCCGTTGTCACATGCGGCTCCGGTCAGCTGCGCCAGCACGGTCACCTGCTGCGTCGACGAACCGCTCAGCACGAAGTCCTTCGCCGCAGTGAACGTGATCGTGTAGGTACCCGGGCCGGTTCCGGCCGGCGACTGCGTCGCCGTCACACCAGCCGGCTGGCCCTTCGCCACCAGGGTCCCCGGA
>NZ_DASSCL010000063.1:0-9979 GCF_035697785.1 Nocardioides sp.
GTAGATGACGGCGAGCTTGAGAGCCACCCGCGTTCCTCCAGGTTCGTGGACGCTGTCCCCGAACCATCTACCCAGGGGGCCGAACGCGTATGCCTCGAGAATCCTGGGTACGACGCAGGCGACGGCGCGCGTCGCCGGCAGCCCGCGACGCGTCCGCGAGCCGGGTGGCCGTGCCCTCGGCCGACGGGGATCCGCACCTGCAGGCGGGGCGATCACAAGGCCGATCAGACAGGGGCTATCAGGCAGGGCCGTCAGACAGGGCGATCCCCGCCGAGACTCGTCCCCGGTGCAGCAGATCTGCGGCAAACGGAGTCCCGACGGGGATCGACGAGCCACCGACCGACGCCACGGTCGATGACCCATCCCTTGCGTGGGCGCCACTTTCAGGGGAGCGGCGCAAGAACGATGATGCCGACTGCCGGGGGGATTCGGTCACCGACGGTCGGGACCGTCCCGGAGCGCTCATCCAGCCGTCATGAAGTCGTCATGTCGGATCTGCACCCCCCGGATGCGAAAGCCACGTAGTCCGGATATGCCATCTATCCACGGACCGGTGGGTCATTTGCCGCCGAACGCCTTGGCTGCGCCCTGCGGAGTCGTCACCATGAGTGGGGCCTGGGGAAGGCCGCGGGGACAGCTGGGGGTGACGGCATGAGCACTGTGCTGGTCGTCGACGACGAGGAGCGCGTGCAGGCGTTCCTGCGCCGCGCGCTCGTCTCGCAGGGCCACGTCGTGCTCGGCGCCGAGACCGGTCGCGAGGCGCTCGACGTCCTCGCCACGGAGTCGGTGGACCTGGTCCTCCTGGACATCGTGATGCCGGAGATGAACGGGCTGCAGTGCCTGGCGGCGATCGCCGAGGGCCCGCAGCAGCCACCGGTGATCATGCTGTCCGGCGTCTCGGACGTCGCCGCCCGTGTGACGGCACTCGACCGGGGTGCGGTGGACTTCGTCGGAAAGCCGTTCCACCTGTCCGAGCTGATGGCCCGCACCCGCCGGCACCTGGCGGGTGGGCCCAGGCAGCGGACCACGGACCGCTACATCGAGAGCGGCTCGCTGCGCCTCGACGTCGACCGGCGCCGCGCGCACACCAGTGTCGGCGTGACCGCGCTCGCCGAGCGGGAGACCGCTCTGCTCGCCCACCTGATGCGGCGGCGGGGAGACGTGTGCCGCAGGGACGAGCTGCTGCACGACGTGTGGGGACTCGACTTCGACCCCGGCAGCAACGTGGTCGAGGTGTGCCTGCGCCGGCTGCGCGGCAAGCTCGAGGACCTGCCCGTGGAGACGGTGCGCGGCGTCGGCTACTGCTTCGTGGGGGACTGAGATGCGCCGCAACCTGAACCTCTTCGTGCCCTGGCTGTTCTGGGGGACCGCCTGTGCCGTCGCGATGTGGTTCGTGCCGGGACGGGAGACGGTCCCCTACCACCTCGGGTACGCCGGACTAGCCGTCGCTTTCGGGCTCGACGTCTGGAGCACGCGCAGGACCTACGTGACGCTGGCCGTCTACACCGTGATCACCGGCGTGATCCTCCTCATGCGAGCCGCCGACGGGCACATCCACTGGGCACAGACGACCGAGATCCCGTTCATGACCCTGCTGCTGGGGCTCATGATCTGGCACGTCGGACACCGGGACGCCGCCCTGAGGGTCAACCGGGAGATGGCCGAGCGCGACCGTGAGCAGGTCGCCCGCCGGGAGCGTCTGGTCCGGCTCACGTCACACGAGATGCGGACCCCGCTCACCATCATGGCCGGGTACGTCGACCTGCTCCGGTCCACCGAGACCGGTCCGGTGCTCAACGACCTCGACGTGGTCCGCGAGGAGATCGACCGCCTGGACCGTGCCTGCGACCGGCTGCTGCGGATGATTCGCTTCCACGACGACCTGCCGCAACAGCAGGTCGACCTCGACCGGCTGATGCAGGACATCGTCGACCGATGGTCCATCGTCGCTCCCCGCGACTGGCAGGTGACGTCGGCGGCGGGTGTCGTCGACACGCACGAGGAGCGGGTCAAGGTGTGCGTGGACACGCTCGTCGAGAACGCCGTCCGTTACACCGAGGAGGGCGACACGATCCGGGTGTTCGCCCGGCGCGAGGGCGCGGGCATGAGCCTGGGGGTGGCCGACTCGGGCTCGGGCTTCAGTCCTGAGCAGGTCGCCGCCTTCAACGGTCCCCAGGACCTGGTCGCCGATGCCTCGTCGAACCAGGACCCACGGGCCAGGACCGGCCTCGGCCTTTCGTTGGTGCGCGAGATCGTCGAGTCCCGGCAGGGTCGGCTCGAGGCCGGCGTCGCGCCGGAGGGCGGTGCGCTCGTCACCCTGACCCTGCCGATCTCGGACCGGTCCCCGGTTCGCGCCGAACCGCCGCGGTCCGTGGCCGTCGCCGAGCCCGCGGAGCCGGCGCTGCGCTGACCCGACCGCCCCTGGCCTGGCAACCTGCTCAGCCCGTCACGAGCACGGCCGCGCCACTGAAGGCACCATCGCGCAAGTCGCGCAGGGCCCGGTCGGCCTCCGACAGCGGGTACGTCGTGGTCCGGGCACGAACCCCCAGGCGGGCGGCCAACGCCAGCAGCTCCTCGCCGTCGGCCCGGGTGTTGGCGGTCACCGACGTCAGGGTCCGCTCGCGGAACAGGTGCGACTGGTAGTCCATCGCGGGCACGTCGCTCATGTGGATCCCCGCCAGCGACACGGTGCCGCCCGGCGCGAGCGCGGCGAGCGCGACCGGCACCAGATCACCGGCCGGCGCGAAGACGATCGCGGAGTCGAGCGGGAGCGGCGGTGCGGCGTACGCATCCCCGGCCGACGCGGCACCGAGCTCGAGGGCCAGCGCGCGCGCGGCCGCGCCCCGGGTGAGCACGTGCACTTCGGCACCCTGGGCGAGGGCGACCTGGGCGGTCAGGTGCGCGCTGGCGCCGAAGCCGTAGATCCCGAGGCGGCCTCCGGGTGGGAGCGACGCGCGGCTCAGCGCCCGGTAGCCGATGATCCCGGCGCACAGCAGCGGCGCCGCCTCCGCCACGGGCAGGTCGTCGGGCAGCGCGTAGACGAACGCGGCCGGGGCTGTGAGGAGCTCGGCGAACCCTCCGTCGGCGTCCCAGCCGGTGTACGCCGACCCGGGGCAGAGGTTCTCGGCGCCGGTGCGGCACCAGCGACACTGTCCGCAGGTGCGGCGCAGCCACGGCACCCCGACGCGGTCGCCCGACACGAAACGGCGCACGTCGGCGCCGACCCCGACCACGCGGCCCACCGCCTCATGGCCGGGCACCGTGTCCGGCCGGCGGGGCGCGAGGTCCCCCTCGGCCAGGTGCAGGTCGGTGCGGCACACGCCACAGGCCTCGACCCGGACGAGCACCTCGTCGTCGGCCGGTTCCGGCACGGACCGCTCGACCTCCCGCAACAACCGGGTCGGGGTCGGCTCCCCGGTCACCGCCCACGCTCGCATCGACGCCCTCCTTCCGGCTCAGCCGTCAGCTCTGGTCGCGGCGCACGGTCCAGCGGGCGAACACGGTGTCGTCCTCCTCGGCCAGCAGCCGCAGGTCCAGCGGAACCCGCATGCCCGCAGAGGTGACGATCCGCGGCTGGTCCCCGCCCACGAGCTGCGGGACGATCGTCGTGCAGAGCTCGTCGACGAGACCGACCGTGAGCAGGTCGCCGAGCAGCCGTGGCCCGCCCTCGCAGAGCAGCCGCCCCATCCCGCGGTCGGTGAGCTCGGCAACCGCGCGGGCCAGGTCGACCTCGTCCTGACCGGCGACCAGCACGTGGTCGCCGCCGAGCAGCTCCCGGGCGTGACCGAGGCCGGCAGCGGACTCGCAGGTGACCAGCAGTACCTGGCCCGGCCGGGGGTGCTGGAGCCGCTCCGGCACCCGCCCACGGCCGGTCACGACCACCACGGGAGTGTCCTCGGGTCGATAGCCCTCCGCGACGGCGGTGCCCGCACCGACGAGCACGGCGTCGGCCAGTCCGCGCAACGCGTGGAACACCCGGTGGTCGGCCGCGTTGTTGATCGACCCGGTCAGGCCGTCCGCGCCGGTGCCCGCGCCGTCCACGGTGCTGATCATGTTGGCCCGCAGCCAGGGGGTCCGCTCCTCGGCGTACAGCTCGGCCGGCGCCGCGTCGTCCCGGCTGACCGCGTCGGAGCCACGCGAGCGCCGGTCGATCAGGACCCGCATTCCCAGGTCACCACCCAGTACTGCACCCCGAACGGATCGTCGGCATAGAGCGTCGACGCCGCCACCGGGCTGCCTGCGAGGGCCCGGCCGAGGCCGCGCAGCCCCGCGATCCCGTCCGCGAGGAGCTCGACCCCGAGCTCGTCGTCGAGCCCGGCCAGGGCGGCAGGCTCGCCGCGGACCAGCGCGCCGAGTGTCGTCTCGTCGAAGGCCGACGCCCGTTCGTCGAAGTGGCCCGGCGCCTTCTCGCCGCGGCGGGCGCTGCCGTTGCCGAACACGAGGACCGCCGACCCCAGCGACGCACCGTCGGCCGCTTCCACCCTGCCGCCGAACCCGGCCACCGCGGTCAGATGGGCCGCGAGCCGCGTCCCGACGGACACCCCCACCCCGCGAGAGGCGTTGGCAGGATCCGGCGGGGGCGCGACCACCTGCACGGTGTCGCCGGCTTCCTTGACCAGCCAGGTGACGGCGTCGACACAGGCGGCACGCAGTGCCCCGACCAGGTCCTCGAGCCCGGCGTACTCGGGCAGGAGCACGGGCGCCGCCGGCAGGAACGCCACGCGGGTCCTCACGCCAACCCCCGCACGACCCGTCGGGGACGGCGCCGCCCCGCGATGCTCCACGCCATGTCCACGACCTGCCTGGTCTCGGGAACCTCGTGGACGCGGTAGATCCGGGCGCCGGCAGAGGCGCAGACCGCCGTCGCCGCCAGCGTGCCGAGCAGCCGTTCGCCCACCGGGCGGTCGAGCGTCTCGCCCACGAAGTCCTTGTTGGACAGGGAGACGAGCACCGGCCAGCCGGTGGCGGTCATCTCGCCGAGTCGGCGGGTGACCTCCAGGGAGTGGAAGGTGTTCTTGCCGAAGTCGTGCGCGGGGTCGATGACAACACTCCGACGGTCCACGCCCAGCGCGACGGCGCGCTCCGCCTGTCCGACCGTGGACGCGATCGCGTCGGCCACCACGTCGGCGTACTCGATCCGGTGCGGCCGCGTGCGCGGGGGGACCCCGCCGGTGTGCGTGCAGACCAGCGCGACGTCGTGCTCGGCCGCGACCCGGGCCAGCCCGGGGTCCGCGCCGCCCCAGGCGTCGTTGAGCAGGTCCGCTCCCGCCTCGCAGACGGCGCTCCCGACCTCGGCCCGCCAGGTGTCGACGGAGATCACCAGGTCGGGGTACGCCGATCGCACCCTGGCGACGAAGTCGACGACCCGGCGCTTCTCCTCCTCGGCATCGATCTCGGCACCGGGCGCCGCCTTGATCCCACCGATGTCCACGATCTCGGCGCCCTCCCCCACCACCTGGGCGACCCGGTCGAACGCCCTGTCCTCGGCCCAGGTCGCGCCCTTGTCGTAGAAGGAGTCGGGGGTGCGGTTGACGATCGCCATCATCAGCGTCGCGTCGTCGTCGAACTCGTGCCTGCCGAGCTTGAGGGTCATCGCCGGACCTCCAGCAGCGACCGGGCGGGCGGCCGCTCGCCCAACGGCACCTCCCGGTCGAGCAGCATCACCACGTCCCTGGGCGGGAGGCCGGCCCAGCGCGACTCGGTCGCCGCCATGACCTGGGTGGCCATGGCGCCGAGGTCGCGCAACGCCTGGTGCCGGTGGGCGCGCCGGCCGAGGTCGACCTGGGCCAGCGCCTCGAGGCCGTGTGCCCGGAAGGTGTCGACGAGCGCGGCGATCTCGACGGCGTAGCCGGTCGGCACGCTCAGCGACTCGAACAGCGAGCGTCGCACCGCCCACTCCCCGGCGAGCGGCTGCAGGACACCGATGAGCTCGGGGAAGCGAAGCGAGAGCAGGGGCCGGGCGACAAGCTCGGTGACCCGTCCGCCTTCGTACGGCGTCACCACGTCACCGTCGACGTACGGCCGCTCGTAGAACCC
This sequence comes from Nocardioides sp., assembly GCF_035697785.1. Lineage (GTDB taxonomy): Bacteria > Actinomycetota > Actinomycetes > Propionibacteriales > Nocardioidaceae > Nocardioides_B. The sequence goes on from NZ_DASSCL010000063.1 coordinate 6,037, forward strand.
CTTCACGAGCCGCACCGGCGGGGAGGTCAGCAGCGGCCCGAGCAGTCCGGGCACGAAGTGGGTGTCCCAGTCGAGCAGGTCCGCGTCCATGAACACCAGCAGGTCGCCGGTGGTGACGAAGAGCGCCTTCCACATCGCCTCGCCCTTGCCCGGCACCGAGCCGAGGTCGGGGCGGATGTCGCGGGAGCGGTGCACGACGGCGCCGGCGTCCTCCGCGATCGCGAAGGTGTCGTCGTCGGAATCGGAGTCGATCACCACGATCTCGTCGAGCAGCGCCACGGTGTCGACGAGCGCCTTGCGCACCCGGCTCACGACGGCGCCCACCGTGGCGGCCTCGTTGCGTGCCGGGACGACCAGGCTGACCCGCGTGCCAGCGTCCTGCTTGGCGGCGAGGAGCTCCTGGAGACCCCAGTCCTGCCAGCGGTACGTCGCCGGGCTCGGCGTGCCTTCCTCCACCTCGCCACCTTAGTGCCGCCACCACCCACGGCCGGCGGGCGGCCGCGCCGGGCACGGCTCCGCTAGACGTCCGTGACCCGGAGCCCTGCGTGCGCCTTGTAGCGACGGTTGATGCTGATCAGGTTGGCGGTCAGCGCCTCCACCTGATGGGCGTTGCGCAGCCGGCCGCCGAAGACGCCCCGCATGCCCGGAACGCTCGACGCCAGGGCCTGCACCAGGTCGGTGGCCTCGCGGTCGTCGCCGAGCACGAGCACGTCGGTGTCGACCTCGGCGACGTCGGCGTCCTCGAGGAGCACCGCGCTGACGTGGTGGAACGCCGCGACCACGCGGCTGTCCGGGAGCAGGGCCCGGGCCTGCTCGGCCGCCGACCCCTCCTCGACCAGGAGTGGATACGCGCCCTGCTTGTCGAAGCCCAGCGGGTTGACGCAGTCCACGACGACCTTGCCCGCGAGCGCACCGGCCAGGCCGGACAGCAGCTCGGCGTGCCCGTCCCACGGCACCGCCACGATCACGACGTCACCGGCGGCCGCCGCGTCCGCGTTGGCCGCACCCGTCACCGCAGCTCCGGTCGCCTCTGCCAGCATGGCGGCCGTGTCGGCGGCCCGCTCGGCGCTGCGGCTGCCGACCACGACCGCCAGGCCGGCGGCGGCGAACCGTCGCGCTAGTCCGCGTCCCTGCGGGCCGGTCCCCCCGAGAATCGCGACGGTGCTGACGGTGAGGTCGGTCATGTGGTGCTCCTTGGCCGTGGATGCAACGCGACGAACGATCGGGATGCCGCTGACGGGACCATCATGTCGTCCGGCTGTCCGTCGCAGGTCGCGGTCCCGGCAGAGCCGCGATCATCTGGTCGAGCTCGTCATCGACGTTGTAGTAGTGGACCGAGGCGCGGACCACGTCGGAGAGGCCCCGCTGCGGCAGGTCGAGCCGGGCGTAGTCGGCCACGGAGACGCTGACATTGACGCCGCTGTCGGCGAGCCGACGCTGCACCTCCTCGGACGGGACGCCGTCGACCGTGAAGGTGACGATGCCGCAGCGTTGCCGACCCTGGTCCTGCACGTGCACGCCGTCGAGGTCCGCCAAGCGACCACGGAGCCGCTCGGCCAGACCGGTCACGCGCCCCTCGATCGACTCCAGCCCCCAAGCCAGTGCGTAGTCGACCGCGACGCCCAGGCCGATCTTGGCGGCGTAGTTGGTCTCCCAGTTCTCGAAGCGGCGCGCGTCCGGTCGGATCTCGTACCGGTCCGGCGCGGTCCACGTGGCGGCATGGAGATCGAGGAACGGTGGCTCGACCTTCTCGAGGAACTCGCGGCGGACGTACAGGAACCCGGTGCCACGGGGGCCGCGAAGGTACTTCCGGCCGGTCGCGGAGAGCATGTCGCAGCCGATGCGGTCCACGTCGAGAGGCATCTGGCCGGCCGACTGACAGGCGTCGAGCAGGTACGGGACGCCCGCCTCGCGGGTCACGGCGCCGACGTCCTCGGCCGGGTTGACGAGCCCACCCTGCGTGGGCACGTGAGTCATCGCCACGAGTCGGACCGGGCCCCGTCCGTCGTCGAGTCGCCGGCGGAGGTCGTCGACCGAGAGCTGGCCCTCCTCGTCGTCGTCCACCACCTCCACGGTGGCGCCAGTGCGGGCGGCGACCTGCAGGAACGCAATGACGTTGCTGGCGTACTCGGCCCTGGCGGTGAGGATGCGGTCGCCCGGCTGGAACGCGAGTCCGTAGAACGCCATGTCCCACGCGCGGGTGGCGTTCTCGACGACGGCGATCTCGTCCACGTCGCAGCCGATCAAGCGGGCGATCGCGGTGTAGGTGTCGTCGACCAGGTCGGCGGCGGCCGCGGCCGCCTCGTAGCCGCCCATCTCCGCCTCACGGTGCAGGTGGGCCACGACGGCGTCGGTCACCGCCTTGGGCGGCAGGGCGGCGCCCGCGTTGTTGAGGTGGGCGACCCTCGTCGTACCGGGGGTGTCGCGCCGTGCGCGCTCGACATCGGCGTCCGTCATCATCTCCATGCCAGCTCCTCGATCCTTGTGAAGAGTGCGTCGACGTCGCATGCAGAGGTCGTGTTGGCCATCGCGACCATCGCGAGTCTGGCGCCGGGGTAGATCCTCATCGCGTGGTGGAACCCGCCGCCCGTGCCGTAGTGCTCCACGAAGCCGGGCACGCGAGCCGCGTCGCGCGGACGCCTGAACCAGCCGATCCCGTGGTCGAACCGCTTGCCGGCCGCCGTGATCGTGCGCATCGCCTCGATGTCCTGGTGCGCCAGCAACGGATGGTCGTCCCGCTCGTCTGCGGAGTGCGCCGCTGCGAGTCTCGCCGCGTCGCTGACGGTCCCGACGAGGCCGCCATAGCCGGCGCCTTCGACGAGGAAGGGCCGGAGGGAGACGTAGCCGTCCACGCGCGCGCCGACGATCCCTGCGGGCAGGGCTCGTCGCAGCACGGGCACCAGCGGCGCCGGCACGCGCACGTGCCCGACGGAGTGCGGGAGCCGAGAGTCGTAGCGGTAGCCGGTCGTGCCCATGTCGAGGGGGCGCAGCACCGTGTCCCGGACAGAGTCCGCGACCGAGGTGCCGGTGACGGCCCCGATGACCTCGGCCGCGAGCAGGTAGCCGATGTTGGAGTACGACGCACGCCCGCCGACCCGCCGACGGGGCGCGCCGTGACGAGCCAGGACCCGGGCGGTGAACGTCGGGTCAGCCGGCTGCTCGGCAGGTCGCACCCATCGGATCGGGAGAGGGTTGCCGAGCCCGGCTGTGTGGATGAGCAGCTGCCGGGTCGTCGGGTGGCCGAGCTTCGCGGGCGGCTGGTACTGCGGGAGGTAGTTGCCGACCGGTGCGTCGAGGTCGAGGAGCCCGTCGGCGCGAAGCCGCATGGCGGCCGTGGCAGTGGCGATCTTGGTCATCGAGAACCAGGGGTACTGGTCGTCCACCGTCGCCGGACGCCGCGCGGACAAGTCGGCGTACCCGACCGCCTCGACGGCGAGGACTCCCTCCGGGCCGGCGACCGCAACGGACATCCCGGGGGCCTTGGCCTCCGCGACGGCCCGTTCGACGAGCCGTCGCAAGTGGTGCGTGGCGTTCACACCGCACCGCCGGACCGGCGGGTGCGCCTGGTCACGACCGCCACCGTGACGGTGAGGAGGAGCACCGCGATCAGGCCGGCCAGCTTTCGTCCGTCGCCCTCGAGGAGACCGGCCACGAGACCCTCCTCGTTGTTGCTCCGGTTGAAGACGGAGTGCAGGACGGCGACGGCCAGGATGCTTCCGTGGGTGTGGCGCAGGAAGACCCCGATCATCAGGCGCACCAAGGCACACACGATGACGAGAGCCATCAGGGCCGACAGCACGGACCGCCACGAGAAGTCACCGATGAAGTGCAGGGGAAGGTGGGCGAGGGCGAACGGAACGGCGGTCAGCAGGGCAGCTCGGACGAGGCCGTGGCGCTGCTGCAACCGTGTCTGCACCAGTCCGGACCAGGCCGCCTCCTCCCA
>NZ_DASSCL010000064.1:0-57800 GCF_035697785.1 Nocardioides sp.
TTCGATGTACCGTTTGGTACATGAACAGGTTCTTCGAGACAAGCAGGCACATCGACGCCCCCGCCCAGCAGGTGTGGGAGGTGTTGTACGACGTCGCCCGGTGGCCGGAGTGGACGCCGACCGTGGACAGCGTTGAGCCCCTTGACGACAGGCCGTTCGGGGTCGGCTCGCGCGTGCGAGTGCGTCAGCCCAAGCTGCCGCGTGCGGAGTGGCAGGTCACCGAGGTCGGCCAGGTCAGGGACGGCAACAGCTTCACGTGGGAGGCCCGCGGCCCGGGCATGAAGACCATCGCCCGGCACGAGGTGGTGCCGGACGCGTCGGGCTCGAAGGTGACGCTCAGCATCGAGCAGACCGGACCGATGGGGGCGGTGGCGGCCCTCGTGTGGCGGAGGCTGACCCAGCGCTACATCGAGCTCGAGGCGGAGAGCCTGGCCGGGCGCGTGACGCGCACGGCCGCCACGTGACCCGGGCGGCGGCCGACAACGTAGCGGGTTCGCCCAAGGAACGCCTGCTCGCAGCCGCGATCGACCACTTCGGCCGGCACGGCATCGGGGACACCAGCCTGCGTGGGCTGGCCGAGGCGCTCGGCACCAGCCACCGGATGCTGATCTACCACTTCGGGTCGCGGGATGGGCTGCTCGTCGAGGTCACCCGCGCCGTCGAGGCGCGCCAGCGAGCGGTGATGGCGGCGACCTACGACACGGACCTCCCTCCGCTGGAGGCGGCGGCGAAGTACTGGGACGAGACGGTCAAGGCGACGCTGCGCTACGGGCCGTTGTTCTTCGAGCTCGCCTCGCACGCCATGCAGGGCAAGCCGCACGCCGCGTCACTGCGTGAGGAGCTCATCGCGTCCTGGCTGCCGCAGGTCACCGAGCTCTGCCGCGCCATCGGAATTCCTGACGACCAGGCGGAGACCCATGCCCGGCTCGCGCTCGGGGCCGCGCGAGGGCTGCTGCTCGACCTGCTGGTCAGCGGCGAGCGCGACGAGGTCGCCCGGTCCGCCGACCTGCTCAACCGGTTGCTGTTGATGTCGGCCGAGCGGGGTGGCTTCGAGACCCTCGCCGCGCAGCGGCAGTAGCGTTCGTGGACCACGCGGCCGCATCACCACGCCCTGGGTCGAGTCAGGAGGAGGGTCATGAGCCGAGCGAGCTGTGCCGTCATCGGCGGTGGCATCCTCGGCACGGCGGTCGCGCACCGGCTGGTCGAGACCGAGGCCTTCGACGAGGTCACCGTCATCGAGAAGGAGACCGCGCTCGCCCGGCACCAGACCGGCCGCAACAGCGGCGTGGTCCACGCCGGCCTCTACTACGCGCCCGGGTCCCTCAAGGCGCGGCTGTGCCGCCGGGGCGTCGGGATGCTGCGCGACTTCTGCGCGGAGCACGACGTCGCCTACGACGAGATCGGCAAGGTGCTGGTGGCGCTCGACGAGGTCGAGGCCGGTCGGCTCGACGCGATCGAGGAGCGGGCCCGCGCCAACGGGGTACCGGGTGTACGCCGGGTCGGGGCGGCCGAGCTGCGTGAGCTGGAGTCGCACGTGCAGGGCGTGGCCGGCCTGCACTCGCCGAGCACAGCAATCGCCGACTTCCCCGGAGTCACCCACGTCCTGGCCGCGCTGGTGGAGAAGGCCGGCGGCCGGGTCCTGCTCGGCACGCGCGTGGTCGACCTGCGACCGACGTCCGCGGGCGTCGCGGTGATGACCGAGGGTCCGCACGGCCGGTCGGTCCAGGTGTACGACGAGGTGGTCATCTGCGCCGGCCTGCACGTGGACCGGCTGGCGCGCCGGGTGGGCGGTGACGTCGCCCCGCGGATCATGCCGTTCCGCGGCGAGTACTACACACTGCGGCCCGAGCGACGTGACCTGGTGCGCGGTCTCGTCTACCCGGTGCCCGACCCGCGCTACCCGTTCCTGGGCGTGCACCTCACGCCGCGTGTCGACGGTGAGGTGCTGGTCGGACCCAACGCCGTGCTGGCGCTGGCGCGCGAGGGCTACACCTGGGGCCGGGTGTCGCCCAGGGACCTCGCGCAGGCGGTCGGCAACCGCGGCTTCGCCGCCTTCGCCCGCGCCCACTGGCGCACCGGCATCGGAGAGCTGGCGGGGTCGCTGAACCGGCGCCGGTTCATCGCCGCCGCCCAGCGCTACGTGCCCGAGCTCGCCGTCGACGACGTGGTGCGAGGGCCGAGCGGCATCCGCGCGCAGGCGATGGACGCCGACGGCAGCCTGGTCGACGACTTCCGCATCGAAAGACACGGCCGGGTCACCGCGCTGCGCAACGCCCCGTCACCCGCCGCGACCTCGAGCCTCGCGATCGCGGAGCACCTCGTCGCCGAGATCACCGGCGTCCGCGGGCGCAGGGAGGGACCGTGAGACGACCTCAGTCGCAGTTGTCGCAGATGCCGGTCGCCGGCAGCGCCATGTAGCAGGTCGGGCAGACCTTGACGCGCTCGTCGGACTTCGCCGTCGTACGACGAGGCTTCGCCGCCGGCGCGGACCTGGAGGCCCGGGCCGGCTTGGTGGCAGTGGTCTTGCGCACGCGCGGCGCCTTCTCGGCGGCCAGCGCCTCCTCGTCGACGACGACGTCGAACCCGAGCCCCTGCAGCAGGTCGACCGCGCCCGCCTCGCCGCGGGTGAAGTCGTCGGCGGTGGCGGCGCGGCCGGTGGCGTGCAGGTAGGCGACACCAAGGATCGCCTTGGAGTCGTACTCCTGACCGCGGTGCCACACCGTGGAGGCCCGCGCGCGGCCGAACCGGTAGCGCTGCAGGAAGTCCCGCGAACCGAGCCGGTCGCACTCGGCGATCGCGGCCAGGACGTGCTGCTTCCCCACGAGGTTCCAGTCGGGCATGGGGACAAGGTACGACGGGGTCTCGACGACCTGCGCAAGGGGCCCACACCGGGACGCTGACGAAGGTACTCTGCCGGTGGAGAGGCCTTCCCATGAACGTGCGGTGCAGGCTCGGGACCCTGGGTGCGATCGTCGCGGTCGCACTCGCGCTGTGCATGGCCACGCCGGCCACCGGTGCACTGCAGCCCGCAGGGCAGGGCCGGGAACCGCAGGTCGTCTCGGGCGAAGGCAGCCGTGGCTACCTGGTCCGCTACCGGTCCGGGCGCAACATCGCCGCCGAGGCACGGTCGCTGCGTGCCGACGGGGTCGACGTACGCCGGACCTTCGGCCACGCCGTGAAGGCAGTTCTCGTCATCACCACACCGGCCGGGGCCGAGGTTCTTGCCGGCTCGCCCGAGGTGCTGGCCGTCGAGCCGGATCGGATGGTGAGCATCAGCGACACCCAGCAGAACCCGCCCTGGGGTCTCGACCGGATCGACCAACGCGCGCTGCCGTTGTCGGGGACCTTCACGACGCCGGCCGCCCTCGCCGGAGTGCAGGCCTACGTGGTGGACACCGGAGTCCTCGCCAACCATGTCGACCTGGCCGGCCGGGTGGCGCCGGGGTTCACCGTGTACAACGACCAGGTCGGCACCAGCGACTGCAACGGCCACGGCACGCACGTCGCAGGCACGCTCGCAGGCACGACCTTCGGGGTTGCCAAGACCGCCACCGTGATCCCCGTCCGAGCCGTCGCCTGCAACGGGAGCGCTCGCATCTCCGAGGTCATTGCCGGACTGGACTGGGTGGTGGCGGCGCACGCCGCCGGGGCCCCGGCCGTGCTGAACATGAGTCTCGGCGGGCTCGGCGACGACATGCTCGACGCCGCCGTGAGGGGTGTCGTCGCCGACGGCATCACGGTCGCGGTGGCGGCGGGCAACTCGGCCGCCGACGCGTGCACGGAGTCGCCGGCCCGCGTCGCGGAGGCGCTCACGGTGGCAGCCAGCGACATCGTCGACCGGCAGGCGTCCTTCTCCAACGACGGCGGGTGCGTGGACCTGTACGCGCCCGGGGTGGACATCGTGTCCGCCTCCAACGCTTCGTCCACCGCCGTCGCGTCCCTCTCAGGCACCTCGATGGCGTCACCGCACGTCGCGGGCACGGCCGCGGTCCTGCTTTCGCAACAGCCGACGCTGACCCCGGCCCAGGTGGGCGAACGTGTGGTGGCCGACGCGACGGGTGGTGTGGTGCGGCTGGTGACGGGAACGACGCCCAACCGGCTGCTGTTCCTGGCGCAGCCACCGCCACCGCCACCGCTGCCACCGCCGCCGTTGCCGGGGCCGGTCGTCACGGCGTCGCCCCCGCCGGTCGCGGCCGCCCGCGTGCCCGCCCGGCCGGATGCTCCAGGTGCCACCCGTGCCCGCCGGGCGGTGAAGCTCGTTTGGACCCTCGGCGCGGACGGCGGCTCGCCGCTGACCGCGCAGACCGTTCGCGTCTACCGGGGCGGAGACCGGGTCCGCACGATCTCCCTGGCGGCGACGGTGACCAAGAAGAAGGTCAAAGGGCTGCGGCCGGGTCGTGCCTACCGGTTCACGATCATGTCGACGAACGTGGTCGGCAACAGCCCCGAGTCGCCGCGGACCGCGAAGGTGCGACCGCGCAGCTGACGTGACTCACCTCTCGACTCAGCGTCGGCCGAAGAAGTGCGCTCCGGTCCAGATCCGGTCGAGGCGGACCCCCTGGCCGGGACGCGGGGAGTGCCAAACCCGACCATGGCCGGCGTAGATGCCCACGTGGTAGACGCGGCCGCCGGAGTGGAAGAACACCAGGTCGCCGCGGCGGGCGGCCTTGCGGGCGACGTTGCGGGTAGCGGCTGCCTGGGCGGCTGACGTGCGCGGCAGCTGCTTCCCGGCGCGCGCGTAGACCCACCGGGTGAAGCCGGAGCAGTCGAAGCCGCCCGGGCCGCTCCCGCCGGCCCGGTACGGCGTACCCCTCTCGGAAGCGGCGATCTTGACCAGGCGGTCGCCCGACGGGCGAGGTGCGGCCTCGGCCCGGGGAGCCGGTGAGAAGGCGATCAGCGCGACGGTGAAGACGATCACGACGGCCAACGTGTTCTGGGCATGCAGGAGTGCACGACGAGTCGTGGACATGGGGAACCCTCCGGCGACGCTTACGAACGATGACCTGTCGGGTTCGGTTCCGAAGACTGCCCGGCCACCTGGGTGGCTTCACCCCAAGGCCCGCCTCGCCAGAGGCGTGCCGCACTGCTGGGTCGTCCGCGCCCGCCACGGATGGTCTCGCGGTGCACCGGACGCTCGGCGGGCCTCAGCGAGGCGCCGGTGGCCCCGCCGAACGGACCGGCGGGGGCTGCGGTAACTGTTGACGGTACCGACGGGGTTCAAACAGGACAATTCGTGAGACTGGTCTCAGGTACAGCGATGGTTACGAGATCGGGTGTGGCCGGGTTTCGTCAACAGGGCCAGGAGAAACGCGTTCATCCCCAGCCCGCTCGACTGTTCGAACGAGCGGACGTGGGCAGACCTAGCGTGGGGCTCATGACCGACGTCGCCGAGACCGCCGACACCTCGGACAACACCGGGCCCGCGGATGACCGCGGGCACCCGGTGACGTCGTTCGTGACGTCGATGTCGCGCGCCCTCGACCGGCTGGCGGATGTCTCCGGCTGGACCATGACGCCGGGGGAGCAGCGGCACGCGCTGGTCGAGCTGCGGCGGCAGCGGGCGCGCCTCGAGGAGCTCGAGCTGAGGGTTCTCGTCGCCGCCGACCGCAACGACATCGGTGCCGAGTCCGGTGCGACGTCGACGGCCGCCTGGCTGGCGGACGCAACCGGGTCGACCCGGGTCGCGTGCTTCCGTGATGTGCATCTTGCGCATGCCCTGGACGAGGAGTTCGAGGCGACTCGCGCAGCGCTCGCGGCGGGCGAGATCGACGTGCCACGGGCGGTCGTGGTGGTGTCGTCGGTGCGCCGTCTCAGCGACGAGCACGACGATCTGCCGCCCGGGACGAACGCGAAGGCGGAGGCGCACCTCCTGTCGCAGGCCCGCCGCCTCGACGTGGCCCGCGTGCGTCGACTGGGCAAGCGGCTCTACGAAGTTGTCTGCCCTGCCGCGGCCGATGCCGACGAGGGCCGGATCCTGGCGGCGGAGGAGGACCGTGCCCGCCGGCTCGCCTACGTGACCCTGCGCGACAACGGTGACGGGACGGTCGACGGTCGCTTTCGGCTGCCCACGTTGCACGCGGACCTGTTGAGAAAGGCCCTCGATGCGCTCACCGCGCCCCGACGGCTGCGAGCCGGTCCGGTCGACGCGACCGCCGGCGGAGTACGGCGGCCCTCGGCATCCTTCCTTCGGGGACAGGGGTTGATGGAGCTCCTGGAGCGCCATCTCGACCTGACCACGATGCCCGGCCAGGGCGGCTCGCCGTTCACGGTCGTGGTCACCATGGAGCTGGACGCGTTGCAGTCCGGCCTCGGGGTCGCGGCGGTCGACACGGGGTGCCGGATCAGCGCCGGTGAGACCCGTCGGCTCGCCTGCCGGGCCGGGATCATCCCGATGGTGCTCGACGGCGACTCGGTGCCGCTCGATCTCGGCCGGGAACGACGGCTGTTCTCCAAGCACCAACGGATCGCGTTGGCGCAGCAGTACGACGGCTGCGCGGCGACCAACTGCGACCGCCCACCGGCGTGGACCGAGGTGCACCACCTCGACCCGTGGTCGGCGGGCGGCCGCACGGACCTTCACCGCGGGCTGCCGCTGTGCCCGGCACACCACCGGATGGCCGACCACCCGGACCGCTGGGACATGCGCCGGATGCCCGACGGCGGCGTCCGGTTCAGCCGGAGGACGTGAGGCGACGCCCGGAGTACAGGGGCCTCGGACCCGGCGGGACCCACCAGCACGCCGAGGCAAATTCCGCGGGTTCCGGGGACGCACGTCGGATGGCACCCCACACTCGGCGTAGGGGCGCGAACCGATTGGGGTGGGGACATGAAGAAGCTGTGTGCGGCGCTGATGGCCGCGGCGGTGCTGGTCGGGCCGTTGCTGGTCGGGCCGGTGGGGACCGCCGCCGCCGACACCGCGACGGAGCCGGGGACCAGCGACATCAAGAAGATGGTCGTCGACAACGGGGCGAACGCCGTCGTGGTCAAGCTGCATGGCACGGGAGGCCGCGCGGCCGTCCGCTGGGTCAATGTGAAGCTCAAGGGCGCGAACGGCGTCAGCTACACGGTCCAGGGCGCGTGGTACTCGGTGGACTGGGTGGACAGCCTCGAGCGCGGGCAGCGCCTGGTGGCATGTGACGGGCTTCGGATCCACTACCGGTCCGGCTACTGGCAGTTCCGGGTTCCGCGCACGTGCCTCGGCAGGCTCACCGACCAGGTCAAGGTGAGCGGTCTGATCGTGAGCCCGACCTCGGCGATCGCCGGGGAGGCCGGTCCGACCGGCTGGGTCCGCCGCGGCTGAGCAGCAGCCGAGAGGTCAGAGGCCGCCGACGACCGCCATGGTCTGGCGGGCGATCTCCCACTCCTCGTTGGTGGGCACGACGAGCACGGCGACCTCGCTCGCGTCGGTCGAGACACGGGTCGGCTCGGTGATGCGGCCGACCCCGTTGGCCGACTCGTCGACCTCGATGCCGAGTCGCTCGAGACCGGCCAGGGAGCAGGCGCGCACGGCGGCGGAGTTCTCGCCGACCCCGGCGGTGAAGACGATCGCGTCCACCCGCCCGAGCACCGCGTAGTAGGCGCCCACGTACTTGCGGATCCGATGGCAGTACACGTCGAACGCGAGGCGGGCCCCCTCGTCGCCGTCCGCGCGCAGCTGCACCAGCCGGCGGAAGTCGTTCTCCCCGGCCAGTCCCTTGAGTCCGGACTCCTTGTTCAGGACGCCGTCGATCTTCTCGAGCGCCCAGCCGAGCTGCCGGTGCAGGTGCGCGTGCACCGCCGGGTCGAGGTCACCGGACCTGGTGCCCATCACCAGGCCCTCCAGCGGAGTCAGCCCCATCGACGTCTCGACCGAGCGGCCACCCGCGACCGCGGTGGCCGAGCAGCCGTTGCCCAGGTGCAGCACGACCAGGTTCGTCTCCTCCACCGGCTTGTCGAGGAGGTCGGCGGCCGCGCGGGAGACGAAGGCGTACGACGTGCCGTGGAACCCGTAGCGCCGGATCTGGTGCTCCTCGCGCCAGGACCGGGGTACGGCGTACGTGTAGGCGTGCTCCGGCAGCGTCTGGTGGAACGCCGTGTCGAACACTGCGACCTGCGGCAGGTCGGGGAACAGCTTGCGGGCCACCGCGAGCCCCTCGAGGTTCGCCGGGTTGTGCAGCGGTGCCAGCGGCACCAGCGACGTCACCGCGTCGACCAGGTCGTCGTCGACGAGAGCGGGGGAGGAGAACCGGGCGCCGCCGTGCACGACCCGGTGCCCGACGGCGCGGACGTCGACCTCGTCGAGGGACGGGCCGTGCTCGTCGAATGCGTCGAGCGCCGCCCGCAGCGCAGCCTCGTGGTCGGCAACCTCCCGCTCGTCGCGGCGCTCCTCCCCACCCGACCGGTGCGTCACCGCCCCGGAGGACTCGCCGATCTGCTCGACGAGGCCGTCGGCGAGCTCGTCACCGGTGTCGGCGTCGACCAGGCTGTACTTCAGCGACGAGGACCCCGTGTTGACCACGAGGACCAGAGTGCTCACCGGGCACCCTCGGCCGGCGTCTGCGCCTGGATGGCCGTGATCGCGATCGTGTTCACGATGTCGCGCACGGTCGCACCGCGGGAGAGGTCGTTGACCGGCTTGCGCAGACCCTGCAGCACCGGCCCGATCGCGACCGCGCCGGCCGACCGCTGCACCGCCTTGTAGGTGTTGTTGCCGGTGTTCAGGTCCGGGAACACGAAGACGGTCGCCCGCCCGGCCACCTCCGAGCCGGGCAGCTTCGTCCGCGCCACCGCGGCGTCGATGGCAGCGTCGTACTGGATCGGTCCCTCGACCGGCAGATCTGGCGCCCGCTCCTTGACCAGCACCGTGGCCTTGGAGACCTTCTCGACGTCGGTCCCGGCACCCGAGGTGCCGGTGGAGTAGGACAGCATCGCCACCCGCGGCTCGATCCCGAAGCCCGCCGCGGTGGTCGCCGACGAGATCGCGATGTCGGCGAGCTGCTCCGCGGACGGATCCGGGATGACCGCGCAGTCACCGTAGACGAGCACCTGGTTCTCCAGGCACATCAGGAACACCGATGAGACCACGGAGACGCCGGGCACCGTCTTCACGATCTCCAGCGCCGGCCGGATGGTGTGCGCCGTGGTGTGGACCGCGCCCGACACCATGCCGTCCGCCAAGCCGAGCTCGACCATCAGGGTCCCGAAGTACGACACGTCGGTGACGAGCCCGCGGGCGTCGTCCAGGTCCACGCCCTTGTGCCGGCGGCGCTCGTGGTACTCCTGCGCGAACCGCTCGACGAGCTCATCGTCGAGCGGGCTCAGCACGCGCGCCTCGGAGATGTCGACGCCATGCGTCGCGGCGGCAGCGTTGACGCGGATCGGGTCGCCGAGCAGGGTGAGGTCGGCGAGCCCGCGCCGCAGCACGATGTCGGCCGCCCGGAGGACGCGCTCCTCGTCACCTTCGGGCAGCACGATGTGGCGCCGGTCCGCCACGGCGCGGTCGATCAGGTGGTGCTCGAACATCAGCGGGGTCACCGCGTCGGTGCGGGCCACCTCGAGCCGGTCCAGCAGCGCATCGCCGTCGACGTGCTCGGCGAACAGCGACATCGCCGTCACCACCTTGCGCGTCGACTCCTTGGTGAGCCGGCCGCGGACGCTGCTCAGCGCCGTGGTCGTGGCGTGCGTGCCGAGATCGGTCGCGACGATCGGCATCGTCGCACCGACACCTTCGATGAGGCGGGTCACCTGCTCGGGCAGCGGCAGGCCGCCGTTGAGCACGATGCCGGAGAGCTGCGGGAAGCTCGACGAGACGTGCGCCATGAGCACCCCGAGCACGACCTCCGGCCGGTCCCCGGGAGTCACCACGACCGCGCCCTCGAACAGCCGGTCGAGCACGTTGGGCAACGTCATCGCGGCCACGACGAGCCCCGTCGACTCGCGGCCGAGCAACGACTCGTCGCCGCTGACCAGGCGTCCGTCGCAGCCGCGCATCAGGTCGGCCACGGACGGTGCGTTGAGGACCGGCTCGTCGGGGATGGCGTACGCCGGCACGCCCAGACCGGCGATGGCCGCGACGTCCTCCTCGAGCCGGCCGCTGTCGCATCGGTTGGCGAGCACCGCGAACAGCGTGCCGTGCTGGGCCTTGAGCTCGGACGCAGCCATCGACGCCATGGTGTTCAGGTCCTCGGGGCTGCGGCGGTTGCCGTTGAGCACGAGCAGGACCGGCGCGCCGAGGTTGGCCGCGATCCGCGCGTTGAAGGAGAACTCGGTCGGCGTTCCCACGTCGGTGTAGTCGGTGCCCACGACCAGCACGGCGTCGCAGCTGTCGGCGACCTGGTGGTAGCGCTCGACGATCCGGTCCAGGGCCGCGGCCGCGTCGGCGTGCACCTCGTCGTAGCCGACCCCGGCGCACTCGTCGTACGTCATCGTCACGGCGTCGTGGGAGGTCAGCAGGTCGAGCACGTAGTCACGCCCGCCCGTCTCCGCGCTGTCGGCGCGCACGACCGGCCGGAAAACCCCGACCCGCTCGACGCGGCGGGAGAGCAGTTCGAGGACGCCGAGCGCGACCGTGGACTTGCCCGAGTAGCCCTCGGTGGAGGCGACGTAGACGCTGCTGCCCATGACCCGACCCTAGGGCGTCACCCGCGGCCGCCGACCATCTCGGATACGACGCGACGCATTTGTCGCTAGCACTGCCCGAATACAGCAGATATGTCGCGTCGTATCGGGGTGGGACGTCCGAGAAGGACGGCAATCTCCCCTCTAGTGCAAGTTCCGGTACAGGCGTACGGTGTCGACAGTTTTGTCCGGTAGAGGGGATGCCCATGCACAAGATCTCGTCCAGGGCCGCACTCGCGGCCGCATCATCCGTCGCCCTGCTCGGCGGCGGCCTGGTCGCCGTGACCCCGGCCCAGGCCGCGCCCAGCGATCGCATCGCCGACCAGCCGGTGCGGGTGCACTGGGCCGACGGCAAGGCGTTGGCCGGCAAGTCGGACCAGGCGCCTGGCCAGGTGGTCAAGCAGTACCTGTCCGGCAAGAGCGTCGGCGCCGCGGCGGACACCCTGTCCTCCGAGGGGTCCTGGAAGGCGCGCGGGCTGACCGTGGTCCGGTTCGGCCAGACCCTGGCCGGGCTTCGCGTGCCCGCGACCGACGCCAAGGCGGTCTTCGACGACCGCGGCCGCCTGGTGAGCGTCATCGAGAACACCGCCAAGGTGTCCGGCCCGCCGGCCGCCGCCTCGGCCAGCGACGACGACGCCCTCCGCGCCGCCGTCGCGTCGCTGTACCCGAAGCGCTCCGTGACCACGTCCGGCGCGAAGACGACCGGCAACACCACGAAGTACGCCGTGCAGGGCTTCTCGACCGCACCGACGGTGGAGAAGGTCGCGCTGCCGACCACGGCCGGCAAGGCGGCGGTTGGCTACCAGGTCACCACGTGGACCGCCGACAACCAGCTGAACATCACCACCGTGGACGGCGCCGGCAAGGTCGTCGACAACGAGCTGCGCACCAACAACGAGCAGTACAACGTCTTCCGCGAGGACCCGGTCACGACGCCGCAGGCGGTGCAGACCGACCCGTACGACCCGGTCGCGTCGGCGAACGGCTGGCTGGCCGGCGGCCCGCAGTGGAGCAACCACATCAGCGGCAACAACGCGAACACGTACCTCGACACCGACAACGACAACAAGCCGGACGCCAACCGGACCCCGGTAGGGAACGAGCGGTTCTTGACGGCGTGGGACGGCACCGTCGCCCCCACGACGCCCGCCAACCAAGAGGTCGCGGTGCAGAACCTCTTCTACCTGAACAACCTGATCCACGACACGCTGTACCGCGCCGGGTTCACCCCCGCCGCGGGCAACTTCCAGGAGCAGAACTTCGGCGAGGGCGGCAAGGACAGCGACGCCGTGCAGGCCGAGGCGCAGGACGGCGGCGGCACCGACAACGCCAACTTCGCGACGCCGACCGACGGCCAGAACCCGCGGATGCAGATGTACCTGTGGAACCAGCCGGAGACCCACGAGGTGCTCGTCGGTGGTCAGGCGTTCACGGCCACCGGTGCCACCTGGGGCACGCCCCTGGACGCAACCGGCCGCACCGGCCCGCTCGTGGTCGCGAACGACGGCACCGGCACGGCAGGTGACGCCTGCGAGCCGATCCCCGCGGCCACCGGGGCGATCGTGATCGCCGACCGCGGCACCTGTGACTTCGTCGTCAAGGCCAAGAACGCCGAGAACGCCGGCGCCGTGGGCATCGTCGTCGCGAACAACCGCGCCGGCCTGCCGATCACCATGGGCGGTGAGGACCCGAGCCTCACGATCGCCGGGGTGATGGTGTCCCAGGCCGACGGTGCGACCCTGAAGAGTCTGGCCACCGCGAGCGCCACCATCCGGCTGCGCGACCCGGCGCCGCTGATGAAAGACGCCTCGCTCGACTCCGACGTGGTCTGGCACGAGTACGGCCACGGGCTGACCTGGAGGATGATCGGCGGCATGAAGGGCCCGCTCGGCGGCGCCATCGGTGAGGGGATGGGCGACGTGCTGGCGGTGATCGCCAACGACGACCCGGTCGTCGGCGAGTACTCCGCCTCCGACCCGGCCGGCATCCGGTCCGCGTCGTACGAGGGCTACCCGCTCACCTACGGCGACATCGTGGGGACCGAGGTGCACGCCGACGGCGAGGTGTACGGCGCGATCGGCTGGGACCTCTGGAAGCAGTACAAGGCCGCCGGCCTCAGCCCGGACGCCATCTTGAAGGACCTGGTCACGGGCATGAACTTCACGCCACAGACGCCGACCTTCGAGGCCATGCGCGACGGGATCCTGGCCGGCCTCACCGCCAGCGGCAACGGCGCCCGGGAGTGCATGGTCTGGAACTCCTTCGCCAAGTACGGCGTCGGTGTCGGGGCCGTGGGCAAGGTCGTCGGCAAGGCGGTCCGGGTGACCGAGTCGACCACGAAGCCCGCCGGCTGCGCGTAGCACCGAGCGAGACAGAAGCGGGGCCGGGGTCGACCCTCGGGTCGGCCCCGGCTCAGCTCTCCGGCTGGTCCTTCGTCTTGTGCAGCAGCCAGTCGGAGCCGGTGTTGATCAGCGCGTAGCGCACCGACGCCTCCCGTCCGTGCAAGGTGAACAGCAAGCGTCGCTCGTTGCCGCCCTCGTCCTCCCACCAGCCGATGTCGGCGATCGACTTGTCGTCGTCCTCGTAGGTGAGGTGGTCGATCTCGTGGTCGTCCACGGCCACGGCCAGCCGGTCGCGGCGCGGGTCCGTCGGCAGTCCGCGCGGCACCGCCCACGAGCGGAGCACACCGTCCTGCTCGAGCCGGAGGTCGAAGTGCGGCTGCGGCTTGCGGTGGTCGTGCAGCACGAACGCCGGACGGGTGGGCCCCTTGCTCCGCTTCCTCACGACCCCTCCAGCCGTACGACGGTGACGCCGGCCGAGGTGGACGGGAGACTCATCGAGCAGAGCGCCGCGCCGGCGTCGTCGAGCCCGATCACCGAGCCGACCAACCGGTCGGGCCGCAGCGCGCCGGAGGTGACGAGCTCCAGCATCGGGGGGTAGTCGCCAGCGGCCATCCCGTGCGAGCCGTAGATCTCGAGCTCCTTGGCGACCACGACGTCCATCGGCAGCGGGGGATGGGCGTGCTCGCCGAGCAGCAGCCCCACCTGGACGTGCCGCCCGCGCGGTCGCAGGGAGGACACCGAGGCGATCGCGGTGGCCGTCGAGCCGACCGCGTCGACCGACACGTGCGCCCCGCCGTCGGTGAGGTCGAGGACCCGGCGTACCGCCTCCGGACCGCCCGGCAACAGGTGCTCCGCACCCAGCTCGCCGGCCAGTCGGAGCGCCGGCTCGGAGGTGTCGACGGCCACCACCCGGGCCCCGAGCGCGACGGCCACCAGCACCGCCGACAGCCCCACCCCGCCGCACCCGTGCACCACCACCCGGTCGCCGCCGGTGACGCGGCCGTGCGCGGTGAGCGCCCGGTAGGCGGTCGCGAACCGGCAACCCAATGCGGCTGCGGTCACGAAGTCCAGGTCGTCGGGCAGCGGGACCAGGTTGAGGTCGGCGGCGGGCAGGGCGACCAGGTCGGCGAACGAGCCGGGCCCGGTGAAGCCCGGCTGGTACTGGTCGGGGCACACCTGGGCGTCGCCGGCGGCGCAGTAGGAGCAGCGGCCGCACCCGCAGACGAACGGCACGGTGACCCGTTCGCCGACGTGCCGGTTACGGACCTCGGCGCCGACCGCTACGACGACCCCGGCGAGCTCGTGCCCGGGCACCTGGGGCAACGGCACCGGGTCGTGGCCCTGCCACGCGTGCCAGTCGGACCGGCACACGCCGGTGGCCCGCACCTCGACGACGGCGCCGTCGCGCGGGCAGGCCGGTGCCGGCACGTCGACGACGCGGGGAGTGGCGCCGTAGGCGTCGTAGCGGACCGCCCTCATGCGCGGGCCAGCAGAGCGGCGGCGGCGAGCAACGGCAGCGCCCAGGACATCGCGCGCAGGGCGCGCTCGGGCGCGGCCAGGAGTGTCTGCCGGTCGATGGGCTCCACCCGGCCGTCGTCGTGCCGGATCGTGCCGGACACCCCGGCGGTGCGCCGACGCAGCCCGCGGGCACTGGTGCTGAGCACGCGCTGCGCCGCCGCGGTGCCGACCGCGGCGAGCACCGCGGCAGCGGCCGCGACCGTCGAGGCCACCGTCGGCCCGGGTGGCTGGAGCGGGGACTGGGCGAGGTACCCGACCGCGACCGGGAAGCCGCCCCACGCCCACGCGAACCCGGCGTCGGTGTGCAGCCGGCCGCCGAACAGCTCCAGGTTGTAGCCGACGACCAGTAGCGCGCCGACCGGGACGCACACGGCGAGCAGCCAGTTCGTCTCGGTCGTGTGGAACCAGACGCCGTAGACGCCGATCGCGCCGGCCCCGACGAGGGCGGCCACCGCGACTCCCCACAGGGTGCGGTCACCGATCCCGGTGCCGAGCGGCCGGCCGTGCAGCTCGTCGAGGGCGTGCGCGGTCAGCCCGACGGCGAGGAAGAACGCAACCAGGGAGCAGGCCAGGGCGAACCAGTCGAGCGCGGGGGCCATCGCGGCGCCGAGCCCGACGTAGCTCAGGTGCCAGGCGGTGTACGGCGGGTGCAGCAACGTCCACCAGTCCGCCGCCCGGCCGCCGCGGCGCGCGTAGAAGGCAGGCCCGACCACTGGCCCCGCGGTCGGCTCAACCACCGGCCACCCGTCCCCACATCACCAAGCCGCCGCCGAGGCTCATCACCCGCGTGTGCACGTCGACCAGGCCGGCACCCTGCCACGCCCGCACGTGCGCCTCCAGCCTGAGCTGCCGGTAGTGCTCCTCGATCGACGGCCCGAGGAACCGCCCGACGTCGGCCCAGGCGCGGCCGCCGCCGACGAGCCCGCCGAGGGGGAGCAGCGCCCGGGTGTACAGCCGCCACAGCGGCAGCCAGAGCGGGGCCGACGGGACATGGAACTCCAGGCTCGCGACCACGCCGCCCGGACGGACCACGCGGGCCAGCTCGCGCAAGGTGGCGGCGGGGTCGGCGACGTACCGGAGCAGGTAGGTGAACGTCAGCGCGTCGAACGTCGAGTCCGGGAACGGCAGCTGCTCCGCCCGCCCGCAGACCAGCCGGACCCGACCTTCGTAGCCGCGTGCGGCGACCCGCTCCTGACCGACCCGCAGCATCGGCTCGGTCAGGTCGAGGCCGGTGACCCGCGCGCTGGTGCGGGCGGCGAGGTCCATCGCGACCCCGGCCGTGCCCGTTGCGACGTCGAGGACGTCCCGCAGCGGGAGGCTGGAGGCGGTGACGGCGTCGACCATCGCGGTCCGCCAGCGCCGGTTCTGGCCGAAGGACAGCAGCTCCTCCAGCCGGTCGTAGCGACGCGGCAGGTCGCCGAACAGGTCGCGCGCGAAGGCGTTCGACCTGGGGCCGGGACCGACCGTGCGCACCAGCGTCACCTCCTCACCTGCCGCTCACCGTAGCGCCGGCCGGACCGGGTGCACCGCGCCCGTGGAGGTGTCGATGAGGACCGTCCGCTCCAGTGTGGCGTCGATCGGCAGCACCTCGAACGCGTGCCGCGCGACCGTCGGCAGCTGGTCGAGGTGCAGCCGCGGCGCGAGCGTCAGGTGCGGCGTCCAGGTGCCCGGCTCGTAGTTGCGGTGCAGCATCGCGCCGGTACGCCGTACCGCCTCGGCCGTCTCGCACTGCAGCCCGAGCAGGCGCTCCGAGGCCACCGGCGCCAGCCAGCACCGGCTGCGGCGGAACATGCCGAGCCCTTCCAGGCGCAGCGCCATCGGCTGCCGGGTCACGAGGTCGGACACGGAGGCGCGCACCGGTTCGAGTTCGTAGCTGAGCAGCGACGCCAGTGTCAGGTGCGGCCGGTGCCGGCCGTGCGTGTGGGTGAGCAGCGTGCCGACTCCGTCCTGCTCGAGCCGTTCCCAGAGCCGGCGCACGGCGCGGTCGGAGCGGTCGTCGAGGAGCAGGCAGACCGACAGCGCCATGCCGGGACCCTCGCGCCGCCGTCGTCCGCCCGTCAAGGTTTCGCTGTGGGCGGCGCGGGTCGGGACACCGGCAGAAGGGCTGCCCGGAGCGCGGTGGTTGGGCGCGGAACGCCCGACTTATACCCGTCGCCATGCCGGCGGTGCCTCCTTAGCCTCGACGCATGGGCGCCGAGATCCAGGTGGGGGCCGGTCGGCTGCGACCGCTGCTGGTGACGGTCGTGGCCGACCCGCACCAGCTCGACCGGGTGGAAGACGAGCTGCAGCAGGGCTTCGGCGCCGAGTTCAGGGTCCGCGGCGAGAGCGGCTGCGCCGACGCCGGCCGGGTGCTCGAGGACGCGAGCAAGCTCGGCCAGCGGGTCGCGGTGGTGCTGGTCGACTACGCGCTGCCGGCCGACGAGCGGGCGGAGCTGCTCGGCCGGGTGCGCGCGACGCACCCCGACGCCCGCCGGGCCATGCTCGTCGACTGGGGCTCCTGGGCCGACCGGGACGCCGCCGCGGCGATCCTGCAGGCGATGGCGGTCGGGGACATCAGCTACTACGTGCTCAAGCCCTGGATCGACCGCGACGAGCTCTTCCACCGCACGATCGCGGAGTTCGTGCAGGAGTGGTCGCGCAGCGACCCGACCAACCTGCGCGAGGTGGTCGTGGTCGCCGACCGCCGCTCGGTGCGCGCCTCGGAGATCCGTAGCCTGCTCACCCGCAACGGCGTGCCGCACGCGTTCCGGGAGAGGGGAACCGGTCCCGCCGACGACGTGCTGCGCTACGTCCACCTGCAGGGCTTCAACGCGTCGAACGCCGAGGTGCTCGTGTGGATGGCGGCGCTCGACGGCAAGGTGCTCCTCGACCCCACCGACGTGGAGATCGCCGAGGCCTGGGGGGTGGCCACCGACCTCGACGAGGACAACCGGGACTTCGACGTGCTCGTGGTGGGCGGCGGGCCGTCGGGTCTGGCCGCGGCGGTGTACGGGGCGTCGGAGGGGCTGCGCACGCTGGTCGTGGAGCGGGAGTCGCTCGGCGGCCAGGCCGGGTCGAGCTCGCTGATCCGGAACTACCTCGGCTTCTCGCGCGGGGTCAGTGGCGCCGACCTCGCGCAGCGCGGCTACCAGCAGGCCTGGGTGTTCGGCACCTACTTCCTGTTCATGCGCGAGGTGGAGGACCTCGCCGTCAAGGACGGCCGGTTCGTCGCCCGCATCGGTGGCGTCGGCGAGGTCTCCGCGCGGGCGGTGGTGCTGGCCACGGGCGTGTCCTACCGGCGGCTCGGCGTCCCGGAGCTAGAGGCGCTCACCGGTGCGGGGGTGTACTACGGCGCGAACATCTCCGAGGCGCAGGGCCTGACCGGTCTCGACGCCGTCGTGGTCGGCGGCGGCAACTCGGCGGGGCAGGCGGTGCTGCACCTGGCGAAGTACTGCGAGCGGGTCACCCTGGTGGTGCGCGGGGCGGACCTGGGCGCGGGCATGTCGAGCTACCTGGTCGACGCGATCGCGCCCGCGCCCAACATCGTCGTACGGCTGTCGACGGAGGTGGTCGGCGGCAGCGGGGAGACCCGGCTGGAACGGGTCGTCATCAGGGACCGTACGTCGGGTGTCGAGGAGACGCTGAAGGCCGACGGGCTGTTCGTGATGATCGGCGCCCAACCGCGCACCGACTGGCTGCCCGCCGAGGTGGCGCGGGATCGGTTCGGCTACGTGCTCGCCGGCAGCGACGTCGCGCAGTCCGGCACCTGGCCGCTGGCCCGGGCGCCGTACCCCTACGAGTCCACGGTCCCCGGGCTGTTCGCCGTCGGGGACGTGCGCTGCGGGTCGGTGAAGCGGGTGGCCTCGGCCGTGGGGGAGGGGTCGGTCGTCGTCTCCCAGGTCCACCAGCTGTTCAAGGTGCCCCAACAATGACCCGCCGATCACCCGGCGATGACCCGGTGGGGCCCCGGTGAGGACCTGGTGACAGCAACGACGACACCGGAACGGCACCGGTTCGTGTACACCCCGTGGATGCTCGCCGCGGCGGGCGCGGTCCTCGCGCTGCCGCTGCTGGGGCTGCTGCTGCTGATGCGCCGTCCCGGGCTGGACCTGCACTGGGAGCACCACCCGGCGCACTTCTGGCTGGTGCTGCTCAGCGCGGCGCTGAGTGCGCTGCTCGCATTCGGCACCGGGACCGCCGCGGTGCGCCGGGGCGACGCCCGGGTGCTGCTGGTCTCCCTGACCTTCCTGTCGGCCGCCGGCTTCCTCGGCCTGCACGCGCTGGCCACGCCCGGGGTCCTGCTGGCCGCACCCAACGCCGGCTTCGTGGTAGCCACGCCGGTCGGCATCGCGCTCGGCTCGCTGTTCGCGGTCGGGTCGTCGCTGGACCTGTCCCAGCAGTCGGCTCGGACGGTCCGGCTCGGGCGCTGGCTCCGGTTCGCCCTGGTGGGGCTGATGGTGCTGTGGGCGGTGTTGTCCTTGGCTCAGCTGCCGCCGCTGCACGCCGAGCAGATCGTGCCGGAGCAGGCCGGCGGACTGCTCGGGCTGCTGGCGGTGCCGGCGATCGTGCTGTACGCCGTGGCCGCGGTCCGCTACGTGGGGCTCTGGCGGCGTCGTCCGTCGTTGATGCTGCTGTCGATCCTGGCCGCCTTCGTGCTGCTCGCCGAGGCCATGGTCGCGGTGGTGTTCGCCCGCAACTGGCAGCTGACCTGGTGGGAGTGGCACGTGCTGATGCTGGCGGCGTTCGGACTGGTTGCGCTCGGTGCTCAGCTGCAGTGGCACGAGGAGCGGTTCGCCGACCTGTACCTCGACGACACCGTCTCGGGCACGCGGGAGATGAGCGTGCTGTTCGCTGACCTCCAGGGGTTCACGGCCTTCTCGGAGCACCACGAGCCGGCCGAGGTGACCGCGATGCTGAACACCTTCTTCGAGGTCGCGGTGCCGCCCGTCGTCCGGCAGTTCGGCGGCGACATCGACCGGATCATCGGCGACGCGCTGATGGTCACCTTCAACAAGCGCGGCGACCAGCCCGACCACGCGCGACGGGCCGCGGGTGCCGGCCTCGCGATCCAGGAGGCGACCGCCCGCGTCGTCGCCGAGCACCCCGGTTGGCCGTGCTTCCGGGTCGGCATCAACAGCGGGCCGGTGTCGGTCTCGCTGCTCGGGACCGAGGGCGGGCGCACGCACACGGTGATCGGGGACACCGTCAACGTGGCCTCGCGGATCGAGGGCAAGGCGCCCGGGGGCGGGGTCGCGATCGGTCCCGGCACCAAGGCGCTGCTCCCGGGCGCGCACACCGAGTCGCTGGGCCTGATCGAGCTCAAGGGCAAGGCGGAGCCGCTCGAGGTGCACCGCCTGCTCGCGGTCGACTGAGGACTCGTCGTCAGGAGTCGAGGACTCGCAGGGACACCAGGGCGACGTCGTCGCGCAGGCTGCCGCGCTGGAACGCGTCCACGTCGTCGAGGATCGCCTCGACCACCGCGACCGCGGAGGCATCGCTGCGCTCGACGCTGGCACGCAGGCGCGCGTCGCCGTACAGCTCGCCGTTGCGCCGGGCCTCGGTGACGCCGTCGGTGAACAGGGTCAGGACGTCACCCGGCTCGAGCCTGACGACGCGGTCCCGGAACTCGACCGACTCGAGAACTCCGATCAGCGGGCCCTGACCGTTGACCGGCTCCACCGGCCGCCCCGGCCGCCGGAGCAGGGGCGCAGGGTGACCGCCGGACCCCAGCGTCGCCCGCCAGCCGTCCGCGTCGCGCTGCAGGCGGGCCATGACCACGGTGCAGAACCGGCCGTCCGCCTGGGCGAGCAGCGCCTCGTTGAGCACCTGGAGCGCCTGTCCCGGCTCGTGCAGGCCGATCACCACCGCCCGCAGGGTGTGCCGCACCAACGCTGTCACCACGGCCGCCTCCACACCCTTGCCGCAGACGTCCCCGAGCACGACCACCCAGTCGTCTTGCCCGACCTGGAACGCGTCGTAGAAGTCGCCACCGACGTCGGCGCCCTCTCCGGCCGGCCGGAACGCGGCCGCCACCTCCAGGCCGGGGATGATCGGTGTGCTGGGCGGCAGCAGGGTGCGCTGCAACGTCTGCGCCAGCTCCCGGGCCTGGCCCTCGGACGCCTCGGCGCGCTGCTTGGCCAGCAGCAGCTCGCGCTCGTAGCGTCGGCGCTCGGTCGCGTCGAACACCACGATCCGGATCACCCGCGGGTCGCCGTCGGCGTTGCGTTCCAGCGCCGCGTTGACGAGGGTCGGCATCCGCTCACCGTCGGCCACCACCACCTCGAGCGCGACCTCCCGCACCTGCCCCTGCATCTGGAGGAGCGGCATGTAGTGGGTCTCGTGGTAGAGCTTCCCGCCCGGCGTGAGCAGGTCGACGAACCGCCTCCGGCCGACGAGGTCGTCGCGCTGGAACCCGGTCCAGGTGAGGAACGTGTCGTTGACCTTCACGATCGTCCCGGTCGGCGTGACCGACAGGAACCCGCAGGGCGCGCGCTGGTAGAGCACCTCGGGGTCGTCGTCGGTCAGGGCCTCGATCAAGGCCTCGCGCGCGGCCTGGTGCCGGCTCACCGGTGGACCGGGGCGAGGTCGTGCAGGAATCGCTCGATCGCCTCGCGGGTCTCCTCCGGTGCGCTCAGGTTGGGGCAGTGACCGGTGGCCGTGAGCATGCTGAACGTGCTGCCCGGGACGGCGTCGTGGACGTAGCGGCCGACCTCAACGGGCGCGATCACGTCGTCGGAGCACTGCAGGACCAGCGTCGGAGCGGAGACGCCGGGGAGGTCCGCCCGCGAGTCGCTGAGGAAGGTCACCTCGGCGAAGCGGCGGGCGATGTCCGGGTCGGTGCGGCAGAAGCTGTCGGTGAGCTCCTGGCCCAGCTCGGGCCGGTCGGCGTTGGCCATGATCACCGGGGCCATCGCGCTGGACCAGCCGAGGTAGTTGCTCTCCAGCGATCCCAGGAGCTCGCGGATGTCGGCCTCCGAGAAGCCGCCTACGTAACCCTCGTCGTCGATGTAGCGCGGCGAGGGTCCCACCAGCACGAGGGCCGAGAACAGGTCGGGCCGGGCGCGTTCGGCGAGGACGCCGATCATCGCGGACACCGAGTGGCCGACGAAGACCACGTCGCGCAGGTCGAGCGCGTCGCAGATCTGCAGGACGTCGTCGGCATAGCCGTCCAGCGACGAGTACCGCTCGACGTCGTACGCCGAGAGGTCGGACCCGCCGGCACCGACGTGGTCGAAGAGGACCACCCGGTAGCGGTCGGCGAACGCGGGCGCGACGAACCGCCACATGTTCTGGTCGCAGCCGAAGCCGTGTGCGAACAGCATCGGCTGCCCGTCCGAAGGTCCGTGCACCTTCACGTTGTGCCGGGCGAGAACGTCCACCCAGGCAGGCTAGTCGACGCGGGGCCCGGACCCGTTGCACGGTCGGTTGGTTGGCGCAACAAAGCGGTGTCGCGGGCCGGCGGAGCCTAGCGTGAGGTCACCGCGCCGTATTCCGGGGTTCGGCCAAGACCGGGGGAGACCAACATGCAGGGACCGTGGGCGTACGACGACTCGATGGGCGGTCACGCCGTGACCGGGCGTGACGACAGCCAGCCCTGCGAGACCTGCGGCGGTCGTCCGCACACGGGGGCGTGCGCGCCGGCCGAGCGCTGACTCAGAGCCCGGCGGCCGCGCGCCTCTGGATCACCCGGCCGAGCAGGTCCGGCTTGTTCGTGACCACTGCGTCGACCCCGTTCTCGAGCGCCGCGTTCATGTTCTCCGCGGTGTCGACCGTCCACACCGAGCAGCGCATGCCGGCCGCGTGCACCGCGGCGACGTAGCCGGCGTCGACGGTCTTGTGCCTGGCGCTGATCTCGTCGGCCCACTGGGCGAACTCCGGCAGGTCGGCCACCGCAGGCGTGCCGAGGAGCGCCACCGGCACCCGCGGCTCGAGGTCCTTGAAGGCCCGCGCGACCTCGAAGTCGAACGACTGCACGACCAGCTTGTCGCGGCGGACCGCCCAGCCCAGGTAGCCGTCGACCTGCCGCAGTGCCGCGGACACCTCGAAGCCGAGACCCGGGTAGAGGACCGGTGACTTCAGCTCGACCACCAGCCCGGCCCGCCTGCGCTGCAGCAGCCGGACGGCCTGCTTGAGGGTGGGGATCCGCTCGCCGGCGTACTTGTCGCGCTTCCACCGGCCGGCGTCGAGCCGGCGCATGTCGCGGTAGGTGAACGCGGCGACGTCGTACGACGCGCGCCGGGGGAAGACCCGCTCGACGTTGGTGGTGCGCCGCAGGTCCTGGTCGTGCATCAGCACGAGCCGGCCGTCCTTGCTGCGCTGGACGTCGAGCTCCACCATGTCGGCGCCACGGTCGAGCGCCGCGCGGATCGCGGTCAGGGTGTTCTCGGGCGCGACGAAGCGGGCACCCCGGTGCGCCACCGTCGACACGTCGGCGGCGCTGCGCGACTCCTGCGCGGCGGCGCCGGGCGCCAGCGTGGAGACGGCGCAGACGAGCGCGAGGGCGAGCGTGGTGAGGTACCGCATCATCGACTTCCGGTCGGGGTCGGTGCGTCGCCGAGAGAGGCCGATCGCGCCGGGACGGACCAGCCCAGGGTAAAGGGGGTCGCCCGGCATCACCACTCGAACCCGAGGACCGCGAGCCGAACCGGCCCGAACCGGTACGACTGCGCTCAGTGGCGCTCCTCCAGGGCGACGGCCTCGCGCAGCTCCTCCGCGGCCTCGAGCAGCTCGGGGTCGTCGCGGCCGCGGGACTCCATGAGCGCGGACAGCGCCTCGGCCAGCACGTTGAGCTTCTCCTGGATCGTCTCCTGGGAGCGACGCCCGGCGTTCTCCAGCAGCACCAGGAGGAGCAGGGTCAGCACGCTGCCGACGGTGTGGATGACCACCTGCCAGGACTTGGCGTCGGGGAAGAGCGGGTAGCTGACCAGCCAGGCCGCGATGACCGCCAGGATGACGAAGAAGAACGGCGCCTTGCTGACCCGGTAGTTCGCCCACTCCACGAAGCGTTCGAACGGCGACAGCCCGTCGTTCTGCTCGCGGGACGACTTGGCCTCATCACGGTCCATGCCGTGACTCTAGGCTGCACCGATACCGTCGGCGCATGAACGCCGAGAACGACCGTCCGGTCTCGACGCCGACCGGGGTCACCGACGCCGAGACGCCTCGTGACTGGTGGAAGTCCGCCGTCGTCTACCAGATCTACCCGCGCAGCTTCGCCGACAGCGACGGCGACGGGGTCGGCGACCTGCCGGGCATCATCGGCCACCTCGACCACCTGCAGCGGCTCGGCGTGGACGTGGTGTGGCTGAGCCCGATCTACCGGTCGCCGATGGACGACAACGGCTACGACATCAGCGACTACCAGGACGTCGACCCGCTGTTCGGCACCCTCGAGCAGCTCGACGAGCTCGTCGCGGGCGTGCACGAACGCGGCATGAAGGTCGTCATGGACCTGGTCGTCAACCACACCAGCAGCGCGCACGCGTGGTTCGAGGAGTCGCGGTCGAGCCGGGACAACCCGAAGCGCGACTGGTACTGGTGGCGCCCGCCGCGTCCCGGCCACGTGGGCGGTGAGCCGGGGGCCGAGCCGACCAACTGGGGCTCGGTCTTCTCCGGACCAGGTTGGACGTGGGACCCCGGCACCGAGGAGTACTACCTGCACATCTTCGCGCCCTCCCAGCCTGACCTGAACTGGGAGAACCCGGAGGTGCGCCAGGCCGTCTACACGATGATGCGCTGGTGGCTGGACCGCGGCATCGACGGGTTCCGGATGGACGTGATCAACCACATCTCCAAGAACGTGGTGCCCGGCAGCCCGGGTCTGCCCGACGCGGAGGTGTCGACCGAGCCCGGCGCGTCGCCGTACGGCAACCAGTCGCCGCACGTGCTCAACGGGCCGCGGATCCACGAGTTCCTGCGGGAGATGCACCGCGAGGTGTTCGAGGGCCGTCCGCCGGGGCTGATCAACATCGGTGAGATGCCCGGTACGACGGTCGACCACGCCCGGCTGTACACCGACCCGGCCCGCCGCGAGCTGGACATGATCTTCCAGTTCGAGCACGTGGACCTCGACTCCGGACCGAAGGGCAAGTGGGACCTGGTCCCGCTCACGCTGCCTCGGCTCAAGGAGTCGCTGGGCCGGTGGCAGGACGGCCTGGCCGATGTCGGCTGGAACAGCCTCTACCTCGGCAACCACGACCAGCCGCGCTCGGTGAGCCGCTTCGGCAGCGACCATCCCGACCATCGGGTGCGGTCGGCCAAGGCGCTGGCGACGGTGCTGCACCTGCACCGCGGCACGCCGTACGTCTACCAGGGCGACGAGCTCGGCATGACCAACACCGTGTTCGAGACCGTCGACGACTTCCGCGACATCGAGTCGCTGAACCACTACCGGTCCGCCGTCGAGGCAGGGGAGGACCCCGACGAGGTGATGGCGGCCCTCCGGTACAAGGGCCGCGACAACGCCCGCACCCCGATGCAGTGGGACGCCTCTCCGCACGCCGACTTCACCGACGGCGAGCCGTGGATCCCGGTCAACCCCAACCACACCGAGATCAACGCGGCGGCGCAGGTCGACGAACCGGACTCGGTGTTCAGCCACTACCGCCGGCTGATCGCGTTGCGGCACGAGGAGCCGGCCGTGGTGCACGGGTCGTTCCGGATGCTGCTGCCGGACCACGAGCAGATCTACGCATTCGTCCGTGAGCACGAGGGCACGCGTCTGCTGGTGGTGGCGAACCTCTCCTCCGAAGACCAGGCGAAGCCGGACCTCGCAGCGGCGGGTGAGGACGTCGGCGTGTGGGCCGGTGCCGAGCTCGTGCTCGCGGTCGACGCCGGGACGGCGGCCACGGTCGACGTGCCCCTCGGGCCGTGGGAGGCGCGCGTGCACCGCTTGGTCGGCCGCTGACGGGGAGGGCCGGCGTGCCCTAAGTTTGCCCCCATGGACCGCGGGTACGACGCGACGAACCCACCTACTGCAACGGAGGCGCTATGACGACCACTCCCAACGAACCCGTCGGCGACGGCGACATCGAGACCGTCCCCGGCGCCACCGCGACCCCGATGCCCGGCGGTGACGCCGACGGGACCGATGCCGACGGCACCGACGGCGACAGCACCGACTCGACCGACGGCGACTCCAGCGACGGCGACAGCACCGACTCGACCGACGGGGACAGCACCGACGGCGGCGACGCCGACGGCACCGACGCCTGAGCCTTGTCGGCACTCAACCTGCTCAGCGGTGACGCCCAGACCTTCCACCACAAGGTCTGGGCGTCCCGCGTGCACCTGCACCACGCCGACCCGGCCGACCTGATCGGGCTGCTCTCACTCGACGACGTCGACCACCTGCTGACCAGCACCGCCCTGCGCACGCCGGCGCTCCGGATCGCCAAGGACGGCTCGGTGATCGCGCCGTCGAGGTTCACCCGCGCCGCGACGATGGCAGGGTCCCCACTGACCGGCCTCGTGGACGCCCGCAAGGTGCTGGACCTCTTCGACGACGGCGCCACCGTCGTGCTGCAGGGGCTGCACCGCTACCACCCGCCGCTGACGCGCCTGGTCCGTGCGCTCGAGCTCGAGCTCGGCCACCCCTGCCAGGCCAACGCGTATCTCACGCCACCGGGCGCGCAGGGCTTCGCCCGGCACAGCGACAGCCACGACGTGTTCGTGTTCCAGACCCACGGCCACAAGCAGTGGGAAGTCGTCGAGTCCGACGGGCTCGTCCGGGACGTGCTGCTCGAGCCGGGACTGAGCATGTACCTGCCCACCGGCACCCCGCACTCGGCACGCAGCCAGGACGAGACCTCGCTGCACGTCACCCTCGGCATCAACCGGCTCACCTGGCGCGACCTGCTCGAGCGAGTCTCGAAGCGGGCGCTCGCGGCGGAGCGGTACGACGAGCCGCTGCCCTCGGGCTGGGTCGACGACCCGTCGGTGCTGGCGGCGGCGCTCGAGGAGCCGCTGTCGTCCTTCGCAGCAGCGGTGTCCGCGACCGATCCGACCGTGCTCGCCGTCGAGCGCGCCGACGCGTTCCTGTCCGAGCGCACCCCCGCGCTCGCCGGCGGACTCACCGACCGGGTCGGGCTGGCCGCCCTCTCCGACACCACCCTGCTGGAGTGCCGGGCCACCGCGGCGTGCGTGCTGCGAGCCGGGGAGGAGCGGCTGACCGTGCACCTCGGCGACCGCTCGCTGCGGATGCCGCTCCGGCTGACGCCGGTGATGGAGTTCGTGCGCGACAGCCCGGCGTTCCGGGTGAAGGAGCTCTCACCCTGGCTCGACGAGTCGAGCCGCCTGGTCGTCGCGCGCCGGCTGGTGCGCGAGGGCCTGCTGCGGATCACATCGTGACCACACCCGCGTTCCGCTGCGCGCTCGCCTCCGCGTCCGCCGACGAGTCGATGGTGGGCACGGCGTCGACGGTCCGCGCCTTCCTGCTCGTGGAGGCTCCGGGCTCGTGGGGCGTCGACGCCGTCGCCGGCTCCCGCATCCCGGTCGAGGTGCGCGACCACCTCGTCGGGCTCGCCCGGCGGCACGCCGTCCGGGCGCTGATGATCCGCGACCACGCGCGCCGGACCCCGGGGCCGGTGCGGGTCTTCGCCGCCCATGTCGGCGCCGACCGGCCGTGGGTCGAGACGGCCACCCTGTCCGACGTACGAGAGCTGTTGGACCTGCCGATGACCGGCCTCGCGGCGGGTACCTCGCCCGGCCTGACCCCGCACCCCGACCCGCTGTTCCTGGTCTGCACGCACGGCAAGCACGACGCCTGCTGCGCCGAGCAGGGACGGCCGCTCTGCAAGGCGCTGCACGCCGTCGCCCCGGAGGAGACCTGGGAGGTCTCGCACATCGGCGGCGACCGGTTCGCGCCCAACATGCTGGTGCTGCCGCACGGCCTCTACTACGGGCGGGTCGACCCCTCGGAGGCCGCGGCCTTCGTCGACACCCACCGCGCGGGGCGGCTCGACCTGCCGCATCTGCGCGGCCGGTGCGGCTTCGGGTTCCGCGTGCAGGCGGCCGAGCTGTTCCTGCGCGAGCACACCGGCCACCTCGCCGTCGAGGCGCCGCTGCTGCTCGGTCACGAGCGGGACGGCGACACGACGCACGTGGAGTTCCGGCTCGACGGGACGCGCTGGCGGGTCGGCGTGCGCACCCGGCACACTCCCGCGCGCCGGCTCACCTGCCGAGCGGCGCCGTCCGAGGCGCTCGAGCACGAGCTGCTGTGCGTGGATCGGCTGCTTGACTGATCACAGGCACGGTCCAGCGCCGGCCGGCCGGAGCGGATGTCCCGGGCCACGGGAGGTCGGAGGGCGCACCCCCGTGACGACCTCCGACCCCCCGGGCGACCTGGGCGGTCGGTTCCCCGTCCCGTTTCGGCGATTCTTGCAAGGGTGGTGCGTGCCGTCCCCCGAATGACTGAATGCCCCCAATGTCCGGTTGGCGAGCAGTCCCCGGACTAGTCACCGAGCTCGGCGGGCACCGCGACCGCGTCGACCAGGGCGCCGCTGCGCAGCACGGTGATCTCCATGCGTCGGCCGATCGACTCCTCGAACAGCAGCCGCTGCAGCGACTGCGCATCGCCGAGCGGCTGGCCGTCGACGGCGAGCACCATGTCTCCGGCGCGCAACCCGCTGACCGCGGCCGGGCTGCCGGTGACCACCTCGGCGACCCGCAGCGCGGTGCGCTGTCCGGTCCGGGCCACCCACTCCGGCGGCAGCGGCGCCGGCGACGAGACCAGGCCGAGGTAGCCGCGGCGGACCCGTCCGTCGTGCATGAGGGCGTAGATGATCCGCCGCGAGGTGGCGTTGATCGGTACGGCGAGACCGAGCCCGACGCCGGCGACGGCGGTGTTGATACCGACCACCCGGCCCCGCGAGTCCGCGAGCGCGCCCCCGGAGTTCCCGGGGTTGAGTGCGGCATCGGTCTGGATCACGTCCTCGACGATCCGGGTCGCGTTGCGGGTCCGCACCGGGAGGGCCCGGCCGAGGCCGCTGACGATCCCGGCCGTGACGCTGCCGGCCATGCCGAGCGGGTTGCCGACCGCGACGACGAGGGACCCGATCTTCAGGTCGTCGACGTCGCGGTAGGTGGGCGGGTCGCCGATGGCCCGGTCGGTGCGCACCACGGCGAGGTCGGCCAGCGGGTCACGGCCGACCACGTCCAGCGACGCGACGCTGCCGTCGGCGAACGTCGCCTCGCCCGAGTCGGCGTTGCCGACCACGTGCGCGTTGGTGAGCAGGTGACCCTCGGCGGTCAGCACGACGGCCGACCCGGAGCCCTCACCCGATCGCCCGCTGCGTCGTACCCGGACTGCGGCCACGCGCGGCAGCAGCGCCTCCGCGACCGCGGAGACGATCTGGGAGTACGCGTCGAGCGCGTCGTGGTCGGTGGGTTCCATGGGCGTCCTGATCGGTGTCAGGGAGAACCGCGTGCGTGCGGATCTGATTCCCGCGCCCGGGACTCACTCCGCCAGGTCGACGACGGCTTCCTCGTCGGAGTCCCACTGGTCGACGAGCTCGACCAGGTCCGCCACCGACTCACGGATGTACGTCGGCCGGTACGGGAAGCGCTCGACCTGGTCCGGTCGGGTCGACCCGGTCAGCACCAGGATGGTGCGCAGGCCGGCCTCGAGCCCGGAGACCATGTCGGTGTCCATCCGGTCACCGACCATCACGGTCGACTCGGAGTGGGCGTCGATCCGGTTCAGCGCCGAGCGCATCATCAGTGGGTTCGGCTTGCCGACGAAGTACGGCTCCACACCGGTGGCCCGGGTGATCAGCGCCGCCACCGAGCCGGTCGCCGGGATCGAGCCCTGCGGCGACGGCCCGGTCTGGTCGGGGTTGGTCGCGATGAACCGGGCGCCCTTCTCGATCAGCCGGATCGCGGTCGTGATCGCCTCGAACGAGTAGGTGCGGGTCTCGCCGAGCACGACGTACTCCGGGTCGCGGTCGGTGAGCACGTAGCCGATCGAGTGCATCGCCGTGGTCAGCCCCGCCTCGCCGATGACGTACGCCGTGCCACCGGGCCGCTGCGCGTCGAGGAACTGCGCCGTCGCCAGTGCGCTGGTCCAGATCGACTCCTCCGGCACCTCGATCCCGGAGCGCGCCAGGCGGGCCCGCAGGTCGCGCGCGGTGAAGATCGAGTTGTTGGTGAGCAGCAGGAACGGTCGCCCCCGGTCGCGCAGCCGCGCGACGAACTCGGCCGCGCCGGGAATCGCCTCCTCCTCCTGGACGAGCACGCCGTCCATGTCCGAGAGCCAGGTCCGGACCGGTCGCAGCTTCTCCATGCCCCGAACTCTGTCAGACCGGCGGCGCCCCGGCAGCGGCCGACCGACCCAACTGGTGCCCGGGACGCCGGCGGGGGAGGATGGGGCGGGTCGTCGGGAGCCAGGAGGCCCCGAGAACCCTGGCAGCCATGGGAGATGGTGGGAGGTCGAATGGATCAGCCGCGGTCCGCACAGGGCGCCCCTGTCGCCCCTGCCGCCGGGGCCCCCGCCGGCGACGGCCAGGCCGCCCAGCTGTTGCGGCGGGCCGAGCTGGTCGCCGACGAGCTGCGCGCCGACGCCGAGCGCGAGCTCGAGGAGGCGCGGGCCGAGGCCGAGCGGCTGACCACCGCGGCCCGACGACTGCACGACGAGGCCGACACCTGGCACCGGGAGGCACTCGGGGACCGCAAGCGTCTCGACGAGGAGCTCGCCGCCGCCTCGGACGAGGCCCACCAGCTGGTGAGCGATGCGGGCGAGCAGGCGACGCTGCTGCTGAGGGCGGCCGAGACCCAGCGTGACGAGATCCTGGCCGAGACGGAAGCGGCCGCGCGGCAACGCAGGGAGCGCTCCGAGCAGGACCTGGCCATCGCGCACACCCAGGCCGAGGAGCTGCTCGCCTCCGCACGGGCCGAGGCCGACCGGCTGGTCGAGACCGCCCGCCAGGAGGCGACCCGGCTCGACCAGGAGAGCGCCGGCCTGGTGCGGCAGCGCACCGACGAGGCGGACGCCCACGCCCAGGCGGTCATGGCCCGCGCCGAGGACGAGGCGGCCACCCTGCGCCAGGCGGCGACAGACGACGCGGCCGCGCTCAGGGCCTCCGCCGGCCAGGACGTCGACCGGTCCCGGGCCGAGGCGGACCGGCTGCTCGCCGATGCGCGTTCCCGGGCCGACCAGGTCGTGGGCGACGCGGTGGCCGAAGCCGAGCGGGCGCTGGCGGAGTCCGAGGAGCAGACCCACTGGACCCGGTCGACCGTCGCCTCGCTGCTGGAGACCGCCGACGCCGAAGCGGCCCGCACCCGGCTGCGCGGCCACGGGGAGGCCGCCCTCCTGCTGAACCGGTCCCGCCGACGGATCACCGGCGCCAGCCGCCGGATGCGCGCCCGCCTGCAGGGCGAGACCGCCGAGGCAGAGGCGCGCGCCCAGGCGGTCGCCGACGCCGCGGCGAAGGTGCGTGAGGAGGCCGCCGCCGAGGCTGCCCGGGTCCGGGACGCGGCCGTGTCCGACGCCGAGCGTCTCCACGCCGAGGCCGACGCCCGCGCTCAGCAGATGCACTCGCGTGCCGAGCGGCGCCTCGAGTCGGCCGAGGCCCAGGCCCGCACCCTGCGCGAGCAGGTCGCCGCCGAGGTGGTCCGCTCACAGCGCACCGCCCAGGAGGAGCTGCGCTCGAGCCGCGAGGAGGCCGCGCGGCATCTTGCCGAGGCCCGCGCCGAGGCCGACGAGCTGCGCGCCCAGGCGCGCCGGATGCTAGCCGAGGCACGTGACGAGGTCGACGTCCTGGCCCGCAGGCGCGACGCGATCACCGGTGAGCTCGGTCAGCTCTCCGGCGTGATCCAGGCGCTGGCCGTCTCCGGTGACGACCGACCCGATCCGCCGTCCGACGTACCCCCCGAGGAAGAGGACCCCGCTGATGACTGATCCCGACGAGCAGTTCCGGTCGGTGCTGCGCGGCTACGAGCCGGCGCAGGTCGACCAGCGCATCCGTGAGCTGGTCGAGGCCGCCGCGGCGGCCGAGCGCCGCGCCGACGAGCTGACCGAGATGGTCGGCAAGCTCGAGTCGGAGCGCGAGCGCACCGCCGCCGAGGCGGGACCACCGCCGCCGGCGACGTTCGAGCACCTCGGCGAGCGGGTCGGCACGATCCTCGCGTTGGCCGACGAGGAGGCGACCAGCATCCGGGAGCGGGCCGAGCAGGAGGTCCAGGAGCTGCGGGCCAAGGCGGCGGAGGACTCCGGGCGGATCCGCGCCGAGGCGGACCGGTACGCCGAAGGTCGCCGCCGCGACGCCGACACCGACGCGGCCCGCATCCTCGAGGACGCCAAGCGCACCGCCGACGAGCTCACCGACAGCGCCGACCGCAACGCCGCGGCCCGGATGCAGGAGGCGGAGGCGGTCTACGAGGAGCAGCGCGCCCGCGCGGCCAAGGCGGCGGCCGACTTCGAGACCACGCTCGCCGGACGCAAGCAGGCGGCCGAGGCCGAGTTCACCCTGCAGATGGACGCCGCCCAGCAGCGGCACGCCGACCTGGAGACCCTGATCGAGCGCCAGCGCAACGATGCCGACGCCGAGCACGCCGAGTCCGTGCGAACGGCGACGCGGATCGTCGAGGACGCGGAGAAGAAGGCCGCCGCGATCCTCGCCGAGGCCAAGACCTCCGCCGCCCGGGTGCGCGCCGACTCCGACCGCGAGCTGGCCGCGGCCACCCAGCGTCGCGACTCGATCAACGCCCAGCTCTCCAACGTGCGGCAGATGCTGGTCACCCTGACCGGCTCGGCTCCCGTCGCGCTGATGGACGAGCCGCAGAGCGACGAGGGCGGCGAGAGCGGCGAGAGCGACGCGAGCGACGAGGCCGGGGCCACCGACCAGCAGTGAGCCCCGGTCGCCCGCCCGTCACGACGTGTGGTGCACCTCCTGCAGCCCGTAGACGGGGGTCGGGATGCCCTCCAACCGGGCCTTGAGCTGCAGCGCGAGGTAGAGCGAGTAGTGCCGTGACTGGTGCAGGTTGCCGCCGTGGAACCACAGCGCCTCCTGCTGCGTCGGCTTCCACATGTTGCGCTGCTCGCCCTCCCACGGTCCCGGGTCCTTGGTCGTGTCGGAGCCGAGCCCCCACACCTTCCCGACCTTGTCGGCGACCTCCTGGCTGATCAGGTCGGCGGCCCAGCCGTTCATGGAGCCGTAGCCGGTCGCGTAGACCACGAGGTCGGCCGGCAGCGTCGTACCGTCCTCGAGCACCACCGCGTCCTGGGTGAGCCGGACGACCTGGCCCTTCGCGAGCTTGACCTCACCGTCGGCGACCAGGTCCGCGGCGCCCACGTCGATGTAGTAGCCCGAGCCGCGTCGGAGGTACTTCATGAACAACCCGGAGCCGTCGTCGCCCCAGTCGAGGTCGAAGCCGGCCTTCTCCAAGCGGTCGTAGAAGTCCTGGTCGCGCTCACGCATCTGGTCGTACAGCGGGATCTGGAACTCGTGCAGGATCCGGTAGGGGAGGGAGGCGAAGATCATGTCCGCCTTCTCGGTGGTCACGCCGGCTGCGACGGCCCGCTCGGAGTAGAGGTCACCGAGCCCGATGTCCATCAGGGTGTCGCTCTTGACGATGTGGGTGGACGAGCGCTGCACCATCGTCACGTCCGCACCGTGCTCCCACAGCGCGCCGCAGATGTCGAAGGCGGAGTTGTTGCTGCCGATGACCACGCAGCGCTTGCCGGCGTAGGCGTCCGGGCCGGGGTGCGCCGACGAGTGGTGCTGGTCGCCGCGGAACACGTCCTGGCCGGGGATCGACGGGATGTTCGGCTTGCCCGACATCCCGGTCGCCAGGACGAGCTGCTTGGGACGCAGGGTCAGCGGCTTCCCCTCGCGCTCCACCTCGACGGTCCACTCGGCCGTCTCCTCCGAGTACGTCGCGGAGGTGGCGACCGTGCTGCCCCAGTAGGGGATCTCCATCACCGTCGTGTAGGACTCCAGCCAGTCGCCGATCTTGTCCTTGGGCGAGAACACCGGCCAGTTCTCGGGGAACTTGAGGTAGGGCAGGTGGTCGTACCAGACCGGGTCGTGCAGGCACAGCGACTTGTACCGGCCGCGCCACTGGTCGCCGGGCCGCGCGTGCTTGTCGATCACGATCGCGGGCACGCCGAGCTGTCGTAGCCGGGCGCCGAGCGCGATCCCGCCCTGGCCGCCGCCGACGACGAGCACGTAGGGCTGCGTCGTCGAGCCGAGGTCCTCGGCCTCCCGCTGCCGGCGCTCCAGCCAGGTCAGCCGTTCCCTGTTCGCCCCGTGCTCGGTCCCCATCGGGCGGGCCGCCCCGCGCGGCTCCTCATGGCCCTTCAGCTCGAACAGCGTGGTGAGGAAGGTCCAGGCGACGTCGTCCCTGAGCCGGAGCAGCCCCTTGCCCCTTCCGACCGACGTCTCGAACTCGAACCACGCGGTCGTCACCCCGCCGGCCTCCTCCGGCGGCTCCGTCGTACGGAAGCCGGAGGGGTCGACACCGTCGAGCACGGCGCCGAGCAGGTCCGCGACCCCGCTCTGCCCCTCCACGGTGCGGATGTTCCAGGTGAAGGCGACCAGGTCGCGCCAGTAGGAGTCGGTGGCGAACATGGCCGCGGCCTTCGGTACGTCGCGCGCGGCGAGCGCCCCCTCGAAGGCGGCGAACCACGTGTCCACCCGGCGCTGCGGGCCGTCCGCCGCGGTCTCACCGGGGGGTTCGAGGGTCTGGGTCATGGCTGCTCCCTTCGCAGGACGGTGTGACGAGCAGCACACCACGCCCACCACCGATATCGGTAGCCCCGGAGTGACCCCCAGCTCACGGTTGCACTACCGATATCGGTCGTGGCGCGCGGGAAGGTCGGCGGCCGGACGTAGGGTCGGGCTCGTGGTGGACCTCTCCGTGGCGCTCGACGAGGCCGACCTGGCCCGACGGTTCGGCGCGGTCACCCTGGAGCGGGCCCTCGACTACGTCGAGCGCGGTCTGGTGCTCGAGGTCAGCCACGAGATCGACGGCGAGGGCGACCTCGACATCCGCGGCCGGGTGGTCGGCTCGACCAGCGTTCCCTACCAGAGCTACGTCGCGGTCGGCGAGGCCGAGCGCGGCGTGTGGGTCTACAGCCGCTGCAGCTGCCCGGTCGGCGACGGCTGCAAGCACGCGCTCGCGCTGCTCCTCGTCGTACGTCGCGAGCACGTCGCCGACGCGGAGGCCGACGGTCGTCGCGCGTGGGAGCGGCGGCTCACGTCCGTGCTCGACGAGCTCGACGAGGGGGAGCGGGTCCCGGACCGCGCCACCCCGCTCGCGCTCCAGATCATGCTGTCGCGCACCACCTCGACCTTCCAGTCGTGGTCCCGCACCCATGCCCCCGCCCGCGGCACGCTCCGGATCCGGCCGCTCGTGCGCGGCGCGCGGGACAACTGGGTGAAGTCCGGAGCCACCTGGCAGGACGTCCCCTATCTCGACGCGCGCAAGGGCTGCGCGCCCGCCCAGGTCGCCGTGCTCGGCGAGCTGCTGGCCGCCTACCGCGCGGCGTCCCGGCAGACCTACTTCGGTTCCGAGTCCCACCTGCCGCTCGCCGGGTTCGGGGCCTCGCTGTGGCCGCTGCTGCGCCGGGCCCGCGAGGTGGGGATCACGCTGGTGCCCGGCCCCGGCCTGGCCCGGGTGGACCTCCACCCCGACCCACTCAGCATCGAGGTGGACGCCAACACCTCCGCCACTGGCGACACCCACCTCGGCGTCGGCGTCCGGCTCGACGGCGAGTGGCACGCCGCCGACGACGTCGACCTCCTCGGCGACCAGGGTCACGGCGTCGCGGTCTGGTCGCCGGGCGACCCGCCGACCGGTTGGGTGCTCGTGCTGGCCCCGTTGACCAAGGGGGTCGGCCCGGAGGTACGCCGGCTGGTCGCGAGCGGGGACACGCTCGTCGTTCCCGCGGCCGACCGACACGACCTAGTGGCCGACTTCCTGCCGCGGCTGCGACGCCACGTACCCGTGACCTCGTCCGACGGGTCGGTCGAGCTGCCCGAGCCGGTGATGCCGCGGCTCGCTCTCACCGTCACCTGGGTGTCGGTGGAGCGCGTCGAGCTGGCCTGGTCCTGGCGCTACCGGGCCGGCGACACCGACCGCGTCTACGCCGTGGGTGAGGCCCGCGGCCTGCGCGGCTTCCGGCAGCCCGACCGGGAGCGGCAGCTTCTCGACGAGCTGGTGCTCGACGACGCCGCCGTCCACCGGCTCTGCCGCTCGCGCAGTCGCGACCGAGGACTGGTCCCCGAGGCGGTGCTCACCGGCACCGACGCCATCGACTTCGCCGTCGACGTGCTCCCCGGTCTGGAGGCCGGGGGACAGGTGGAGATCAGCGAGATCGGGGCCCGGCCCGACTATCGGGCGGCCACGGAGGCGCCGGTGGTCCGGTTCGCCGCACGAGACGACGAGGGTCTCGACCACCGGCAGGACTGGCTCGACCTCGAGGTCCTGATCAGCGTCGACGGCGACAGCCTCGCGCTCCCCGCCCTACTCGCCGCCCTCACCCGGGGCGAGTCACGCGTGATCCTGCGCACCGGCGTGCACATCGAGGTCGACCGCCCCGAGTTCGCACACCTGGCCGAGCTGGTCCACGCCGCCGCCGAGCTGCACGACCAGCCGGCCGAGGGCGTCCGGGTGAGCCACCACGACCTCGGGTTGTGGGACGAGCTCGCCGAGATCGGGATCGTCGACGCCCAGGCCTCGCAGTGGGTCGAGGCGGCCCGCGCCCTGCGCGCGTCCGACACCCTGCCCGCCGTGGTCCCGGTCGACCTGAAGGCCGACCTGCGGCCCTACCAGCTCGACGGCTTCCGCTGGCTGGCCTTCCTCTGGGAGTCCCGGCTCGGCGGGATCCTCGCCGACGACATGGGGCTCGGCAAGACCCTCCAGACGCTGGCGCTCGTGGCACACGCCCGCGCGGCCGACGCCGCGCCCTTCCTCGTGGTGGCCCCGACCAGCGTGGTGTCGATGTGGGCACACGAGTCGGAGCAGTTCACCCCCGGCCTCGACGTGCGGGTGGTCGCCGGCTCCCAGGCACGCCGCGGGTCGTCCCTCGCCGAGCTCTGCGACGGCGCCGACCTGGTGATCACCTCCTACACGCTCTACCGGATGGAGGCCGACGACTACCTCGCCCTCGATTGGGGCGGTTTGGTGCTCGACGAGGCGCAGACGGTGAAGAACCACCTCGGCAAGACCTATCAGGCGATCCGCCGCCTCGACGTACCCTTCCGGGTCGCGCTGACCGGCACGCCGATGGAGAACCGGCTGATGGAGCTGTGGTCGCTGCTGTCGATCGTGGCCCCCGGCCTGTACCCCTATCCGCAGCGCTTCGTCGAGCTGGTCGCCAACCCGGTCGAGCGGCTGGGCGACTCACAGGTTCTCGAGCGGTTCCGGCGTCGGGTCCGGCCGTTCATGCTCCGCCGCACCAAGGACCTCGTGGCGGCGGAGCTCCCCGAGAAGCAGGAGCAGGTGCTCGACGTACGCCTCACCCCACGGCACCGCCGGATCTACGACACCCACCTCCAGCGCGAGCGGCAGACCGTGCTCGGCCTCGTCGACGACTTCGACAAGCACCGGATCGCGATCTTCCGCTCACTCACCCGGCTGCGGCAGCTCTCCCTCGACCCGGCGCTGGTCGACGAGGAGTACGACGGCGTGGGCTCCGCCAAGGTCGACGTGCTGGTCGACCACCTGGCCGAGCTCGCCGCCGAGGGACACCGGGCGCTCGTGTTCAGCCAGTTCACGACGTTCCTCGGCCGGGTGCGGGTCCGCCTCGACCGCGAGGGCATCACCAGCAGCTACCTCGACGGCAGCACCCGCGACCGCGGCGCGGTGGTGTCGGAGTTCAAGCAGGGCCACGACCCGGTGTTCCTGATCAGCCTCAAGGCCGGGGGAGTCGGGCTCACTCTGACCGAGGCAGACTACGTCTTCGTCCTCGACCCTTGGTGGAACCCAGCAGTCGAGGCGCAGGCCGTCGACCGGGTGCACCGGATCGGCCAGCACCGACCGGTCAACGTCTACCGACTGGTGGCCGAGGACACCGTCGAGCAGAAGGTGATGGAGCTCAAGGCGCGCAAGGCGGCGCTCTTCGCCCAGGTGATGGACGGCGGCGCCTCGGTGGTGACCGACGGGATCAGCGCCGACGACGTGCGCGACCTGTTCCTCGACGACTGACGCTCGGTGGTCGTTCTCGTCGAGACCAGGCTCTTGCACAATACCGTGTGGCGCACGGTATAGTGCGTCGTATGGACGACCGACCGGACGAGCTCGATGCGAACGCGGTCGCCGGCCTGGTGCAGGAGCTGCGGCGCGGCACCGTGGTGCTGGGCTGCCTGTGCGTGCTCACCGAGCCGCGCTACGGCTACGCGCTGCTGGCCACGCTCGAGCAGGCCGGCCTCGCCGTCGACGCCAACACGCTCTACCCGCTGCTGCGTCGCCTCGAGAAGCAAGGACTGCTCACCAGCGAGTGGAACACCGACGAGGCCCGTCCCCGCAAGTTCTACGTGGTCAGCCCGCTCGGCAGTCGGGTCCGCGAGGCACTGGCCGCGGAGTGGGCCGACCTGAACAGACATCTCGACACCGTGATCCAGGGAGTGAAGCCATGACGATCAGCACCACCGGGAAGGGGAGCCGCCGCCCGCAGGCGGTCCCGTTGGCCGAACGCTACGTGTGGGCGGTCTCGAGCCGGCTGCCCGAGTCGATGCGCGACGACGTCGCCCGCGAGCTGCGCGGCACCATCGCCGACATGACCGAGGCCCGGGGCAGCCGGCTCGACGACGAGGCGGTCGTGCGGGCGGTGCTGGTGGAGCTCGGCGACCCGGCCCTGCTCTCCCGGGAGTACGCCGGACCGCCCCGGCACCTGGTCGGTCCGCGTCTCTACGACGACTACGTTCGGCTGCTCAAAGCACTCGCCGTGACCGTGCTCCCCGTCGTGCTGGCCGTCGTGGCGCTGGTCAACGTGGGCGTCGAGGACGCCGGACTCGGCCGGGGGCTGCTCTCCGCGGCCGGGTTCACCGCCCAGGTCGCGGTGCACCTCGCCTTCTGGAGCACGCTGCTGTTCGTGATCATCGAACGGACGGGAGCCGAGCCGCAGGTGGTGCTCGAGGGCAGGGAGCGGGACGCCTGGAGCCCCGACCGGCTGCCCGAGACCGTGGTGCCTCGCCAGATCGGCGTCCCCGACCTGTTCTGGGGCGTCGGCATGGCACTCTTCCTGGCGGTGTGGCTGCCGTGGCAGCACTTCCGGTCCGCCTACCAGGACGGCGCCGGTGACCCGGTGCCGCTGCTCGACCCGGAGCTGTGGAACGGCTGGTTGCCGGCGCTGGCCGTCCTGGCGCTCGCCGTCGCCGTCCTCGAGGTCCGCGCCTACCTCGTCGGCTACTGGACCCGCGGCCTGATGGTCGCCAACCTCGTGCTGAATGCCGTGACGGCGGCGTACTTCGTCGCCCTCTACCTGCTGACCGATCCCGTGAACCCGGCCTACTCCGCCGCGATGGCAGCCGACGGGATCGACTGGGACCCCGCGGGCGCCGTCCCCGGCGTCGTCGTCGGCGTGCTGGTGGTGGTGGCCTGGGACAGCATCGACTGCGTGCTCAAGCACCGGCGGCTGGTGGCAAGCGGCGCCTGACCCTGGCCTCGGCGACGTGGTCAGGGCGGGGTGGATGCGGCGGGCGCTGACGGCGAACCGGACGGCTCAGTCGTCGACCCAGACGTTGTCGTGCTCGGCGTAGAAGGCCGCCATCTCCTCCTCCGACGGGCGCTCACCCGACGCCGCGATCCGCGCGAGTCCCTCGAAGTAGGCCTCGCGCGGAGCCCCGGGGGTGAACAGGATCAGCATCGATGCCGGCTCACCGGACTCGTTGCGGAAGCCGTGTACGCCGCCGGCCGGCACGAACAGGAAGTCACCGGCGGTCGCGTCGCGCCAGCCGGTGCCGTCGTACAACGAGACGGTGCCGTCGATCACGAAGAACGACTCGGTCATCGTGCGGTGGAAGTGCGGGGACGGTCCGGACGGCGCCGGGCCCATGTTCCACCGGTACAGGCCGAAGTCCCCGCCGGTCAGCGCACCGGTAGCGAGGTAGTGGGCCGAACCTCCGGTCCTCTCGTTGGCGATCTCGGGCGGGTGGCCGGCCGGCCGGAGCACCGCGGAGGGCTCGCCGGTCTCGCCGAAGTAGCGTGGCTCTGGGTAGGACATGAACCGACCCTAGGCTGACGTACCCTCGAAGCATGGCCGACGACGAACTTCCC
Source organism: Nocardioides sp. (assembly GCF_035697785.1). Lineage (GTDB taxonomy): Bacteria > Actinomycetota > Actinomycetes > Propionibacteriales > Nocardioidaceae > Nocardioides_B. The sequence goes on from NZ_DASSCL010000064.1 coordinate 39,651, forward strand.
CGTGAGCTGCGCGGCGTGTCACCCGACCCGGTCCGCGAGACGAGCACACCCCCGTGGGTCCGCGGCGTCGCCCTCGTGCTGATCCTGGCGCTGGTGTTCTACTTCGTCATCTCCGCCTTCTAGGAGACTCCTAGACAGCGGCGGCGGTCTCGAGGTCGGTCAGCTCGTCGTCGAGGTGGGTGAGCAGGCGCTGCAGGTGCGGGACCGTGCGCCGGCAACCGGTGAGGCCGAATCCCATGTTGCCGGCGTACGACGTGCAGGTGATGTTCAACGCCATCCCGTGGATCGGGATCGACAGCGGGTACATCCCGACCAGCTCGGCGCCGTTGAAGTAGTGCGGCACCCGGGGACCGGGCACGTTGGAGATGATCAGGTTGAACGGCGGCCGGGTGAACCCGGACATCTTCAGCAACGGCGGCAGCACGGCTGGGGCCAGTCCGATCGCGCTCATCGCCAGGATCTGCAGGGGCGTCATCGTGCCGAGCGCCTCCTTGCCGTCGCGCATCGAGCGATGGATCGCTCGGAGCCGCTTGCCCGGGTCCGCGACGTCGGTGCCGAGCTTCACCATCACCGCGCCGACCGCGTTGCCGCCCTCGACCGAGGCGAGCTGTGACTGCTTGACGTTGAGGCCGACCGGCACCATCGCCACCAGGGTGGTGTCCGGCAGCGCGTCGAGCTCGCCGAGGTAGCGCCGCATCGCGCCGCTGACCATTGCCAGCACCACGTCGTTGATCGTGGTGCCGGTCGCCTTGCCGACCGCCCGCAGCCGCTCGACCGGCCAGTCCTGCGCCGCGAACCGCCGGGAACCGGTGATGTTCTTGTTGAGGATCGTGCGCGGTGCGTAGAACGACAGCGCAGAGGTCTCGTTGCGCATCCCGCGCGTGAGGGTCCGCACCAGGGCGCCTGGCAGCCCGGCCGCGTCGGCGCTGAGGCCCCAGGCGCTGCGGAAGGCGCTCGTCGGCACGCGGCCGGGGTGCAGGTCGGCGTCCGACCGCTGCCGCTCCGCATCTGTGGCGGGCTGCACGGCCCACGGCGGCGGCATCCCGCGCCGGGACGGGTCCGTGGACAGCACGCTCTGCAGCAGCCGCATTGCGGAGACGCCGTCAACCAGGGCGTGGTGCATCTTGGAGTACATCGCCATCCGGCCGTCGCGCAGGCCCTCGATGACCGTGGTCTCCCACAGCGGTCGCTCGGGCGCGAGCCGGGTGCCGTGCAGCCGCGAGCACAGCTCGAGCAGCTCCCGGACCCGTCCCGGCTTCGGCAGGGCGCCGTGCCGCACGTGGTGCTCGATGTCGAACTCGGTGTCCTCGGTCCACGCCCACTGCCCGCCGGTGGCGACAGACCGGTGCGGACGTTTGATGAACAGCGGGGCGACGTCGTCGGCGGCGAGCATCGCCTCGTACATCTCCCGCACGAACATCCGGTCGGCGTCCTCGGGACGGCGGAACAGCTGCAGACTGCCGACGTGCATCGGCTGGTTCCGGTTCTCCGCGAGCATGAACGCCGCGGACGTCGGATCCATCGGGGCGAGCATCAGCTCCCCTCGGTGCCGTCGTAGGGGACCTCGGCCCGCCAGGAGTCCTCGGGCTGGTGGGCCGCCGCGAAGATGGCGTCCGCGATCAGGTCCGGGTCGAACGGCGTGCCGCGTTTGAGCGTGCCCCTGACCGTCACCGAGACCGCCCGGATGCCGTGTGGCTCGAGGGTCCGGTCGAGGCTGCGGACGAGGTTGCGCAGGCCGGCCTTCTGCACGCCGAGGGAGGCCGCCTCGTGCCAGGGCTCGTCGGCGGCCATGCTCCCGGTCGCGGTGACCCGCGCGCCCTCGGACATGAACGGTCTGGCTGCCTGGACCGCGGTGAGCAGTCCACCGACGCCGAGCGCGACGTCCTCGAGCAGCTCGTCGACGGCGAGCGTGAGTGGGTCCTTCTGCCGGAACGCGCTGGGGTTGAAGTGCAGCACGTCGATCCGGTGGGCGTGGTCGCCGAACCGGGTGATCGCCGCTCGCATCCCCTCCTGGTCGACCACGTCCACCGCCGTCCAGCCGGTGGTGATCCCCTCGCCCTGCAGGGTCTTGCCCAGCTCGTCCAACTGGTCGGCCGGCAGCCCGATCAGCGCGACGTCGTACCCCTCGCGGCCGAACCGCCGCGCCACCGACGCGCCCATGCCGGGTCCTGCGCCCACCACCACGATCACCGGGTTGCTCATGCCCCGACCCTAGGGCGTCGCCGCCGCGGCCGGGCAGACTGTCGGCGTGAGCGAGTCGACCCGGACCGACTGGGTGCTGCACGTCGACCTCGACCAGTTCATCGCCGCTGTCGAGGTGCTGCGCCGCCCCGAGCTGGCCGGCCTGCCCGTCGTCGTGGGCGGCCGTGGCGACCCGACGGAGCGCGGCGTGGTGTCGACGGCGTCGTACGAGGCGCGCGAGTTCGGCGTGGGGTCCGGGATGCCGCTGCGCACCGCCGCGAAGAAGTGTCCCGACGCGGTGTTCCTCGCCGTCGACGCGCCGGCGTACGAGGCGGCGTCCGTGCAGGTCATGGACACGCTCCGCGGCTTCGACGTGCCCGTGGAGGTGCTCGGCTGGGACGAGGCGTTCATGGGGGTGCGCACCGACGACCCGGAAGGCTTCGCCGACGACGTGCGCGCCGCGGTGCTCGACGCCACCCGGCTGCACTGCTCGGTCGGAGTCGGTGACAACAAGCTGCGCGCCAAGATCGCCACCGAGTTCGGCAAGCCGCGGGGGCGGTTCACGCTGACGGCCGAGAACTGGTTCGAGGTGATGGGGGAGCGGCCCACCGACGCGCTGTGGGGGATCGGCCGGAAGACCGCCGCCAAGCTGGCCGGGCTCGGCATCCGGACGGTGCGCGAGCTGGCCGAGACGGAGGCGCAGGTGCTGGCCGACCGGCTCGGCCCGACGATGGGACCGTGGTACCGACGGCTCGGGCGCGGGGTCGACAGCTCCCCGGTGGACGCCTCGCCGTACGTGCCCCGCGGCCACGGCCGGGAGGAGACCTTCCAGCACAACCTGACCGACTGGGACGAGGTCGCCGAGGCGGTCCGTCGGCTGGCCCGCACCGTGCTCGACGACATCCGCCGGGAGGGGCGACCCGCGGTCCGGGTCGGCATGAAGATGCGCTACGCCCCGTTCGAGACGCGGACGCGGAGCCTGACCCTGCCCGCGGCGACGGTCGAGGAGCCGGTGATCGAGGCGGCGGCGCTGGACCTGCTCGGCCGCTTCGACCACGCCCGGGCGGTGCGCCTGGTCGGGGTCCGGTTGGAGATGGCGCCGCCACTCGGAGCCGATCACCCCGAAACGGACTGATCCGTCTAGTCATTTCGGGCCATTTCCGTCATCGAAGGACCATAAAACCGGTTCAGTTGCGGACAGGCCGTCGCTTCGGCTTTACGGTCGAGGTTCCATATCCGCTTCTGTGACCCTGGGAGAATCACATGACGCGCAAGCAAGCAACGCAGCGTGCCCGCACGCTGCGTATCGTCGGCGCCATCGGCGCCGGCACGCTCGTCCTCGGCATGATCACGGTCGGTGCCGCAGTCGCGGCCGACACCGGATCGTCCGATGTCCGCAAGTCCGTCACCGCGCCGGGAGGCAAGAAGTCGCGGGAGGCGACTCCTGCGGTCGACGGCAAGAGCCCGAAGAAGTCGCGCGAAGCCCGCCCGGTCGCCGACGGCCCGAACCCGAAGAAATCCCGCGAGGCGACCCCGGTGGCCGACGCAAGGAACCCGAAGAAGTCCCGCGAGGCCGCTCCCCGGAGCTGATCCCGCACGCAGCTGCAGCATCGAGGCCCCCGTGTCCGTCGGACACGGGGGCCTTCGCGTGAGCAACCCCACGTCCGCCGGCTCGCGCCGCCAGTCCCGGATTCGTCAGACTGGACGTCGCCATGGCTGACAACACCGACACCTACAAGACCCTCGACGTGGCGCTCCGGATCGGGGAGATGCTGCTCTCGTCGGGGGCCGGCGCGGCGGACGTCACCGCCACCATGTGGTCGGTCGCGCATGCATGCGGCATCCGCAACGTCGAGGTCGACGTCACCTTCACCACCCTGACGCTGAGCCATCAGCCCAGCGCCGACGAGCCGGCGCTGATCCAGACCCGGCACGTGCGGCACCGCGACATCGACTACGAGGACCTCACCCTCGTCGACCACCTGGTCCGTGACCTGCTCGCCGGCGTGATCGACCGCGACGAGGCGCGGTCCCGGCTAGCACGGGTCGTGTCCTCGGGTCACCGGCGGCCGCGCTGGGCGGTCAGCCTGGGCTTCGGAGTGATGGGTGCCGGTGTCGGCATGCTCCTCGGCGGAAACCCGACCGTGATCGTGATCGCCTTCGTGGCCGCCGTCGGCATCGACCTGCTGCTCCGGTGGATGTCCCGTCGGCGGCTCCCGGGCTTCTACCAGCAGGTGGCCGGCGGGCTGCTGGCCACCCTGCTCGCGGTGACCTCCGCGGCCGTCGGGCTCGACGTGGACCCGTCGCTCGTCGTCACCACCAGCATCGTGATGCTGCTGGCCGGGATCGGCTTCATGGGAGCGATCCAGGACGCCCTGACCGGCTTCCCGCTCACCGCCGGGGCCCGCATCCTCGAGGCCATCCTGGCGACCGCCGGAATCATCGCGGGGGTGAGCGGTGGGCTGACCGTCGGGCAGATGCTCGGCGTCGACCTCGGTCGGCTCGACCCCGGGGTGTCCACCCTGTCGGAGGCCACCATGGTCGTCGCGGGTGCGGCGATCTGTGCGGGCGCGTTCGCGTTCTCGTCGTACGCGCCGTTGCGCAGCCTGCTGCCCATCGCGCTGATCGCCGGTGTCGCCTCCCTGGTCCTGGGACTCGTGGAGGAGCTGGGCTTCAGCAGGGCCTGGTCCGCGGCCGTCGCCGCCCTGTTCGTGGGCCTGGTCTCCTACGCGGCGGCGGGCCGGGTGCGGGTGCCGCCGCTCGTCGTGGTGGTGTCGGCGATCGTGCCGATGCTGCCCGGACTCTCGATCTACCGCGGGCTGTCGCTGCTGGCCGCGGGCGGCAACGGGATCCTCTCGCTGATGGGCGCCGCCGCGATCGCCATCGCGCTGGCGTCGGGCGTGATCTTCGGCGAGTACGCCGCCCAGCCGCTACGCCGCGAGGCCCGCCGGCTCGAGCAGCGGCTCTCCGGGCCACGCCTGGTCGGTCCGGTGCGGGCCAGGCAGGTCAAGAGGAAGAAGAAGACGGAGCCAGTCGGCTGAGCCACCGCCGGCCGACGTCGCTCGCGAACGGCCCGCGCCCGGCCAGCACGTCCTCACGCACCCGGTCGCACGAGGAGGCCGCGAGCCTGACCAGTTCGGCGGGGTAGTCGTAGCGCACCCGGTGGTCGGCGAACTCGTCCTCGTCGTCGACCCACACGCGCCCGCTGCGGCCGCGCAGCACGTCGAGGTCGAGGTCGACCATCAGGACGGTCGTCCGGCCCCGGGCGGTCTCCCAGGTGGGCACGGTCGTGATGTCGACGTACAGCTCGACGTGTGGGTCACCCGGAGGCAGCGGGTGCTCGCCGTAGAAGGTGGCGACGAAGCCGCGGTCGGGTGGCACCAGGCTGACGAAGTGGCTCGGTGAATCGAACGCGGCTCCGGGCCGCGCCACCCGCGTGCCGGCCGGGGCGCCGACCCAGGTGCCGTGCTCGTCGTCGCCGAGCACCCGCGCGTCGTACTCCCAGTGCGGGCGGCCGCGCCACTTGGAGAAGACCATCCGCACCGAGCTCACGGGTGCAGCCTAGGTGTCGTCGGGCTCCGCGGGCTCGCACGGCACGAACGCGTGCTCGGCGCAGTTGAACCAGTACGGGCCGACTCGCAGCGCGTGGAAGTGCGGGTAGATCACCCGGAACGTCGGGAACAGGCCGAGGACGTCGGAGAGCCGGGCCGGGTCGTGGTGCCGCCAGACCAGCTCCTCACCGTCCTCCAGGGAGATCAGCAGCCGGTCACCGTCGACGGTCAGGCCGCCGACGCGCAGCGACGGAGACCGGAGCGCCTGGCCCTGGTGGATGTAGTGCATCTGGTGGCCGGGCGCGTAGCTCGCGCACGCCGTCGCGGTGGTGCCCGCGGGCGCCTTGCCCGCGCCGGTCCAGGAGTCGACGCTCAACAGGATCCCCCCTCGTCGCCGTCCAGCTACCGTAGGGTGTGGCGCCGACAGCCAGGGAGCCCCAAAGTCAGGGGTCCGGTGGTCCTAGGGGGCCAGGCGGCGCGCCGCCCGGGCGACCATCGACTGGTAGCGCGGACCGACCAGCCGGACGAGCGCGTCCAGGATCTTGGCGTCGGCACCGACCACCACGCGCGGGCGGTCGGCCAGGATCCCGGCGACGATGATCTCGGCGGCGCGCTCGGGCGTCATCCGCGCGAGCTTGGTGTCGAAGTGCCGGGCCACCTCGGCCTGGTCGTGCGAGGCGGTGGCCCGGGCGTTGCGGGCGATCGCGGTGCGGATGCCGCCGGGGTGCACGCAGGTGACCTGGACCGGGTGCCGGGCGACGAGCATCTCGGTGCGCAGCGCCTCGGTGAAGCCGCGCACCCCGAACTTGGCCGCGTTGTAGGCGGTCTGCCCGGGCATGCCCAGCAGCCCGAACAGGCTGGAGACGTTGACGACGTGCCCGTCGCCCGAGGCGATCAGGTGTGGCAGAAACTCCTTGGTGCCGTGCACGACACCCCAGAAGTCGACGTCCATGACCCACTCGAAGTCGTCGTAGGACACCTCCTCGAAGTCACCGTGCAGCGCAACTCCGGCGTTGTTCACCATCACGTTGACCCGGCCCAGGTCGGCGGCGACGGACTGGGCGTACGTCCGCATCGCGTCCCGGTCGCGCACGTCGAGCTTGTCGGTGCGCGGCTCCCTGTTGGCCCGCGCCTGCACGAGAGCGGCCGTGTCCATCAGCCCCACCTCGTCCCAGTCGCTGAGCGCCAGGTGCGAGCCGCGGTCGGCGACCTCGACGGCGAGCGCCCGGCCGATGCCGGAGCCGGCGCCGGTGATGACGACGACCTTGCCGTCGAGCGTCCTCACGCCGTCACCCTTCGGTCGGTCGGGGCGGGTACGCCGGAGCGGGTGGTCGTGACGTACTGCTCGGGGTCGAACCGGGACAGCAGCCGCCGGAACGTGAATGTGGTGCGTGGCCAGAGCGTGGTGTTGCGGCCGTGGGCGTCGAGGTACCAGCTCGAGCAGCCGCCGGTGTTCCACACGCTGCGCGCGAGCCTGCGCTGGACGTCTGCGTTCCACCTTCGCTGCGCGCCGAGCCGCGGCTGCACGGAGGTCAACCGGTCGCTGCGCATCCGGCTCAGTGCGTCGAGGATGTAGGCGATCTGCGACTCGATGATGAACACCATGCTGGAGTGCCCCAGGCCGGTGTTCGGGCCGACGATCTGGAAGAGGTTGGGGAAGCCGTGGAAGGTCGTGCCCTTGTAGGCCGCCATCCCGTCCTCGCTCCAGACCTCTGCGAGCGTGCGGCCCTCGGCACCGGTGATGTGGCCGGCGATCGGTTGCTCGGTCGTGTAGAAGCCGGTGGCGACAACGATCGCGTCGACCTCCCGCTCGACGCCGTCGGCAGTGACGACCGCGCTGCCGGTGATCTTGGTGATCGGGTTGGTCACGAGGTCCACGTCGTCGCGGGCCAGCGCGGGGTACCAGTCGTTGGAGATCAGGATCCGCTTGCAGCCGATCTCGAACGTGGGTGTGACCTTGGCGCGCAGCGCGGGGTCGGCGATGCCCCTGGCGATGTTCGCCAGGGCGGCCTTCTTCGCGGGGGCGGCGAGCCCGGGGTTGACCGTGAAGCCGGGGACGAAGCACTCCCGACCCCAGTAGATCGCGGTGCGGTAGAGCCGCTGCAATCCGGGGAGGTGTCGGAAGCCGAGTCGCTCCGCCGTCGTGTAGTCCCGGTCGCGGCGCGGCATCACCCACGGGGCGGTGCGCTGGTAGACGTCGAGGTGGGCCACCCGGTCCGCGATCTCGGGCACGATCTGGACCGCGGAGGCGCCGGTGCCGATCACGGCGACCCGCTTGCCGGTGAGGTCGTAGTCGTGGTTCCACCGGGCGGAGTGGAAGATCTCGCCGTTGAAGCCCTCGATCCCGTCGATGCCGGGCATCCGCGGCTCGGACAGCCCGCCGGCGGCGGCCACGACCACGTCTGCGGTGACGGTCCCCGCCGTCGTACGCACCGTCCACGACGCGTCGTCGTCGTGCCAGGCGGCGTCCTCGACGGCAGTGCCGAACCGGAACCGGTCGAGCACTCCGGCCTCGTCGGCGACGCGGCGAAGGTAGGCCTGGATCTCCGGCTGCGGGGAGAACGACCGCGACCAGTCGGGGTTCGGGGCGAACGAGAACGAGTACAGCTGCGAGGGGACGTCGCAGGCGGCGCCGGGGTAGGTGTTGTCGCGCCAGGTGCCACCGACCTCGGTGCCCTTTTCGACGACGAGGAAGTCGGTCTCACCGTGCTGCTGGAGGCGGATCGCCGTCCCGAGACCGCCGAACCCCGCACCGATCACGAGGACTCGGACGTGGGAGGGGAGCGGGGCGGAGGGCATGCCGCCGAACATACCGACGGTATTGAACGGGCGTCAATAGCGCTGTTGAAAGTTGTTCAGTAGAGTCGCGGCATGAGCGCCGTCGGTTCCGGCCATCCCCGCGGCGCCGGCCGCGTCCGGATGACGCCCGACGGCCGGCGCGAGCAGCTGCTCGACCTCGGGGTCCGGCTGCTGTCGACGCGGTCGGTCGACGAGCTGTCGATCGACATGCTCGCCGAGGAGGCCGGAATCTCGCGCGGCCTGCTCTACCACTACTTCGGCAACAAGCGGGACTTCCACCGGGCGGTGGTGCGCAAGGCGGCCGACGACCTGATCCGGGTCACCGCGCCGCCCGCCGAGGGCGAGCCCCTGGAGCGGCTGGCGACCTCGCTGGAGGCGTACGTCGACTACGTCATGGCCAACTACGAGGGCTATGCGTCGCTGGTGCGCGGCGCGGGCAGCGGCAACGCCGACCTGCTCGAGATCTACGAGGAAGCGCGGGCCGCGCTCACCGACCGGATCTTCGAGACCCGGACGGACGGGGTCGCCGACGGGCGGCCGCTGCTCGACGTGCTGGGAGTCGCGGACACCCCGGCCACCCGGCTGATGGTGCGCGGCTGGGCGGCGATGACCGAGGACGTGGTGCTGACCTGGGTGCGCGACCCGGGCGGCGTCGACAAGCGAGATCTGCTCGCGATGCTGGCCGCCGCCCTGCCCGGCGTACTGCCCGGCGTACTGCCCGGCGCACTGCCGGACGCCTGACCGGACGCGCACGAACGGCTGGACCGCCCGCGTCGTGCGGACGGTCCAGCCGTGGTGTAGCTGTGTCGTGCGGGTGTCAGGTGAAGATGCTGACCCCACCCGGACCGACGAGCAGGCCGAGCACGATGAGCACGATGCCCATGAGCACGCCGCCGCGGACCAGGGTGATGATGCCCCAGATGACCAGGGCAACCGCGATGAGCCAGAGAATGAATGCCATGTTGTTCTCCCTTCCTGACCCAACATGTGCCCGCCGGGAGGGAGTTCAAACGTCCTGATTCCGGACGTCTGGACGTGCTCTCCGGGCGGCCGGGGCTCAGGCCTGGGGAGCGATCGTGAACTGCACGCCGCCCTTGTCGTCGACCTGCGCGTCGAGGATCTTGTCGTCGAGGGTGTCGGCCGCGACCCCCTCGAGGAACACGCGGGCGCCGTCCTCCTCGAGCACCTGGTCGCCGGGCAGCGGCGCCTCGCTCGGGATGACATGCAGCGCGGGGGAGTCGGGAGCGTCCTGGCTGATCCGCAGGCCGGCCTCCTCGGGGCCGCCGGTCTGGTCGACCAGGGTCTTGACGACGGTGCTGGCGTTCTCGGTCAGGGTGAGCACGAGTGCTTTCTCCTTCGGTTGATCGCTTCGCTGACCTCCCACCCTGCAGGTCGTGCGGACCGCGTTCAAATCGAGGCGATGCCCGTCCACATGACGGTAGGGCTAGGCGTCCTCGAAGTCCTGAGCCGTGTAGGCCCTCTTCTCCACGAGCACCAGCGTGTTGCCGGAGCTGTCGCGGGCCAGCGCCTCGACGCCGTACGGCCGCTCCGCAGGCGGCTGCAGGAACTCGACGCCCTCGGCGCTGAGCTCCTCGTAGGTTTTCCGGCAGTCATCGACGTCGAGGCCGGCGGCGTGCATGGTGCCCGCGTCGAGCTCGCGGCGGATCGCGTCGGCCAGCGTCCCCGAGAGCGGAGGTCCCGGCACCTGCAGGTTGAGCGCGAGCTCGGGCTGGTCGGGGTGCACGACGGTGCACCACCGGTACCCCTCGCCGAGCGTGATGTCGTCCTTCGGCGCGAAGCCGAGGACCTCGGTGTAGAACTTCTTGGCGTCGTCGATGTCCTTGACCCAGACACCCACGATCGAGACGTTGGTGATCATGTGGCCAGGCTAGGAGGACGGCGCAGGCGGTGGCTTCTCCTGGCTTGCGGACGTCTCGGCGAGGCCCCAGAGGAACACGAAGCACCCCGGGATCCGCGGCGCTCCGTCGGCGTACCGCTGCTGGAACTCGGTCGGGCTGACCCCGACCAGTGCCCGGAACCGCGAGCTGAACGAGCCGAGGCTGGTGAACCCGACCGCGTGACAGACCTCGGTCACCGTGAGGTTCGTGGCCCGGAGCAGGTCCTGCGCACGTTCGATGCGGCGCTGGGAGACGTACGCGGCAGGGGTGAGGCCGTACGTCGCCTTGAACAGCCGGAGGAAGTGGAACTTCGACAACCCCGCGGCGTCGGCCAGCCGGTCGAGGTCGAGAGGCTGGGCGAACTCGCGGTCGGCGAGGTCGCGGGCTCGGCGCAGGTGCACGAGCACGTCTTCCGGAACGGCGGAGACAGCGCTGGCCACGTGCCGATCTTCCCAGGAATCCCGGTTGCGCGCCCTTCGTAGACTTCACGGGTCATGTCGCAGGCCACCCGCACCCCTCGTCGCCGGAGGGGCCCTCGTCGGCAGCGGTTCAGCCCCGCGCAGGTCGAGGCACGCCGGGCCCTGGTCCCGGAGGTGCGGTATCCCCCCGAGCTCCCGGTCAGTCAGCGACGTGAGGACATCGCGGCGGCGATCCGGGACCACCAGGTCGTGATCGTGGCCGGCGAGACCGGCTCGGGGAAGACCACCCAGCTGCCCAAGATCTGCCTCGAGCTCGGCCGTGGCGTGCACGGCATGATCGGGCACACCCAGCCGCGCCGTATCGCGGCCCGGAGCGTGGCGGAGCGGATCAACGAGGAGCTGGGCGGTCCCGGGCTCGGGGAGCCAGGCGGTGCGGTCGGCTACCAGGTGCGGTTCACCGACCGGTCGAGCCGGGACACGCTGGTGAAGCTGATGACCGACGGCATCCTGCTGGCGGAGCTGCAGCGCGACCGGATGCTCTCGGCGTACGACACGCTGATCATCGACGAGGCGCACGAGCGCAGCCTCAACATCGACTTCATCATCGGCTACCTCAAGCAGCTGCTCCCGCGTCGGCCGGACCTCAAGGTCGTGATCACCTCGGCCACGATCGACCCCGAGCGCTTCGCCGCTCACTTCGCGAGGCCGGACGGGACGCCGGCGCCGATCGTCGAAGTGTCCGGGCGGACCTACCCGGTCGAGGTGCGCTACCGCCCGCTCATGACGGTGGCCGGGGAGGATGATCCGGACGCCGTCGACGCCGAGGGCGAGGTGCTGGTCAGGGACCAGACCGAGGCGATCGTCGACGCGGTGCAGGAGCTGATGCAGGAAGGGCCGGGCGACATCCTGGTGTTCCTGCCCGGGGAGCGGGAGATCCGCGACACCGCCGATGTGCTGGAGAAGGGTGGTCTCGACAAGCTGGACCACCCCAGGCGCGTCGAGATCGTGCCCCTGTTCGCCCGGTTGTCGGCAGCCGAGCAGCACAAGGTGTTCGCGCCGCACACCGGCCGTCGGGTCGTGCTCGCCACCAACGTCGCCGAGACATCACTGACCGTGCCGGGGATCAGGTACGTCGTCGACTCCGGCTACGCGCGGATCTCGCGGTACTCCTACCGCACCAAGGTGCAGCGGCTACCCATCGAGGCGATCAGCCAGGCGTCCGCCAACCAGCGCAAGGGCCGGTGCGGCCGGGTCGAGGCGGGCATCTGCATCCGGCTGTACTCCGAGGCCGACTTCGACTCGCGTCCCGAGTTCACCGACCCGGAGATCCTGCGCACCAACCTTGCCTCGGTGATCCTGCAGATGACCGCGCTCGAGCTGGGGGACGTCGCGCGGTTCCCGTTCGTCGACCCACCCGACCAGCGCAACGTGAAGGCCGGCGTGCAGCTGCTGGAGGAGCTCGGGGCGTTGCGGGTCGACGGTGGCTCCCGGAGGCTGACCGGTCTCGGGCGGCGGCTGGTCACCCTGCCGGTCGATCCGCGACTGGCCCGCATGGTGCTGGAGGCGGACCGGCGCGGCTGCCTGCGCGAGGTGCTGGTGATCACCGCGGCGCTGTCGATCCAGGACCCGCGCGAGCGGCCGGTGGAGACCCGGGCGCACGCGGACCAGCTGCACGCGCGCTTCCGCGACGAGACCTCGGACTTCCTGACCCTGCTCAACCTGTGGCGCTACGTGAAGTCCCAGCAGCGCGAGCTGTCGTCGTCCGCGTTCCGGCGGATGTGCCGCGCGGAGCACCTCAACTACCTGCGCATCCGGGAGTGGCAGGACCTGGAGTCGCAGCTGCGGCAGGTGGCGAAGCAGCTGAAGCTGGGGGGCTCGACGGGCTCCACCACCGGCTCCGCGGGCGAGCCCGATGCCGACGGCATCCACCAGGCGCTGCTGTCCGGTCTGCTGTCCCACATCGGCCTGCGCGATCCCGAGAAGCGCGACTACCTCGGTGCCCGCAACGCACGGTTCTCGGTGTTCCCCGGCTCGGGGCTGTTCCGCAAGCAGCCGCAGTTCCTCATGTCCGCTGAGCTCGTCGAGACGTCGAAGCTCTACGCCCGCGTCAATGCGGCGATCCGCCCCGAGTGGGCCGAGGAGCTGGGCGCCTCGCTGGTGAAGCGGACCTACTCCGAGCCGCACTGGAGCAAGAAGCGTGCCGCCGTGATGGCCTACGAGCGGGTCACCCTGTACGGCGTACCCCTGGTGGCGGACCGGCTCGTGTCCTACGCGAAGGTCGACCCGGCACTCGCCCGCGAGCTGTTCATCCGGCACGCGCTGGTGTACGGCGAGTGGCAGACCCGGCACAAGTTCTTCGCGCGCAACCGGGCGCTGCTGGAGGAGGCCGAGGAGCTCGAGCACCGGGCCCGACGTCGCGACATCGTGGTCGACGAGCACACGCTGTTCGACTTCTACGACGAGCGGGTCGGAGCCGACGTGGTGTCCGGTGCGCACTTCGACTCGTGGTGGAAGCGGACCCGGCAGCGGGCCCCGGACCTGCTCACCTTCGACCCGGCGATGCTCGTGCGCGAGTCGGCCGGAGAGGTCACCGCCCACGACTACCCCGACGAGTGGCGCGAGGGCGACCTGAGCCTGCCGCTGAGCTACCAGTTCGAGCCGGGGACCGCCGCCGACGGTGTCACCGTCGACGTACCCGTGGCGACCCTCAACCAGGTGGACACGACGGCGTTCACGTGGCAGGTGCCGGGGTTGCGCGAAGACCTGGTGGTCGCACTGATCCGGTCGCTCCCCAAGCAGCTGCGGGTGAACTTCGTGCCGGCTCCGAACGTGGCGAAGGAGTTCCTCGCGGCCGCGTCGCCGGGGGAGGAGTCGCTGCTCGGCGCGCTCGGCCGGTTCCTGCGCGGGCGGAGCGGCGTGCACGTGCCGCCGGAGGCGTGGGACTGGAGCAAGGTGCCCGACCACCTACGACCGACGTTCCGCGTCGTCGACGAGCGGGGCACGGTCGTCGGCGAGGGCAAGGACCTGGAGAAGCTCAAGGAGCCGCTCCGGCCGAAGTTCCAGGCCGCGATGGCCGAGGCCGCGTCGTCATCCGGTCTCGACGTCAGCGGCGCGACGGCGTGGACGTTCGGCATCATCGAACAGACCTTCACGCAGACCCGGGCGGGTCACGACGTGCGCGGGTTCCCGGGGCTCGTCGACGAGGGCGGCTCCGTCGGGCTGCGCGTGTTCGGCTCCGAGCCGGAGCGGGACGCCTCACACCTGCGCGGGCTGCGACGGTTGCTGATGCTGGCCGTCCCGTCGCCGGCGCGCGCCATCGCGGACGGCCTGTCCAACGCCGAGAAGCTGTCGCTCGCCGGCTCGCCGCACCCCTCCGTCGCGGACCTGCTCGAGGACTGCGTAGCGGCCGCGGTCGACGACCTGGTGACGCGGCACGGCGGCCCGGTGTGGGATGAGGCGGCCTTCACGAGACTCACCGCAGCGGTGCGCGTGGACCTGCCGGAGACGACCCGGAGCGTCATGTACGACGTCGTGCGGGTGCTGGCGGTGTGGCGAGACGTCGACAAGGCACTCACCGGGTCGGTCGACATGACGATGCTGCCGGCGCTCGCGGACATGAAGGCGCAGGTCGGCCGGCTCGTGCAACGCGGGTTCGTCGGCGAAGCGGGGACGGTGTGGCTGCGGCACTACCCGCGCTACCTGGCCGCGGTGGCCGAGCGTCGTACCCGGCTTCCTGGAGACGTCGCGCGGGACCGCCGGCTGATGGACCAGGTGGTGGGACTGCAGGAGGCGTACCTGCACCGGCTCGACGCGCTTCCCGACGGTCGCCTGCCGAGCGCGGAGCTGCGCCGGGTCGGCTGGATGCTGGAGGAGTTCCGGGTCAGTCTCTGGGCGCAGTCGCTGGGCACGTCGTTCCCGGTGTCGGACACCCGGATCCGCAAGGCGCTGGACCAGGCCTGACGGTCCTCACGCCGGCCGCACCGCCTGGAGGGTGTAGCTGTGGGCGAGCCGCCACGGCCGGTCGCGCAGCCGGCACTCGCCGTTGGGCAGCTCCTCCATCTGGCCGGGCAGCGCGTCCCAGGGAACGCTGTCGTGCTCGACCAGCCCGGTGAGCTGCAGACCCTTGTCGAGCAGCGCCGTGACGATCTCGCCCAGTCCGTGGTTCCACTCGTGGGTGGTGGTGTGCTCGAACTCCACGTCGGTCTCGACGTAAGTGCCCTCGGAGTCGAACACCGTTGCCTCGGGGCGCTCGAAGTACGGGTACTCGACGACGACGAGACCGTCCGGGCGGGGGTCGGCGAGCGTCCAGAGCATCGGGTGCCCCTCGCGAAGGAACAGCCGGCCACCCGGCGCCAGCAGGGTCGCCACGACATGCGCCCATCGGCGGATGTCGGGCAGCCAGCACAGGGCTCCGATGCCGGTGAAGACCAGGTCGAACGTCTCGTGGCCCAGCGCCTCCGGAGCCGCGTAGAGGTCAGACTCGACGAACCGCACCTGTGCACCGGCGGCCTCGGCCAGCGTCCGAGCCTGCTCCAGGGCCGGGGCGCTGAAGTCGAGACCGGTCATCCGCGCGCCCAGCCTGGCCAGCGACACGGTGTCGGTGCCGATGTGGCACTGCAGGTGCACCCCGCGCTGACCCGACACGTCACCCAGGAGCGGCAGGTCGAACCGCACCACGTCCGAGATGTGCGTGGGATCTGAGGCGAACCGGTCCACGGAGTAGCCGGGCGACGCTGCATGCGCCACAGCGCGCTCGTCCCAGATCGCACGGTTGACCGCCCGGTAGTCGTCGTTCATCCCGGGATGCTAGTCCACCCCTCGCGGCGGTCATGCGTATCGAGGCCGATCCCGTTGTGCACAAGGGATATCCGGCGCTTAGAACTGTCGGTGGTCACCTCTAGGTTGAGGGTATGGAACCGGTGGTGGACGACCTCGAGCGGCGGGCTGTCGCCGACGCTTTGGTGTCCAACCACGCCGCGCTGGTCGAGGCGGAGTGCCGCGAGCTGGTGTTGGCGGCGCAGTGGGCGGACCTGCACGCCGCGGAGTCGATCGGCTCCGGGGTGGTGTTGCCGGGCCCCGAGCGGGCGCGGCGGTACGGCGGTGACGGGACGCCGTTCGCGGGTGCGTTCGCGGCCGCCGAGCTCGGTGTGCTGCTCGGCCGGTCGCACGTCGCCGCGGCCACGCTGATGGCCGACGCCCTCGACGTCCGGCACCGGCTCCCCAAGCTCTGGGCGGCGCTCACCGCCGGGCAAGTCCGCGTCTGGCAGGCCCGGCACGTCGCCTCCCGGACCCGGGCCACCGGCCTCACCCTCGCCCAGGCCCGGCAAGTGGACGAGACCACGACGCCGTACCTGACCACGCTGCCGTGGGGCCGGTTCGTCGACCTGCTCGAGGCCAGGATCATCGCCGCCGACCCCGACGCCGCCGAACAACGCCGAATCGCAGCGGAGCTGGACCGGTTCGTGGTCACCGGCCAATCCAACGAGCACGGCCTGAAGACGCTGGTGGCGAAGGCCACCGCGGGTGAGATCATCTACCTGGTCGCGATGGTGGACCGGATCGCCGAGATCCTGCTCCAACACGGCGACACCGACCCGGTCGGCGCCCGGCGATCCAAGGCGCTCGGCATCCTCGCGCACCCGGCCCGGGCACTCGCGCTGCTGCGGTCCGCGGTCGGTGACCAGGTCTCGACGGGCTCGACCACCGGTGGTGACCAGGTCCCGACGGGCTCGACCACCGGCGCGGTCTCGACGGGCACGACCACTGGAGAACTGCCGCCGGCCACCCTCTACGTGCACGTCTCCCGGGAATCGATGCAGGTTGGTGCCGGGGTGGCGCGGATGGAGGGCGTCGGCCCGATCACGATCGGCCAGGCCTCGGAGTTCCTGCGCCACTCCCACGTCACGATTCGACCGGTGATCGACCTGGACCAGGATCGTCCGGTGGACGGCTACGAGGTCCCGGACCGGCTCCGCGAACTCGTGCACCTTCGCTCCCCGGCCTCGGCGTTCCCCTGGTCCTCGGCCACCGGCCGAAAGATGGACCTCGACCACACCAGGCCCTGGATCGACACCGACACCGCCGGCCCACCCGGACAGACCCGGATCGAGAACCTCGGCAAACTCACCAGGTTCGAACATCGCGTCAAGACCCACGGCCGCGGCTGGCGACACCGACAACCCGAGCCCGGCGTCCACGTCTGGCGGACACCCACGGGCTACCAGTTCACCGTCGACCACACCGGCACCCACCCGGCACCGGTCCCGGAGACACCCGACTCGGCGTACGAACGCGCGCTCGCAGAACTGCTTTCAACCCACGCTCGCTCGGGCTGACTTGTTGCAGCGTCGTACCGAGCCGATACTGCACCGGTGGGCGTGCACAGCTACCTCGTCGAAGGCGTGTCCGGAACAGGAAAGACGGCGGTGTGCCAGGAGCTGCGCCCAGATCGGTTCGGCGGCACCCTTTACGCCTGGCTCAGCGGTCCGAACCCCGGCTACGGATTCAGCGCCAGCCCAACGGTCGACGACCTTGAGCAGCACCACGCGAACATTCGAACCTTCTTGTCGATGATCGACCCGGAGACTGGCTACATCGGCGACGCCTGAACCGCGCGACCCGCGACTCGCTGGCCAACCCAGGTGTGCCCTGCCACCCCTACGGTGAGCCCATGACGGCTTCCCATCTCGTGCATCATCTCGGCGTGTTCGCAAGTGACTTCGCCGCCAGCGAGTCCTTCTATACCAATGCCCTCGCGGCCCTGGACGTTCGAGCGGGTTACCGCACCGAAACGATCGCGGAGTACTGGATTCCCGAGCACGATGCCCCGAGCCTGTCGCTGGAGACCGCGCGGACGAGCGCAGAGGTGACTCGAGGCCTCCACCTGGCATTCGAAGCGGCGGATCGGGCCGCGGTCGACGCCTTCCATCAAGCGGCCGTCAGGGCGGGCGGGTCATCGCGGCACGAGCCGAGACACTGGCCCGAGTACGGGGCCTATGCCGCGTTCGTCAACGACCCCGACGGCAACAACATCGAGGCCCTCGTGAAGGAGGCCGACGTCTCCTGACCTGAGCAGGCTGCACGACGAGGGCCCGCTGCCATGACGGCAGCGGGCCCTCGTGCAGACGCGTGGGTCAGACCTCGAACTGGCCGGCCTCCAGTCGGGCCTTGACGTCGGAGAGGAAGCGCGCCGCGTCGGCGCCGTCGACCAGCCGGTGGTCGTAGGTCAGCGCCAGGTAGATCATGTGGCGCACCGCGATCGTCTCGCCGAGGTTCGGGTCGTCGATCACGACCGGCCGCTTC
>NZ_DASSCL010000065.1:0-17323 GCF_035697785.1 Nocardioides sp.
GCCACCGGAGAACTCCTCCGCGAGCTCGTCCTGGACCCCACCAGGGACTACCAACCAACCGGAGCACCCAAAGGCCCCACCCAACGAAGAACACCCCGAACCTGAGGGTTCGGGGCGTCCACGATGTCTTGAGACATCACATTCGTGGGCCCCGTGGGACTCGAACCCACAACCCGCGGATTAAAAGTCCGCTGCTCTGCCAATTGAGCTAGAGGCCCGGGACATGGGGACCTTCATCCGAATGATCCTCAGGAATGACCCGATGTCGCGATGCAGTATCGCAGGTGGTTGGAGATCTAACTCGGGGCGCCTCGTACTCCGATTCGCTGACAGAATAGGGAGAACCCTCGGGACAACTGCGATGTAGTACGCGCTAGGACGATCGGCGCCACGTCGGCGGTCGTTGACGATGACGACGTGTAACTCGCGGGCACTACGGATGCGGTCCGCCATGGTTGCCGCCGACAGTGAACACACGAACACTGCCGAAGATGCTTGGGTCATTTCGCCCAGAAGGACGCGGCTGTTAGGCCTGAGCGGGGCCGCCATCAAAGCCCTTGGCTCGCTGTGCTTGGCAGCTGGGCGCGTCGGTCGGCGGAGCACTCTCACTCACCGTGGCCGGGCTGCTGGTCTGCAATTCGTCTTACTGGTGTGTCTCTATTCGTCGACGCGCGCTGGGCGGAGGTTCTGGCGGACATGACGATGTTGAGGGGAGCTACACAGCATCGGACACAACCGCCCGCCCGTGCCACGAACAACGGTTCTCGCGGCTTGAGGGTTGGTCATCACGATCGAACCCTTACCGACTGAGCTCTGCCTACTAGTCCCCGCCGCCCCAGCCGCCCTGACCGGCACCCCAGCGCTCACCGCTCTTCCGGTGCCCAACCATCTCGCCAGGTACACAGAGCGTCTGAGTTATACAACAGGGCTTGTAGGAAGACACTCGCCGGCTGCAGGCTAGAGGTGTGACCCGCAAAACGGCCGAGTTCCGGCACCGCATCGACGACGTCAGTACCGACCTGATCGACGTCCTCGTCGCTCTGCATCACCCGACCCGGCGATGGCTGATGGAGTTGTTGTACGTCGAGGGGCCGGCCACGGTGGGCGGGCTCGCCGCGCGCACGGGGCTGGCGGTGGGGTCGGTGAGCCACCACCTCAAGCCGCTGCATCGGCAGGGGTTCGTCGTGCCGGCGCCCGAGCTGGCCCGCGACACCCGGGAGAGTTGGTGGCGGGTGAGCGAGCGCCAACTGTCGTGGAGCGCCGAGGACTTCGCGCCCGACAGCCTGGGCCGCAAGGTCGCGGACCAGGCGGAGCTCGAGAACTTCCGGTACCAGGCACGCGCCACTCAGCAGTGGCTCAAGGAGATGGGCCAGGCGACGCCGGCGTGGCGGCGCGCGGCAGGCTCGACCGACAGCCTGGTCCGGGCCACCCCCGAGCAGACCAAGGACCTGCACCAGCGCCTGGGCGCCGTCCTGCGGGCGTGGACCGAGGAGGTCAAGACCGAAGTCCCGGCGCCCGACAGCCGGATGGTCCGGGTCATCCTGCAGATGTTCCCCAGCAGGCCGGTGCAACCGTGAGCGCCACCTCCGCGCCGGCCCTGCTGGGGGCCGCACCGCCGCCGGTGCGTCGCGACCCGATGGTGCTGACCTGGCTCGCGGGCACCACGATCTCGGCGTTCGGCGACGCGGTGTGGACCGTCGCGCTCGCGTGGACCGCCGTACAGACGGTGTCGTCGACGCTCGCGGGCGCTGTGCTTGGGGTCGAGATGTTCCCGCAGGCGGTCCTCGTCCTGCTTGGCGGCGTGCTGGCGGACCGCTTCGACCCCCGGCGCATCCTGGTCCTCGGCCAGGTGGCCCGGGCTCTCGTGCTTGCGCTCGGAGCGCTCGCGTGGCACGCCGGGTTCGACGGCGCGGTGACGTTGTTCGCCATCGCCCTGTCCTTCGGGGTCGTCGCGGGACTGACCGTCCCGTCCGGTGGGCCGCTGCTGCGGGTGTTCGTCCACCCTGACGACTTCGGGACCGTGATGGGCTGGCAGCAGGTCCTCGGCCGCACCATGCGCCTCCTGGGCGCGCCGGCGGGCGGCGTCATCGTTGCCTTGTACGGCCCGGTGGCCGCGATGGTGATCAACAGCGCATCGTTCGCGGTCATCGCGCTGGTGCTCGCCCTGGTAGTGCGGGCCCGGTACGCCGTGCCGCGCTCCGCGCACACTCGCTGGCGGGAATCCTTCTCCGACGGTGTCGCCTACCTTCGGCGCAGCCCGACGGCGCGCATCTTCATCACGGGGCTGACCGCGCTGAACGTGTTCGTGACCCCGGTCGTCGCACTCGGGCTGGCGATCCGCGTGGAGGGATCCGGCTGGGGTGCGCACTGGCTCGGCTTCGCCGACGGCACCCTGGCCGTCGGCGCGATCGCCGGAAGCCTGCTGGCGATCCGCTGGCCGCCGTTGAACGCCGCGCGGGCCGGGTTCAGGGTCCTGGTGCTGCAAGGCGTAGGGCTGGCGATCGTGGGCATGCCGTCCCTGCCGGCCGTGCTGCTGGGGATGTTCACAGTCGGAGTGACGGCCGGCATAGCGTCGGTCTGGCTGTCGGGCGCGTTCCTCAAGGCGATCGACCCGGAGTACACCGGCCGCGTCTCCTCGGTCACCAGCCTCGGTGACATGACCCTGATGCCGCTCTCGCTGCCGGTGCTCGGCGCGATCGCGGGAGCCACCAGCGTGCTGACCTCAACGCTGATCTTCGGGCTTACGATGTCCCTGCTATGCCTGACGTTCGCGACCCGCAAGGCCATCGCGACCCTCACGTGATTCAGACCGTCCCGAAGGGCCCGCCCGTCCGCTCAGGTCGAAGTCCGCGCATGAAGACCCGCGTCACACCGCCGCGTCGGCGCACCCCGGACTACGGGGTCTGACGTTCGGATGGCTGCCGGTCGCTTTCGCGCAGTACTACCGCTTCCCTCGACCGAACATGCGGCGTAATCGATCAGCCATCGACCTCGCCGGCTTGATCTCGACCAGGGTCGACCTATCGGGCAGCGGGAGGTTCGCCGCCTGCTCCGCCGTGAGTGTCGTGCGGACGCAAGAGGTGTAGATCGAGCTGATCTGATCGGCGTCGATGAACCGTGTAGCGTCCGCTGTCTGGACGACGATGCCGTCGAACACCGAGACCTTCTCGTCGATCAGCACGGCCTCCACGGTGGCGAAACGGTGGCCGTCGCTCGTCTGCACCGGCGTGCCCGGCTGGAGCGCGGTGTAGGCGATGGGGTGGTCAGGCGCGTCAGGCATGCAGCAACCCTACGGCGGCCCGCGACGACGGGCCGAGGGCGACCGCCAGGGGATATCGCGGGCGCAGTCAGGACCCGACAATCGACCGGAGGCTAGCTCGCCGCTGGATGGCGCCTGAGAGTCTCTCCTTCGTGCGCGAGGCGGAGCATGACGCGCTCGTGCTCGGTCGGTCCCACCGCGGGCAAGGCCTCCTCGGGGAGCCCCCCACGACCGCTCGGCCTCCCTACCGCGCATGCCCGATTCACGCGGCCAACCTGTAGGTCATTCCGCCGCGTCCGCGCGGCATGCTGCGTGTCGACCCAGGACCTTCCTGCCTGGAGATCGTGCCTGGCGGACCTGTGCTATTGGTCCGACTAGGTGTGGAAACGACGCTCGAGGGGGAGTAATCGTGGCGACCAAGGTCAGGACACCGCACGAGATGGGGGCGACGGCGGGTCGACTTCGTTGACGAAACCATGAGCATGGATCTGCCGCCCACATCACCAGAGCCGCACTCTGGGAGAATGGGGTGTGACCTGGGTAACCACGGCCGATGTCAACCAGTTCATGGACGAGACTGGGTCGTTGTTGGCGGCTGATCCCGTGGCCAACTCGATGTTGCTGACAGAAGCGCGGTTCTGGTCTCGATTCTCCGTCCCGGAACCTCCGGCCTTCTTCGGATGGTGGACCGAGAACGACCGGGCGCAGGCCGCGTTCGTGCACGTCCCGGACCACGCCGCGATCTGTTCGCCGCTCACTGCGGCCTCCGCGGAGAGTCTCCCGCGGGTGCTGACGGCGGGCACGCGCCTCGGCGTCCAGGCGGAGGACGTCGCAGCCGTGACTGCGTCCTGGCGGGCGCATCGTCGACAGTTGCGTCCCATCGGATGGCTGAGCCTGCTCGAGCTGCAGGATTTCCGCACTCCTTCCCGCCCCGCGGGTGTGTCTCGCCCGGCCGTGGGCAGGGACCTGTCGTTGTTGAGATCGTGGTTCGCACTGTTCCGAGCCCGTCATCCTGAGGACGCCAGCCACGTCGAGTTCGTCGTCGACCATCCACTCGAAGACGGGGGCCTCGTCGTCTGGGAGGTCGACGGTCGGCCGGTGGCGATGGCCTCTCGCACCCCGGCGGTGGCCGGCATGGTGCGGATGGGTCTCGCCTTCCAACCCACCGAGGGCACGACGTACGCCGACGCCGCATTTGACGCGGCCTGCGTCGCGGCGCGGGCCGTCTTCGACCATGTGCTCGTGCTCAGCGGGAACGCCGCGACCACAGCCGCGCACAGATCGCGAGGATTCGAACCGGTACTGGATCGAGTCGTACTGGAGTGACGGGATCGGCACGAGCGGGTGCGACATCGGGGCTTGCTTCGCATCGGACCGCCAAGCACCACCCCGGTGCCTCTGCGTCCTTCCGGCTCCCTTCTGTTGTCAACCGCGGGACGAAGGCATCGAGCATCAACTTGTAGATCAGGTCTGACAGGCGTCGTCTCAGACATCGCATGGCTTCCATCGAGGTCTTGCCCGACGCGTTCTTGCGGTCGACGTAGGCACGTCCTTCGGTGGAGTTGCGCAGCTGGACGACGGCCATGATGTGCAGGACTCGGTTGATCTGGCGGTTGCCTCCTCGGGAGAGCCGGTGCCGGACCTGGTCCCCGGAGGAGGCGTCGATGGGTGCGGTGCCGGTCCAGACGCGAAGTGCCCGCGGTCGAGGAACCGGGTGATGTCGCCGACCTCGACGAGCAGCCGTGCGGCGCCGGAGGGGCCGATGCCGCGCAGGTCCAGCAGCCCGGTGCCGGTGGCCTTCACCCGTTCGGTCAGGTCTGCGGCCTTGGTGCGGGCGTAGACCTTCCCCACGACGACAGGTTCCATCGCGACGCGTTTGCTGGTCTTGCCCACGACGTCGCGTGGATGCACCGACGTCATCAGCTTGCGGGCCTGGGTGGCGGACAAGAACACCTTCGCCCCGGCAGGAATCAGCTCCACCAGCAAGGCGTGCAGCTGAGAGACATTGCGGGTGTGCTCCCCACCCAGGTAGCGGCGGCAGTCGACGCCGTGACCCCGGACCTCCGGTCCGGTCCAGTGGTCGAGGTCACGCATCCGGTATCGGAGCGGAAAGAGCTCGCGAGTCGGGCGCGAACCGGAGGACAAACCCGGTCAGGTCCACCCACGTCGGGCGACATCATGGGCCGGTCCCGCTCGCACGCCGCGAGCAGGGACCGGCCCATGACTCAGTTCACACGGCCGTCCGCGTCAAAGTCGAGGTCGCGGTTCGTTCCTTCTGCGCAAGGCGCACCATCCGACAGCCACTCGGGAGGCCGCACCGAACCACCAGATGAGGAACTCGCGATCCACGTGTCATTGCCCAATCTCCGCCAGCCCAACCGAAGCACGTCAGCGTCGCCGACGCATCGCGGCGACACGCGTTGCGCGGGTGTGCCTGTCTGGCTCGCCGTCGCGGTCGTCCCGGTCACGGCGGCCTCCGTCGCGCTCGGGACAGGTGTGGCCTTCGCCGACGACCTGGACGTGGCAACGACGGCGGGCGATCTCCTGCTCCGTCCGGCGCAGACCCCGGTCGCGGCAGGAGCGGCGCCGACCGCGATTGAGGTCAACGCCGCGGGGCCGCCCATGGACCGGCACCGACCGGACCGGCGGCACCCCCACAGGTCCGACGACGCGAAGAAGTCGCCCCGGTCCTCTGCGGAGGGACGGCGGGAGACCCTCGACGGGCGCTCGACCTCGCGGCCTTCTCGGGGAGCGGCGAGAACCTCGGTGCGTCGCGCGCACGTCCGGCTGGCCCCCAGCAGCGCGGTCGAGACCCGGCGGACAGCCGCTCGGTCGCGGTTCAACGACCCCGGGTACTGCCTGGAGTGGTCGCGGCAGCAGGCGGACATCCCGGCCCGCTACCCGGACGCGGCGACAGCCTGGACGCACGCGACGGGCAAGCGGCGCGGCGACCGCACGCCACCGGCCGGGGCTGCCGTCTACTGGACCGGCGGGAGCCAGGGCTACGGCCACGTCGCCATCTCCGTCGGCGGCGGAAAGGTACGTTCGTCCGACGCCGGCGGCGCCGGACGGGTGTCGACGGTCCCGGTGAAGTGGATCACCCGCGAGTGGGGGTTGAAGTACGCCGGCTGGGCCGACTCCATCAACGGCTACACCATCCGAGGCGTCGGCAAAGCCTGACCGCGGCCTGCTGCGGCCCGCCCGATAGAGCTGTCCAGCTCGGGTCACGAGGGCTGGTCGGGACTCTTCCGTGGCTGAGCCCGTAGGTGACGTGTTCGTGCGATCGCCTGGGCCGAGAAGAACGACCTCACGGACTGGACCCGGAGAAGACCTGGTTCGGCGCTCGAGGACGCGGGTCCGATTCCCGCCAGCGCCGCAGCGGGCGAAGCCAGTTGGTTCTGGGTCGCCGCGGTCCGTCGCGCTCGACGGCGAATGTTCCACGCCCGCCCGATGACGGAGGGGCGCAACGGGCTCGTGGTCGGTGCGACCTGCATCCCGACCTGCAGCAGCCGTTCGGAAGTCACCGGGTCGTGAACCGCGGCCTCGCGCAGCAGGCGTTGCAGGGGGGTCGCTGTGCCGGCTGCGGCGCCGACACCGAGCACGCGGGCGCGGTCGCCATACGGCGTGCTGTCGACGGAGTACACCGGCCAGGGGGCTCGACCATCCCGCGGACCTCGCGGCTCGCGGTGCCCCACGCGACGACGTAGCCGCGGTCCGGGATCTCCTCGAAGTTCGAGGTGAGGGTGCGGATGCCGGCCAGTGCGAGGGTGCCGTCGGGAGTGAGGTCGGAGGAGGTGGTCTTGTCCCGGCGCCTTTAGCGCAGACCTGGCGGCTCAGCCGGTGCCTGCACCCGCGGCTGCGGCCAGCAGCTCCTCGCGGTCCACGATCTTGGTCCGCTCCCGCCCGTTGCTGCGGCCGAGCTCGGCTTCCGCGATCTCGATGCAGCACCAGCCCTGCCAAGGGACCACCCTGGCGTCGCGCTCGGCCAGCAGGCGGTCGACCGCCTCCGGGTCACGGACCGGGGCGGGAGGCAACGAGGGGGCATCCGCAAGGAGGGCGGCTACCGTCTCGCGCGCGTCGCCCTTGTTGCTGCCGATGACACCCGTGGGTCCGCGCTTGATCCAGCCCGCCACGTACTCGCCGGGAACCACCTCGCCGGACTGCAGCACGCGTCCCGCCGAGTTCGGGATCACTCCCGTGCGCTGGTCGAACGGGAGGTCGGGAAGGGGGCGGCCGCGATACCCGATCGAGCGCAGGACCAGCTGGACGTCGAGCTCTGAGACCAGTCCGGTCCCGGTCGGGTTCCCGGTCTCGTCCGGACGAGTGCGCTCCACGCGCAGACCGGACACGTGCGAGCCGCCGAGGACCTCCACGGGGCGGAGGTTGAACCGGAGGTGGATACGTCGGGGCCGAGTGGTGGTCGGCCGTTCGGCCCATTCCTGAAGCACGTCGTAGTTGCGGCGTGCGCGCGAGTCCTCTGCCAGGGTCTGACGGCTTGCCTCGTCGAGCTCGAGCTCGGCCGGGTCGACGACCACGTCGGCGTTGGCCAGGTCGCCGATGTCGCGGAGCTCCTTGGTCGTGAACTTCGCCTGCGCCGGGCCGCGGCGCGCGAGCAGGTGGATCTCCTTCACGCGGCTGTCCGCCAGAACGCTCAGCACATGGGACGGCAGGTCGGTCACGCGTAGCTCGTCAGCGGACTTCGCCAGCATCCGGGTGACGTCCAGCGCCACGTTCCCGGCGCCGACGACCGCGACGCTCTGCGCGTCCAGGACGAACTTGTCGACGGGGGAGTCTGGATGACCGTTGTACCAAGCTACGAACTCCGTCGCGGAGAAGCTCCCGGGAAGGTCCTCCCCCGGGATCCCGAGCCGACGGTCGATGGCAGCGCCGCAGGCGAAGATGACGGCGTCGTAGTGACGGTGCAGGTCCTGCAGGGTGAGCTGGGTGCCGATCTCGACGTTGCCGAGGAACCGCACGGCGGGACCTTCCAGCACCTTCTTCAGCGTCGCGCTGATGGACTTGATCTTGGGGTGGTCGGCCGCAACCCCGTAGCGGACGAGTCCGTACGGGCAGGGCAGCCGGTCGATGACGTCGACGGCCACGTCCCCGTGGTCGACCAGGGCGCCGGCGGCATACACCCCGGCCGGGCCCGAACCGACAACCGCTACGCGGAGCACGGTCCCAGTGTCGCGCGGATCGGCGGCAATGCCCACCTGTCCGGGGTCCGGCCCTGGTGACGGCAGGCGTATGCCGACGGCGCGACCGTCGGCGGGACGCGTCGGTCAGGCCGGTCGTGGCCCGGATCCGAGACCGGCGTCGCGGGCCCGGGCCACTGCTTCGGCGCGCCCGGTCACGTGCAGCTTTGCGAACACGTTGGACACGTGGTTGCGCACGGTCTTGTCGCTGACGAAGAGACGCCGGGCGATCTCGGCGTTCGTCAGCCCGCGCGCCACCAGGTCGAGCACCTCCCGCTCCCGTTCGGTCAGCTCGGGAAAGGGCTCGGCCGACGTCCCGGGCCGACCGCCCGCGAAGAACGCGAGCACCCGTTGGGCGATCGAGGACGAGAACACCACCTCGCCGTGGGCTACGGCGTCGAGGGCGCGTGCGATCTCGGCCCGGTCGGCGCCCTTGAGCAGGTATCCCTTCGCCCCGGCGCGCACCGCAGCGAACACCGACTCGTCTCCCTCCAACATGGTGAGGACCAGCACCGCGACCTCCGGCTGGGCGCTGCTGATCGCGCGCGTGGCGTCGACCCCGTTGAGCTCCGGCATGTGCAGGTCCATGACGACCACGTCGGGGGTCAGCTCCGCCGCGAGCCGCACCGCCTCGGCACCGTCGCCCGCCTCGCCGACGACCCGCTTGCCGGGCATGGTCGAGATCGCACCGACCAGCCCCTCCCGGTAGAGCGGGTGGTCATCGACCACGAGGACGCGGATGTCCCCGGTCCCGCTCACGCCGTCCGCCGGTCTTCGCGCCCGACGTCCTGCAGCGGCAGCCGTGCGGCCACGGTCGTCCCCGTCTCCCCGGTCACGAGGGTGAACGTACCCCCCAGCTCCTCCGTGCGGGCGCGCATCGACCCGAGTCCGACGCCGTCCACGGTCGGCTGCCTCAGCCCGTGCCCGTCGTCGCGCACGGTGACGAGCAGGCACTCGTCGTCGCGGACCACCGACACCGCGACCGCCTTGGCGCCGGAGTGCCGCACCGCGTTGGTGACGGCTTCGCCGGTGATGCGGTACGTCGCGACCTCGACCGCCGCCGGCAACGCACCCAGGTCGTCGGCCTGGACCGTCACGGTGGTCGTGCCCGAGAGCCGCGCTGCGAGCTCGCGGACCGCAGCGGCGAGACCCAGCTCGTCCAGGGTCGGCGGCCTCAGCTCGTGCACCAGGGCCCGGACGTCGCCGACGACCGCGTTGATGCGGGGCGCGAGCCGGGCCAGCAGCGCACCCGCAGCCTCGGGGTCCTCCGCTGCGAGGTCGCGGGCCGTCTCGACCTGCAGGGCCAGGGCGGCGATGGACGGCCCGACCCCGTCGTGCAGGTCCCGGCGGAGCCGTCGGCGTTCCTCCTCGCGCGCGACGACCACCAGCTCACGGGAGCGGCGCGTCTCCCGGGCCAGCATCACGGTGTGGACCGCCACGGCGGCCTGCGCGGCGAGACGGTCGAGCTGCGCGCGTTCGGCGCTGCCGAAACCACCGGCGCGGGCGACCGTGAGTGTCCCGAGCCGCTCCCCGGCGTACTCCAGCGGCAGCTCCACCGCGCTCTCGTCCCCGCCCGCAGGTTCCACGCCTTCGACGAGCACGGACCCGTCGGGCAGCCGGAGCCGCAGACCCGAGGCCCGCAAGGCATGCCCGATCCGGCCGACGACCGACGGGAGCACGTGGTCGACCAGCTCGTCGGGGTCGGCGGCCGCCGCGAGCCGCTCGCCCAGTCGGGCCAGCTCGTCCCAGGGCTCGTCGTCGTCGCCGTGCACGCGCCGGTTCACGCGCCGCTGCAGCCACCGGTGCAGTGGTGGCATCAGCGGTGCCACCACCGCTACGGCGATCAGCGCTGCCGCGCCGGACGCGCCGTCGACGGCGAGGTCGACGAGGCCGACGACCCCGGCGTACCCGACCACGGCGACGACCGAGGCGGAGACGTAGACCAGGGTTCGGGAGACCACCACCTCCACGTCCCAGAGCCCGAACCGCAGCACGGCGACGGCCACCGCCGCGGGCAGCGGGAGCATCGCGGCTGCGGCGACCGCTTCCGTGATCGGGACCGGCAGCACCCGCGCCAGCGCGGCCAGCGCGAGGGTGGCGGCGACACCGAGCAGCACCCACTTGAGCTGCTGACGCGCGACCCCCTCGGCCCGGTGCCATCGGACGACCAGCGCCGCCACGGCGCTGCCTGCCGCGAGCAGGGTCACCGTCAGGACGAGTGCCTGGACCGGTGCGGATGCCACGAGGTCGACGCCGACCGGGTTGGTGCTCCCGGCCAGCGGGCCCGGGAAGTCCTGGGCGTCGTACGGCGTGAGCGCCCAGCTGCCGCCGGCGAGCACGACCGCGGCCAGCCCCAGCACAGGCACCGCCCGCCACCGCGGGGAGGGGACCTGGCCGTCGGGAAGCAGCCCGGGCAGCAGGGCGAGGATCGCGACGTAGCCGGGCGCCCACGACCAGGAGCCCAGCCACAGCATCCAGTCGGAGCCGGGGACGGCCTGCGCCCACTCCGACGCCAGCACCGACACCGCCGCGAACAGCGCGATCAGCAGCACCGTCGACCGCAGCCAGACCGTGGCGGCCCGCCTCACCGCGAGGGCGAGCAGGCCGTAGGCCACCGCCACCGCCACCTGCATCAGCCAGAACGACGGCGTGACGGTGCGCCCGGCCGCCGCGTTGACGGCGTGGAGCGCCATGCCGACCAGGCCGCCGAGGACGGCGAGGAGCCCACCTGCTGTGTACACGCGGTCATTCTGGCGGCCGGGGAGTCCCGCCGTCACGGGACGAGAAGTCCCGACCAAGGTCGTGATCCGGGACCGTCGTGGCTGGGACAGGTCCGGGCACACAGTCGACCTCACACCTCATCCGTTGTCATCGAAGGAGCAGCTCATGTTCAGCAACACCGCCACCACCACCGCCACCACCACCGCCCCGAGCGCCGCCGCCACCACCACCTCGCGCCCGGGTCGCCCCCCGGCTCCGGTGCTCACCGCATCGGTGCTCGCCATCCTGCTCAGCCTGTTCGCCGGGTACGGCGCGATCTACTTCACCGGGCTCGAAGGCTGGGACGCCGCGGGCGTCACGTTCGTCACGACGTACGAGGCGACCGTGGTCCTCGCGCTCGTATCCGCTGTCGGGCTGTTGCGCGGCTCCTCGCACGGCCGGGTCGGGCTGGTCGCCTGGGCCGGGTTCATCGTCGTCTTCACGATCATGAAGCTGGTGACCATCCAGGAGCTGTCGGCGATCCCGTTCGGCGTCGTCGGTCTGCTGGTCGGCGCTCTCGCCCTGCACCCGGCGGCGAGGCGCTACGCGGCCTGACCACCGCCGCCCCGGCTGCGCATCTCCCCACGATCACCTCGCGGGGAGATGCGTGCCGGTGTTCTCTACGCCGTCGCGCCGATCAGGAGGACACCGGGGCCAGGCAGCCGGCGGCCCGACCGACCACGTCCAGCCCGGTGCGGTCGCCGTCGGCGTACGTCTGCGGCGATCCGGCGTGCAACGAGGGGTACATCACCTGCTGCCGGTCGGCCACGTGCATCAACCCGACGGCGTGCCCGAGCTCGTGCCCGAGAAGCCCGGGGCGCGTGACGCCGCCCTCGGTCAGGGACGTGCTCCACGAGCGGGTGTCCGGGACGTCGATGACGACGTACGCCGATGTCACGCCGTAGGAGATCGAGCCGTCGGTGCGGCCCTGCCACCCGAAGTTGTAGCCGCCGTACCCGGCGGTGGGCCCGGTCAGCGGGTAGTCGGTCTGCTCGGGCCGGACATAGGCCACGACCAGCTCCGCCGGTTGCGAGCCCGCGTTGTCCGACCTCGGCACGAACGAGGTCTTCCCTCGGTAGGAGAACCGCAGGCCCGAGGCCTTGGCGAGCTGGCGCACCTTCTTCTTGGCCTCGCGCACGGCGCTCGGCCGATCCGAGCGGCCGAGCGCGCCGGCGTTGACCTTGAAGGTGATCCGGTCGCCGCAGGGATCCCAGCGCACGGTCGTAGTCGAGCCGTCCGGCAGGGTCGTGGTGCTGACCGCGTAGCTGCTGGCCTCCGCGGCGTTCACCGCCGGCGACGTCGTGAGCCCGCCGGCGGCCATCGTCGCGACCGACATCAGCAGACAGGAAGCACGAAGTAGGCGCATCAGATCTCCCCCCAGGACGCCTGAACTCACCGACAAGTACAGCGTCGTGCGGCGCCGTGCGCAGACATTCCATGAAAATTTGCCCATTCCGGGCGCGCGTGGCATTCGCCACGCTCAGGCGAGGGCCGACGGCACGCTCAAGGTCACCGACCCGCACCGATCTCGATCGGAGGTCAGAGCTCGCGGATCTCCAGGAACCAACCGCGCACCGGCCAGTCCAGCTCGGCCTCGGCCGAGCGAGGCTCCCCCTCGAAGGCGTGCTGGTAGGAGATCGCCCGGGGGACCGCCCCGGTGCGCCGAGCCAGACCGACGTACTCGACCAGCTCGGTCCGCGTCGCGAAAGCCGTGAACGGTTCGAGGTAGGCGTCCCGCACTCGCAACACCAGGGGGTCGTCGACCTCCCTCTTGGCGTGCCAAGAGATGGAGTTCATGGTGCAAAGCATCGTCGCGAGCGGGAAGCCGACGTAGGTGTCGCCCCAGTCGATGATCCGGGCGGTCTCCACCGACCCGTTCCAGCAGACGTTCGAGGAGTGCAGGTCGTCGTGCTGCACCGAGTCGGGTACGCCGGAGTGGGCCAGCGCCTCGCACCACGCGTCGTACTCCGGTAGCAGCGCCTCCATCGACGCCGCCTCCTCGCGGGTCAGCCCGCCGTCCTCGGGGGCCGCCCCGGCCAGCTCGTCGAGCAGCCTGCGGGCCCGGTCGGGCAGCGTGGCGGGGGAGAGGTCCTGGGCACCGGCCTCGAGCAGGGTCGCTCGGTGCTCCGCCAGCCGGATCTGTGCCTCGGCGTACCGCGTCACCACCCCCTCCCACCAGCCCCACAGCTCCTCCGGCGGGGCGACCGACCGCATCACGGGGCCGGCGTCGCGGGTCAGCGTCCACGCGCGCTCGACGTCGGCGGCGAGCAGCTCCGGAGCCAGGTCCGGCACCAGCCGGCTGAGCCGCTCGACGACGCCGGTCTCGAAGCTGGTGCCGGGACCGTTCACCTTGAACCACAGCCGGCCGCCGTCGCTCTCGAACCGGATCGCGCTCGACCACGGACGGCAGTGCGGCTGCTCCCACTCGCCGTTGAGCGACATGCCCAGCGGGCGCACCTGGTCGGCCACCCAGGCACGGGCCTCCTCCACGAACGTGGGGCTGCTCCACAGGTCCACCGGCATGCCGAGCATCCTGGGCCAGACCGCGGCGGCCCGGCAACCTGAAAAGAGACCGCCCGGGCGTGACAAACGGGCGCGAATCGGGCGAAGTCCTCAAGGTACGCCCCGGCCTCGTCGATAGATAAGCGTGCGGACCGGATGCCGCACCGAGGACCGAGTGACTGAGGAAAACGACGATGTGGCTGCCGGTGCGTTCGCTCACCGCCTCACTGCTGGCACTGGTCGCCTTCGGTCTCGCGTCACCGCCGACGAGCGACGCGCCGCTCCAGGGTCCGGCCGCCGCCGCGACGCGCTGACGCGGGTCGGGAGGTCCTTCGGGTCGGGGGAGACCGAAGGGCCTTCCTCCCGTGTCCGACCCGATAACCCCGACGCCACCTTTACTTTGCGGATAGCCTGACCTGGCCGCACGAGCTCGGGGGAGGTCCACATGCCGATGCCCACGACGGCACGTCGGGTTGGCGACCGACGGCGTCGCACCCGGTACGCCGTCAACCCGTTCCGGGCCACCAAGGTGCCCAGCCCCTACGGGCTGCACCTGATGAACCGGATGGGCTGCGGCTTCTCGGTCCGCACCTGGGAGCAGATGCGGACCGCCGGCGGTCCGTCCGCGTGGTTCGAGCAGCAGCTGAACCCCGACACCGTGCCCGAGCACCCCAAGGTGGGCTACCTCGACAGGTGGTTCCCCGAGCTGTTCGAGACGCCCGCGGTGAAGTTCACCAAGAGCAAGGTCGGCTACGGCTACGCCGACCAGCTGTCCAGCTGGACGATGCTGCGCCGGATCTACTCCCACCGCCAGGTGCAGGAGACGATGGTCGACTTCTGGTCCAACCACCTGCACGTCACCGCCGTCGGGGGTACGGCGTGGGTGCAGCGGTTCCACTACGACCAGACGATCCGGCAGCACGCCCTCGGCCGCTTCGAGGACCTCCTCGTCGCGTGCACGCTGCACCCGTCGATGCTGCTGTACCTCGACAACTTCCGGTCGGTGAAGGACGCTCCCAACGAGAACCACGGCCGCGAGCTGCTCGAGCTGCACACCGTGGGGCGCGCGTCCGGCTACACCGAACAGATGGTGAAGGACTCGGCCGTCATCCTCAGCGGCTACCGCGTCGACTTCCGCGGCACCTGGGAGATGCGCTACAACCCGCGCCAGCACACCCAGCGCCCCGTGCAGGTGCTGGGCTTCACGCACCCCAACGCCGACGCCGACGGATCCGCGATGACCGTCGACTACCTGCGCTACCTCGCCCGCCACCCGGCCACGGCGCGCACCATCGCCACCAAGCTGGTGACCCGGTTCGTCGGCGACTACCCCCCGGCCGCGCTCGTCGACCGGCTCAGCCAGGTCTACCTCGCCGCCGGCACCGACATCCGCGCCGTGCTCCGCGCGCTCGTCAGCAGCCCGGAGTTCCAGCAGTCCGCGGGTCAGAAGATCCGCACCCCGGTCGACGACCTGGTCGCGACCGCCCGGGCGCTGCAGGTGCGGGCGAGCAGGCCGACCGGTGGTCGGGCGTTCGCACACCGGATCACCCACCAGCACCGCAGCCTGCCGCTCTACCAGTGGCCGAGGCCGGACGGCGCCCCCGAGCGCAACGCCGACTGGGCCTCCGCCGCGCGGATGCTCAGCTCGTTCCGGATGCACTGGGACCTCGCGTCGGGCTCGTCCCCGGAGCGCGACGTCCGCTACCGCAAGCCGCAACGATGGCTGCCGCGCAAGTCGATCCGGCTCGACCGGTACGTCGACCACCTATCCCGCAGCCTGCTCGGCCGGAGGTCCACGAAGACGATGCTCAAGGCCGTGTGCCAGGCGACCGGCTACAAGCCGGACGAGAAGATCGATCGCAAGCACGAGCTGGCGCGGGGCCAGTTCGTCCGGGTGGCCGCCGTGCTGCTCGACTCGCCCCAGCACATGTCGAGGTGACCGGCGCCCATGACTGAACTGACCGACACAAGCGTCCCGCCGGCATCGGCCGTGACGGCGGACCTGGGTGGCTGCTGCGAGGAGTTCGAGAAGGCGGCCGGCCTGTCCCGCCGCCGGTTCCTCGCCGGCATGGCCGCCACGACCGGCGCGGCCGTCACCACCTCGGTGTTCGGCGACGCGTTCCGCCAGGCGTCGTTCGGCAAGGCGGTCGGCAACAACGTGCTGGTGGTGATCAGCCTGCGCGGCGGCGTCGACGGTATGGGAATGGTCGTCCCGCACGGCGACCCGGCGTACTACGCCGCCCGGCCCACGATCGGCATCCCGGCCACCTCCCTGTTCGCGGCCGACGCGATGTTCGGACTGCACCCGTCGCTGCGGCCGCTGGAGTGGCTCTGGACCGCCGGCGAGCTGGCCGCCGTCCACGCCGTCGGGATGGAGGTGCCGAACCGGTCGCACTTCCGGGCGATGGAGGAGATCGAGGACGCCGACCCGACGTCCGGCGTACGTCGCGGCTGGGTCAACCGGATGGTCGGTCTCGGAGGCGGGAGCCAGCCGTACGACGCGGTCGGGCTCGGCGACCCGGTCACGCCGACCGCACTGGTCGGCCCCGCGCTGTCGCTGACCGCCGAGAGCCTGGAGGACGTCTCGTTGGCCGGCGCCGACGGTGACTTCCTGAAGCGGCGCAGGCGCCAGCTGCGCACCACGTGGAAGCGGTCGCCGGGCGCGCTCGGCGACGCCACCCGGGCCGCGCTGAAGACGGTCAAGGACCTGCGGCCGGTCGTCGAGGACCGCTACCAGCCAGCCGTCAGCTACCCGAAGGCGTACCCGGCGGCGGGCCTCTCCGCCGCGCTGAAGGACACCGCCCGGTTGATCAAGGCCGACGTCGGCACGGAGGCCGTCTCGGTCGACTACGGCACCTGGGACATGCACAGCGACTACGGCCGCCTCGACGCGGGGCGGATGCAGCGGATGATCGGCGGCTTCGCCAACGCCGTCGACGCGTTCATGCGCGACCTCGGCACGACGCGGAGCCGGGTCACGGTCGTGACGATCAGCGAGTTCGGCCGGCGGGTCGCGCAGAACGGCAACAACGGCCTCGACCACGGCTGGGGCAACATGATGCTGCTGATGGGCGGTGGCGTCCGGGGCGGCTACCACGGGAGCTGGCCGGGGCTGGGCACCGACCGGCTCGTCGACGGCGACCTGCAGGTCACCACCGACTACCGCAACGTGCTCGGCGAGGTCGTCGCCCGCCGGTTCCCCGACCGGTCACCGACGTCGGTGTTCCCCGGCCTGGTCTACCGCCCGATCGGCGTGGTGGTCTGACCCGCATCTCCTCCCGGCACCGGGTGGACGTGCGCCGTCGGCGACCGGTTCACGCACTGTTTGCGACGCCCGGTGAATCCGCACTCGGCAGGAAGGCCCCGACATTGGTAGGGTTTCCAGCACAGCAGGTGCAAAGTTCCACAGGTCTAGCAACGCCTTCATCCAGAAGGTCGACGTCCGCGGAGTTTTTGTGATCCGGCGACGTTTTCTCTTGAGTCATTGCTTGAGGGGGCACGGCGTTTCACCCGCATCTGATGCGGGGCCGTCGAAGTGGCGGTCTCACGCCCCGTTAGAGGAGTAAGTGAGCATGGCTCAGGGCACCGTTAAGTGGTTCAACGCCGA
>NZ_DASSCL010000066.1:0-26508 GCF_035697785.1 Nocardioides sp.
TCGGTGGCCGCAACGCTTTCGGGACCAGGTCCGACCCGACATCGGAGGGAAGCCGGCTGTGACGACGAAGAGTGACTTCACCGAGGACGAGTGGCCCCGCGTCGTCCGAGCACCGTTCGTGGCCGGGATGGCGATCTCGCTCGCCGACCCCGGCGGCCCCATCGAGGCCACGAAGGAGACCATGGCGACGCTCAAGAGCGCCACGAACCCGCCGAGTCGCGAGCAGCTGCTGACCGAGGTGGCCCTGGAGATCCAGGACATGGCGCAGCGGAAGCAGAGCCCGCTCGGTGGGTACCGCCCCTCCGCCGAGGGCGCCTCGGCAGGTGAGCAGGTGCTCGAGGAGCTGCGCTCCATCCAGGCACTCGTCTCGGCCAAGGCCGAACCCGAAGAGGCCGCGGCGTTCGCGGCGTGGCTGGTGACGTCCGCGCAGGCGGCGGCCGATGCCGCCAAGGAGGGCGGCTTCATGGGGTTCCGCGCCCAGCAGGTGAGCGAGCGCGAGCAGGCCATGCTGGACCAGGTGCGCGCGGCCGTCTCCGCGTGACGCCCTTTCCTCCACGCCGCCGAGGGAGGCCACGATCGAAGATCCGATAGTCCTCGAGCCGATCGGTCGCGTGGAGTCCGAGCTGTCGAACCCCGCCGACGCCCCTCGGCAGGGCGACGAGGGTGCTCCCGAAGCGTGGCTGGTGCTGGACCCGGCGGTGGGCGAAGGGCTCCGAGGACTCCGGGCCGGTGCCGACGTGCTGGTCCTCACCTGGCTCGACCGGGCGAGCCGCGACGTCCTCACCGTCCACCCCCGCGGCGACACCGAGCGACCGCCGACCGGTGTGTTCAACACGCGCTCGCCGGACCGACCGAACCCGATCGGCCTGCATCGGGTGACGATCCTGTCGATCGACGGCAACCGGATCCTGGTGAGCAACCTCGAGGCGGTGGACCGGACCCCCGTCCTCGACCTGAAGCCGGTCCTCGGGACGATCAGCGAGCGATGAGCGCGCCCGGGTCGGCAGGCGCGAGGTTCCGGCGGTCCCGTCGGGCGAGGACGACGAGCACGGCGATCGCCGGAAGGCTCCACAGCCAGACCCAGAAGCCGAACAGCATCAGCAGGACGTGGAAGGTGATGACGCCGTACCAACCCAGCCGCGCCGCCCGACCACCAGCCAGCAGCGCGATCCCGAGGACAGTCTCGCCCACGAAGAGACAGGCGCCCCAGAGCGCGGGATCGGCCATGAACACCTGACTCCAGCCCTGACGAACGAAGCCGAAGAGTCCCGCGTCCGCGAAGCCCGCGTAGGTGTTCGGGTCGGCGGCGACGATGCCGAGGTGCACGCCCCCCATCGAGAGGTAGAAGCCGCCGACCACGCGCCGACCCACCGCGCCTACCCGGTCGGTCTCAACGGCTCTCGCCTGCGTTGTCGCCACGACTCCACCCTCCTGCCACGTCGACTGCGCGCCCAGAGCCGTGCGGTGTCGGGGCGGGGGACCTTCGGCCCGCACCGTCGATGACCTTCGCGTCTCGTGAGGAACAGACCCTGCGGCTTGGCTGGGAGGAGAGCCATACCGAGGAGAGGAATCGCCATGAGAGCTGCAGTCGTACCTGCCATCGGGGCACCGCTGGAGATCCGGGACGTCCCCGTACCGGAGCCGGGCCCGGGCCAGGTCCTCGTACGGATCGAGGCAAGCGGCCTGTGCCACACCGACATCCATGCAGCACGAGGTGAGTGGCCCGTGAAACCGATGATCCCGTTGATTCCCGGGCACGAGGGAGTCGGCCGCGTCGTCAAGGCCGGTGCCGACGTCGACCCGGTCATGGTCGGGCAGCGCGTGGCCCTGCCGTGGCTCGGGCGGGCGTGCGGCACGTGCCGCTACTGCGTGGGTGGGTGGGAGACCTACTGCACGGCCCCCCAGTACACCGGTTACACGATGGACGGCAGCTATGCCGAGTACGCCGTCGGCTACGCCAGCCACGTGGTCCGAGTCCCCGACGGGGTCTCGTCCTTCGACGCCGCACCCCTCACGTGCGCAGGGGTCACGACCTACAAGGCGCTCAAGGTCGCTCGCCCCCAGCCGACGGAGACCGCCATGATCGTAGGGATCGGCGGGCTCGGCCACCTGGCCCTGCAGTACGCACGGATCTTCGGGACGACCACCGTCGCGGTCGACGTCGAGGACGAGAAGCTCGACCTCGCCAAGCAGCTCGGTGCCGACCACGTCGTGGACGCACGTGGCGACCAGGCGGCGAACCTGGCACGGCTCGGTGGCGTCGACCTGGCCGTGGTCACGGTCCCCTCGCCGGCGGCCATGCACGCCGCGCACGCGTCCCTGAACCCCAACGGACGCTTGGTGATCGTGGGGCTCCCCGCCGACAACACCCTCCAGCTGCCCGTTTTCGAGACGGTCCTCAAGGGGATCTCGGTGATCGGTTCGTTGGTGGGCACCCGCAACGACCTGGCCGAGTGCTTCGCTCTGCACGCGCAGGGGCGCACCAAGGTCGTCGCCCGATCGCGTCGACTGGAGGAGGTCAACGACTGCTTCGAGGAGGTCCTGGCCGGGACCGTGCCTGCACGCCTCGTCTTCGACCTCACCGCCTGACGGAAGGACGGCCCCGCCCTCATCCGGTGCCGGCTGGAGAGCTCCGGACCCGCAGACCTCGCAACATGTCGCGGGACATGACGAAGTCCGCGGGGACCAGGATCGTGTTCGCTCCGACGGTCAACCACCACGGTGAGGTGCGCGCACGCCACCGGAACACCAGACGGGTCCCCGGACCGGATCGGGTGTCGACCGGCGACAGCTGGAAGGTCCAGGTCCACGCGATCTCGGCCAGGCCGCGGGTGCGCCAGGTCCGGGGCAGATGGCTGGTGGAGTACAGCACCAGGTGGGCTCCCGGTCGGACCTCACGGACGACGAACCCGCACTCGGTCTCCGGCGGTCCGTCGGGGATGAAGTCGCCGACCTCGAGGCGCTGGCACTCCGCAAGGACGCGGTCCGCGCTCGGCGCGTTGGCCGGGAACATCAGCACATCCACCCACCGAGCGGTGTACCAGCCGCCCCGGCGCCAGCCCATCTGGACGAGCCAGGGCCAGACCCGGCCTGGAGGTGCCGGGATCGTGACCGCGTGGTTCGCCACCGTCTGCGGGCAGCGGACCAGACCATCTCCTGGCATGGGCAGTCCCCGTTCCCGATGCGTCGAGCCGTAGGTTCGCCCCAGCCACTGGAGACAGGCGTATCCGCCGACCGCGAGCATCACGGCCGCGCGCGCGGCCCGCCTCATGGCCACGGAGATACCTCCGATGCTGTCAACGCGCCGTTTCGCTCCATCTGTCGCTGCGCGACCCGGACGCCGGCGTCCCACCCAGGCGCTCGGCCGTGCACCGGCGGTGCGATCTCGTCACCGTGGAGCCCGACGTGCGTGAGCAGCCAGGCGACGAGGGAGTTCGAGTTCCACATGTCGCCGGTCGCGAGCTCGTCCCTCCCCCACACGGGGGTGGGGCATCGCGGGACCAGGGCCAACAACGCGCGCGCCTGCCCGTCGGTGGCGTTCAGGTCGCTCGGCGAGTTCACCGCCTGGTCCGCGTCCGCGATCACTCCGTCGCGCCAACGACGGATCTCGTACCGGAAGAGGCGCGAGCGGCCCAGGAGCGCGAGGCCCACGGCGCCCTCCCCGACGACGCCTCGCTCAGCGGCGGGCGCACCCCAGGCCGGGGCCATCTCCACCACGAAGCTCGTTCCGCCGAGGCGGACCAGGAGGGCGGAGTGGAACAGCCTGAGACGATCGCGACCCTCCAGCCGGGCGGCGATCGCCTCGTACGCTCGGCCGCCCCAGCGCACTGCCGGGTTGCCGTCGGCTCCCAGCGGGAGCCAGAACAGACACACCTCACAGGACGGTGGGGCGGCATGGTTCAACGGCATCACGTGTCCCCCGATCGTTCGGTGGTGGTGGGCATCAGCGTCGCTCGTCGCGACCCCGGCGGCACGGGTCGAGAGACCTTTCGCCGGAGGACGAGTGGCACACACCCCTCGCGCCATTGGTACGTCGACGCCCCAATCGTCCAGCGGAGTTCGTGACAGCCACGTGACCGCCACGTGACGGGCCTCCCGTTCATCTGCGCTCGCCGCGCCGTGGTTGGACGTTGGCAGGGGGTGTTTCGACGCCGTCCGCGGGAGCGCGACCGAGCGTCGGCGGACAAGGAGGGGCAATGCACGAGCATGCGACAGCACAACTGACGGAGACCGAGCCCGGGCCCGGACGACCGAGCCGACGACCCTCGACCGTCGTGGCCGGGGGTGCGGTCCTCGCCGTGGCGGTGGCCGGGGGCCTGATGTCCGGGGGACCCAGTGTCGGGATGGGACCCATGACCATGACGGCGCCGCGCACCGAGGCGGTCTGCCCGGAGCCGGTCTCGAGCCCACAGCTGAGCGAGTTCACCGAGAAGCTCACGGTGCCCGCCCGCATCGATCTCCGTGACGGAGGCACCGCGGCGCTGCGGATGCGCAGCGGCGCACACCGTTTCCACGCGGACCTACCGCCGACCCCGACATCCGGCTACGCGCCGGAGGGCAGCACCGGCGCGGACTGGAACGGCGGCCCGACGATCGAGGCCCGCCGCGGAGTGCCCGCCAGACTGGTGGTCAGGAACGCGCTCGGACCCCACCCGCTCGCGGACTCCATGGACCACACCCTGATGGGGATGACCGGCACCGACGGCTCGGCCCCGCGCGGCGTGATCCACCTGCACGGCGCCCACAGCGAGCCGTCGCAGGACGGACTGCCGACGGACACCGTCGTGCCCGGCGAGAGAACGACCTACCGATACGTCAACGACCAGGAGGCGACCGGACTCTGGTACCACGACCACTCCTGGGGAATGACCCGCCTGCAGGTGGTCGCCGGACTCGCCGGCCAGTACTGGCTGCGCGACGGGTTCGACACCGGCCAGCCGGACAACATGCTCGGTCTGCCGTCAGGAGACGCCGAGATTCCGCTGACCCTGCAGGATCGCACGTTCGCAGCCGACGGCACGTTCGCCTATCCAGCCGGACCCTTCTGCGGCAACGCCGACGTGCCCGACGGCTATCCCAACCAGTGGGCGCCGGAGTTCTTCGGCGATGTGGCCGTCGTCAACGGCAAGGTCACCCCGAACCTCGACGTGGCGCGAGGGATGTACCGGTTCCGGTTGCTCAACGCCTCGAACGCGCGGTTCTACCACGTGGTGCTGCCGACCGGGCTGACCGTTTACCAGATCGGCGGCGACGGCGGCCTGCTGAACGCACCCGTGCGGCTCACCGAGCTTCTCATCGCGCCCGCAGAGCGCATGGACCTGCTCGTGGACCTGCGCAAGGCGACTCCGGGCCGTAGGTTCGTGCTGCGGAACGACGCGAACTCGCCGTTCGGCACCCTGGACGCGCCGCCGGACGAGGACGAGGCGCCCCTGCACGACCTCATGCAGCTCACGGTGACGTCGAAGGTCGGCCTGCAGAACGACGTGCCGAGGACCCTGCGAGGTGGCCGCAACCGACCGCCGACACTGCCGACGCTCAGGCCGAGCCGCACTCGCTCGATCATGCTCAACGAGATCGCCGACCCCTCGGTCGACGAACCGGTGCACGGGCACATCAACAACCAGTTCTACGCCGACACGGACGGCACCCCGCGCATCAGCGAGATCGAGAACCCCGCGCTCAACAGTGTCGAGACGTGGGAGATCGTGAACGCCACCGGTGACGCGCACCCGATCCATCTGCACATGACGCAGTTCCGGGTGCTCGACCGGCAGGGCTTCGACGTCGACGCCTACACGTCTGCCGTGAACGCCGCGCTCCCTCCCGACAGCCAGCTTCCCGACCCTGCAGCCGCCGGGCGAGGTCCGTGGCCGGGGCTCTCCCCGCAAGACTTCCTGCAGGGGAAAGCTCGGAATCCGGCCCCCGGCGAGCGGGGCTGGAAGGACGTGGTGATGGCCCCGCCCGGAATGGTCACCCGGATCGTCGTGCCCTTCGGCGGGACGGCGGCGGGAGTGCCGGCCCCGTTCACCGGTGATGCCCCGGGCGTCGCGGTGCAGCGCTTCGCGGGGACCTACGTCTTCCACTGCCACATCCTCGAGCACGAGGACAACGACATGATGCAGCCCTATCGCATCGGCTGACGCGAAGTCCGCATCTGAGTGGCCGGTCCGTCTCGTCGACGGACCGGCCACAGCCGCGCCGCCGGAGCGGCGTGCTGCTCATGACCGAGACGTGACAGCCCCGTGAGCGCTCGCTCATAGAGGCGGTGGCTGCGGCCCGGTCGGTGCTGACTGAACGGGTGACGGGCGCCGCCGGGGCGTCCAGGGTGGCCGCTGCCGAGCGGCAACACCCGACCGGGGAGGAATCACCATGAGGATGAGTACGAAGCGGATCCCGCGCCGACTGACGGCGCTCGTGGGGGCTACGGCACTGGTCGCATCGGGGTTGGTCGCCAACGCGACCTTGATGGTCGCGGCACCGGCACCGGCGCTCGCGGTCAGCCCGCCGGAGTCGCCCACGGACCAGAGCTCGGTGCCGCATTACTTCGGCCCGTACCCGAACTGGGCCAACAGCCCTTTCACCCTCTCGACCGCTGCGGTGGACATCGCCGGAACGGGCCAGGGAGCGGAGGCCGTGGCCCAGGTCGACCCGACCACCGGCGGGATCGCGTCGATCAACGTGACCTCGCCCGGCCATGACTACGACGCGACCACGACCGTGACCGTCGCCGGCAGCACCGGCACCGCGGCCGCCGCCACGGCGCAGGTCAACCCCGCCGGCGCCGTCGTCGCTCTCACCGTGGACAGCGGCGGCAGCGGCTACGGCGGGCTCGACCTCGCCATCACCGGCGGCGGCGGCAGCGGGGCGACCGCCACCGCTTCCGGCGGCGTGGGCGCCGTCCAGCTCTCCGACGGCGGCAGCGGCTACACGATGCCGACCATCGACTTCGACCTGCCCGACGACCCGGCCGGCACCATCGCGAAGGCGCACGTGCCGATGATCGCCAGCGGCGACGACATCGACGGCATGAACGCCGACGGCGTGATCACCGACATCGTGGTCGACGACCCCGGGTCCGGCTACAGCAGCGCACCCGGCGTCACCGTGCGCGACGGCACGATCTTCGACCCGATCAGCGGTTCCACCCCCGCCACGGCCACCGCGGACCTCCGGCTGGTCGGCGCCACCGTCACCGACCCCGGCACCGGCTACACGAGCGCGCCCACCGTCGAGGTCACCGACCCGACCGGCAGCGGTTCGGGCGCCGCGGTCACGGCCGTAACCGACGCGGGGTCGATCAGCGGCATCACAGTCGACAGCCCCGGTGACGGGTACCTGTCTCCCGGGATCAAGAAGTTCCAGGACCAGCTGCCGACCACCTGCAACCCCGGCACCGACGGCACCGGCTGCCCGCTCGCGCCGGACAGCCCGGCGATGGGACCGGACAGCAAGTTCATCCCGACCGCCGTCCCGGAGGCCAAGACCTACAACGGCAAGGAGGCCGACGAGTACGTCATTGGCCTGGTCCAGTACCGCACCAAGTTCTCCAGCGACCTGCCGGCGACCCTGGTCCGCGGCTACGTCCAGCTGTCCACCCCCGACCTGCCCGGCCGCCAGGTGCCGCTCTACAACGAGCTCCTCGACGGGACCAGGCAACCGATCACCGGCTACACCGGCGTCGCCTCCCCGCAGTGGCTCGGCCCGATCATCGCCGCCACCAAGGACCGGCCGGTGCGGATCGTCTTCCGCAACCTGCTGCCCACCGGCGCCGACGGTGACCTGTTCCTGCCGACCGACAGCACGATGATGGGCTCGGGCATGGGGCCGATGGACATGCCGGCCCCGACCGACGAAGGCACCGTGATGGACGGCGTCCGCAACCCGACCTGCACCGGCTACCCGAAGTCCGACATGTGCTTCAAGGACAACCGGGCCACGCTGCACCTGCACGGCGGGATCACGCCGTGGATCAGCGACGGCACTCCGCACCAGTGGATCACCCCGGCGAACGAGGACACCCCGTGGCCGCAGGGCGTCAGCACCCGCAACGTGCCCGACATGACGGACGGCAGCGGTGCCGAGGTCTGCGCCGCCGACGACGACGGCTGCTCGACCTTCTACTACACCAACCAGCAGAGCGCGCGGATGATGTTCTACCACGACCACTCGTGGGGCATCACCCGGCTCAACGTGTACGCCGGCGAGGCGGCCGGCTACCAGATCACCGACGACACGGAGAAGGCGCTCGTCACCAGCGGCACCATCCCCGGCGAGGCGGACACGCTCCCGCTGATCGTGCAGGACCGCACCTTCACCCCCGACGAGGCGACCCTCAAGCTGCAGGACCCGACGTGGGACGTCGATCGCTGGGGCAGGAAGGGGAGCTTCTGGTACCACCACGTCTACATGCCGGCCCAGAACCCGGGCGACCCCTCAGGTATGAGCGCCTACGGTCGGTGGATGTACGGCCCGTGGTTCTGGCCACCGGCCTCCGGCACCAAGCACGGGCCGATCCCCAACCCGTACTACGACCCGGCCTGCCAGCTCGACGACCCGTCCACCTGGCAGTACCAGACCGACCCGTTCTGCGAGCCGGAGCAGATCCCGGGTACGCCCAACGTGTCGGCCGGGATGGAGCAGTTCAACGACACCCCCATCGTCAACGGGGTCGCCTACCCCACCACGACGCTGCAGCCGAAGAGCTACCGGATGCGGCTGCTCAACGCGGCCAACGACCGGTTCTTCAACTTCCAGTGGTACACCGCCGACCCCAGCCAGGGCGACGGCACCACCGAGGTCGCACTGAAGCCCGGTGAGGTCGCGGCGGCCCAGACCGACCCGACGGTGTCTCCGACCCCGGTGGGCAGCAACGACGACGCCTACGGCCCCGACTGGGTCCAG
This sequence comes from Nocardioides sp., assembly GCF_035697785.1. GTDB lineage: Bacteria > Actinomycetota > Actinomycetes > Propionibacteriales > Nocardioidaceae > Nocardioides_B. The sequence continues at coordinate 8,902 of NZ_DASSCL010000066.1, forward strand.
ATCGCCAGCGAGGGCGGTTTCCTGCCCGCCCCGACGGTGATCGACGGCCAGCAGCCGACCACCTGGATCAAGGACCCGACCCGGTTCGACGTCGGCAACGTCGACCAGCACTCGCTGCTGCTCGCGCCGGCGGAACGGGCGGACGTCGTCGTGGACTTCTCCGAGTTCGCCGGCGAGACACTGATCCTCTACAACGACGCCCCGGCAGCCTTCCCGGCACGCGTCCCGTCCTACGACTACTACACCGGAGCACCGGACCTCAGCCCGGTCGGTGCGCCCACACCCCTGGCCGGCTACGGGCCCAACACCCGCACGGTCATGCAGGTGAAGATCGCCGACACCGCTCCGGCACCCGCGTTCGACCTGGCCAAGCTGCGCTCGGCGTTCTCCCACAAGGCGAACGGCTCCGGGGTCTTCGAGTCGGGCCAGCACCCGGTGATCGTCGGCCAGGCGGCCTACAACTCGGCGTACGGCTCGTCCTTCGCGGCCAGCAGCAACTGCAACGTCGCCAACACCAACGTGCAGAAGTGCGACGGCCTGGTCCGGGTGAACAACACCGGAACCTTCGGCTTCAACACGTTGCGCTCGCAGGCCGCCAAGGTCTCCATGCAGATGGAGCCGAAGGCGATCCACGACGAGATGAACTCCTCGACCTTCGACGAGTTCGGGCGGATGCAGGCCAACCTCGGGATCGAGGCCCAGCCACCGACGCCGGGTCTGCAGAACGTCACGCTCTACCCGTACGTCAACCCGCAGACGGAGTTGATCGACGGCACCAACCTGCCGACCGCCGACGTGAAGGTCACCCCCATCAGTGACACGAAGGACGGCTCCCAGATCTGGCGCTTCACGCACAACGGGGTGGACACGCACCCGATCCACTTCCACCTCTACGACGTGCAGGTGCTCAACCGGGTGACGTGGGACAACATCGTCAAGCCTCCGGACCCGAACGAGCTCGGCTGGAAGGACACGGTGCGGATGAGCCCCCTGGAGGACACGATCGTGGCGCTGCGCCCGATCATCCCGAAGGTGCCGTTCGAGGTGCCGAACTCGGTGCGGCCGCTGAGCCCGATGGACCCCATCGGGTCAACGGCGGGGTTCAACAGCACCGACCCGCAGGGCGACCCCACCGCGGCCGTCGCCAACCGGCTGGTCAACTTCGGCTGGGAGTACGTGTTCCACTGCCACATCCTGTCCCACGAGGAGATGGACATGATGCGTCCGGTGAGCCTCGCGCTGCCGCCGGTGAAGCCGGACGGGCTCGGCTACACCCTGGTCGGGAACGGCAGCAACCGGCGGGTGCGGCTGACCTGGAACGACAACTCGATCACCGAGACGTCGTTCGTCGTGCAGCGGACGGCCAACGGGACCTCGTGGACGGACGTGGGCACCGTGACCTCCCCGCTCGACCAGGCCAACACCCACGGTGCGAAGGCGTTCGTGGACTCGACGTCGAACGCGTCGACGCCGTACCGCTACCGGGTCGTCGCGGTGAACGCCGTCGGCTACGGGTCGGGATTCCCGACCATGGCCGTGCGCGCCACGTCGCAGGAGCTGGGGGTGAACACACCGGCAGCACCCACGCAGCTGTCCGCGACGGTGCAGGCCGGTCCGCGGGTCGCCCTCACCTGGCGCGACAACGCCGGCAACGAGACCGGGTTCGCACTCGAGCGGTCCGGCGACGGCGGTACGACGTACCAGCGGATCGCCACGGTGCCCGCCCGCTCCGGCACGGGCAACGTGTCCTTCGCCGACACCGGCGTCACGCTCGGGTCGACGTACAGCTACCGCGTGGCGGCGGAGAACGTCGCCGGCTCGTCGGCCGCGGCGGGCCCGGTCCAGGTCTCCGTGGCGGTGCCGGAGGCTCCGGCGAACGTGACGGCGACGGCGGTGCGGCAGGGTGGCAACGAGCGGGTGACCGTCACCTGGTCACCCGTCACCGGGGTTACCGGCTACACCGTCCAGCGCAGCGCCGACCCGGGGTTCGCGACCATCGCGAGCACCAGCACGGTCGTCGCCGGCGTCAGCTCGTTCACGACCGGCACCATCGCGCGCCAGACGTGGTACGTCCGCGTGAGCGCCGTCAACGGTCTCGGCTCCTCCGCCTGGACACCAGGACCACCAGTGCCTCCGGCCCCGTGAGGTGACCCCCGGCCTCGCGCGGCGGAGAGAGGGGCGGCGGAAGGACCGAAAGGCCCTTCCGCCGCCGTGCGCGGCCGTGTGGACTCGAAGCAAGGAGTAATGATGAGCACAGTGATGGTGGTCGACGACCAGGAACGCATGCGAACCATGCTGTGCCGCCTGCTCGCGGCCGAGGGACACGTCACCCAGGCTGCCCCCGACGGCGAGACCGCGCTGGAGCTGCTGGCCGACGACCACGTGGACCTGGTCCTGCTCGACCTGGTCATGCCCGGAGCCAACGGGTTCCAGGTGCTGTCCCGACTACGCGACCGCGGCTTCACCGCCCCGGTCATCGTGCTCTCCGCCGTACCCGAGGTCGCCGCGCGCGTCGACGCGCTCGACCTGGGTGCGGTGGACTTCGTCCCGAAGCCGTTCCACACCGCCGAGCTCGTGGCCCGCGTACGCCGCAGCCTGGCGAGCCGCCCGGCGGCTCCGCTCGACACCCGATACCTCCATCACGGGGGCGTGCGACTCGACCTCGACCGGCGCCGGGCCTTCTGGCGTGGCGAGGAGGTGGCGCTCAGCGAGCGGGAGTTCGAGCTGCTGGCGCACCTGATGCGCCGCCACGGCCGGGTCTGTCGCCGCCAAGAGCTGCTGCACGACGTGTGGGGGATCGACTTCGAGCCCGGGACCAATCTGGTGGAGGTGTGCGTGCGCCGGCTGCGCAACAAGCTCCCCGAGGTGCCGATCGAGACCGTCCGCTCCGTGGGCTACTGCTACACGGAGGACTGACGATGACCATGGCCGCCCGATCTGTCGCGTCGCCTGCCCGAGTGTCGCGCTACTCCCTGTTCTGGCCGTGGCTGGCGCTCACGCTCATCTGCCTGGGCTGGATGTGGATCGCGCCCGGGGATGAAGTGATCCCCTTCCACCTGATCTGGATCGGCTTCGCGCTCGCCTACGGATTCGAGGCATGGCCCGTGCGGCCCACTTGTCTCGCTCTCGGCACGGTGGCCGTGGCCTCCGGCGTGATCTTGGTGCTCCGAGCCAGGGCGGGGGTCATCGCTTGGGAGGAGACCACCGAGATCGTCCTGATGCTGGCCATGGCGGTGCTGGTGATGTGGCACGTGCGCAGGAGGCTCGCGGCTCTCGCCGAGGTCACCCGGGTCGCCGACGGCCAGGTCGCCACAGCCAAGGAGCGAGAGCGCCTGGCGCGGCTGACCTCTCACGAGATGCGCACACCGCTGGCGATCGCCGCGGGCTACGTCGACCTGCTGCTGGCGCGCGAGGACCGGGACGACCATCGCGAGGACCTCCACGTGGTGCGTGACGAGCTCGGACGGCTCTGGCGCGCCGGCGACCGGCTGCTGAGGATGATCCGGCTCGAGGATCCGACGCCGCAGGACGCGGTCGACCTGAACGGACTCGTCGACGAAACCGTCACCCGCTGGGCAACGGTCGCGGAGAGGGAATGGCGGACCGAGACAGCGACGGCGTACGTCGTTGGATCTCACGAGAGACTACGGGTCTGCCTGGACACCCTGATCGAGAACGCCGTGCGGTACACCGAAGCCGGACAGACGATCCGCGTGTTCTGCCGCACCGACGACGCCACCGGTGTCTGGCTCGGGGTGGCCGACTCAGGCCCCGGCTTCACCCGCGAACAGACCGCCCTGCTGAACGACCGACACCGGCTGGACGCGGGCCCCGGCCTCGACGTCGGGGCGAGCGGACCCGGGGGCCAGACCGGCTACGGCCTGGGCATCGTGCGCGAGATCGTGACCGCCCGCGACGGGCTGGTCCGAGCCGGCCGGTCCCGAGAGGGTGGCGCGCTGGTGCTCATCGTGCTGGGACACGATCCGGACCGCCGCAAAGCCGGGGGTGCCACGGCGAACACGCTCCCGGTTGCCACCAGTCGCCCCGTCGTACAACCGGCACGCAACCCGAGATGACGACACCCGGACCCGCTTCCGGGTCCGGGTGTCGCCGATGTCCTGAGACATCACATGGCTGGCGGTGGCGGAGGGATTTGAACCCTCGGTGGACTTGCGCCCACAAACGCTTTCGAGGCGTTCTCCTTAGGCCGCTCGGACACGCCACCGCCGACGAGGGTACCGGACCTCCGGGGGACTCCCGAAATCAGCCCAAGCCACCCATCTCAGTCCTCGCCCGGGGACCGGTGGGTCGCGAAGAACTCCAGCAGCAGCGCCTCGGACTCGTCGGCGAGCACGCCGCTGACCACCTCGGGCCGGTGGTTGAGCCGCCGGTCGCGCACCACGTCCCACAGCGAGCCCACGGCTCCGGCCTTCGGGTCGAACGCTCCGAACACGACGCGGTCAACGCGCGCCAGCACGGTCGCGCCGGCGCACATCGTGCACGGCTCGAGCGTCACCACGAGCGTGCAGCCGTCGAGGCGCCACTCCCCGCGGACACCGGCGGCCTCGCGCAGCGCCACCACCTCGGCATGGGCGGTCGGGTCGGCGTGCGCCTCACGCTCGTTGCGTCCCCGCCCGATCACGACGCCGGCCGCGTCGAGCACCACGGCCCCGATGGGTACGTCGGAGGTGGCGAGCGCGGCGCGCGCCTCCGCGAGGGCCTCCCGCATCGGGTCGGCCCAGCTGTGCTGCGGGGTCACGACGCGGCGACTCCGACGGCCTGGTCGTAGAGCGCGCCGAACCCCAGCCGCGTCGAGATGTCGGCGAGCATCTCGTCCGGGTACAGCTCGACGTCGTCGAGCAGCGCACCCATGTCCATCGCACCCATCCCGAGGTCGGCCACGATCGACAGGTCGCCCGCGGGCGCGGGGTCGTCGTCGTCATCGGGCTGCGGCAGCTCGAGCTCGTCCACCGCTTCCTTGGCGATCGGCCAGTCCGTCGCGGCGGTGATGTCGGAGAGCAGGATCTTGGAGCGCGCACCGAGCACGCGCACCAGCAGGAAGAAGTCCTCGTCGACCGAGACCAGCCCGAGAGACCCCCCGTCGCCGGGGTAGCGGCGCAGCTCCTGGGCGAAGCTCTCGAGGTCCCCGACGGTGTCGTGGGCGAGCTCCTGGACCTGCCAGACGCCCTCCTCGCGGTAGGCGACCAGAGCGAAGTCCACGCCCTCTGCGTTGGCGTCGAACTCGGACATCCGGCCTCCCGGTCCCTGCTCACGTAGCTCGATGGCGGTTGGACCCTTCGCCTCGATGGTGTCAGAGTGCCCGCCCTCGCACCAGGATCCGTCCGCCACTAGATTTCAGCCCATGCGCATTCACGTCGCCGACCATCCGCTGATCGCCCACAAGCTCACCACGCTGCGCGACCAGCGGACGGACTCACCGACGTTCCGCGGGCTCGCCGACGAGCTGGTGACGCTGCTGGCCTACGAGGCAACCGGCGACGTGCGGGTCGACACGGTCACGGTCACCACCCCGGTCGCCGAGGCCCAGGGCGTCAAGCTGGCCAGCCCGAAGCCGCTCGTGGTGCCGATCCTTCGTGCCGGCCTCGGCATGCTCGACGGGATGATGCGGCTGCTGCCGACCGCCGAAGTCGGGTTCCTCGGCATGGTGCGCAACGAGGAGACGTTGGAGGCGTCGACGTACGCCGAGCGGCTGCCCGACGACCTGAGCGGACGCCAGTGCTACGTGCTGGACCCGATGCTGGCGACCGGCGGCACGCTCGCGGCGGCGATCCGGTTCCTGGTGGACCGCGGCGCCGACCACATCACCGCGATCTGCCTGCTGTCCGCTCCCGAGGGCTGCGCCCGCCTGGAGAAGGAGCTTGCCGGTCTCGACATCCCCGTCACGGTGGTCACCGCGGGCATGGACGAGCGGCTCAACGAGAAGGGGTACATCGTGCCCGGCCTCGGCGACGCCGGCGACCGGCTCTACGGCATCGTCGGCTGAGCCCGCCGGTGGTCGAGCCCGTCGAGACCCTGACGCGATCGGCTCGCAGGTCTCGACGGGCTCGACCACCGATGCTCACATGTCGAAGATCGGCACGGTACCGGTGGCGATCAGCACCAGGATGACCGCGACGAGGATGCCGAGCAGGGCGTAGTCCCAGCTCTTGGAGCGGGTCTCCTCGGGCGACTCCGGGGCGTCGTAACGGTGCCCGTCCGGACGCGCCATCCGCTCTTCGTCTTCGTTGTCGACCATTTGCAGGACCTCCAGCTGAGTGTGCGTCGGGGTCCCTCCCACTCGCTGAGACTACCCAGAACCCGCGAAGCGGTAACTCGGTGTTACGCGAGCTCCGTCACAGCCCCCGCCCGTCGTACGACGAGGCGGGCGGATCAGAGCGACTTGACCGCACTGAGCAGCTTGCCCAGCGAGTCCTTCGCGTCGCCGAACAGCAGGGTGGTCCTCGGGTCGAACAACAGCTCGTTCTCGATGCCCGCGAAGCCCGGCCGCATCGACCGCTTCAGGAAGATCACCTGCTGCGCCTCGTCGGCGTTGAGGATCGGCATCCCGTAGATCGGCGCACCCGGCGTGGTCTTCGCGGCCGGGTTCACCACGTCGTTGGCGCCGACGACGAGCACGACGTCGGTCTGCTTGAACTCGCCGTTGATGTCGTCCATCTCCTTGAGCTGCTCGTAGGGCACCTGAGCCTCGGCGAGCAGCACGTTCATGTGGCCCGGCATGCGGCCCGCGACCGGGTGGATCGCGTAGTCGACCTGGGTGCCACGCGCCCCCAGCACGTCGACGAGCTCACGCAGGGTGTGCTGTGCCTGCGCGACGGCGAGCCCGTAACCGGGCACGACGATGACCTTCGAGGCGTAGCCGAGCAGGATCGCGACGTCCTCGGGGCCGGCGGACCGGACCGGCCGGTCGGACGCCTCGCCCGCACCGAGGGTGGAGCCGCCCTTCAGCGCACCGAACAGGATGTTCACCACCGAACGGCCCATCGCCGCGGCCATCAGCTTGGTGAGGAAGGTTCCGGAGGCGCCCACGAGCGTGCCGGCCACCAGCAGCAACGTGTTGCCCAGCACGTAGCCGCCGGCCGCGACGGTCAGGCCGGTGAACGCGTTGAGCAGCGAGATGACGATGGGCACGTCGGCGCCGCCGACCGGGAGCACCAGCAGTACGCCGACCAGCAGACCGAGCAGGCCGAGGACGATCCCGACCGCCATCGAGGGCGAGGCAACCGTGACTCCGGACAGGCCGACCGACCCGACCAGGGCGCCGCCGAACGCGACGGGCAGGCCGGGGAACACCACCGGCCGCGAGGTCATCAGCTCCTGCAGCTTGAGGAACGTGATCACCGAGCCGGAGAACGACACCGAGCCCACCACGATCGTGAACGCGGTCGCGGCGAGGTCGAACCAACCCGCGCCCTCGACCATGTGCTCGAGCTCGAGCAGCGCCACCAGTGCCGCGGCGCCACCGCCGACGCCGTTGAACAGCGCCACCATCTGCGGCATCTGGGTCATCTGCACGCGCCGGGCCCCGACGAGCCCGGCCACCGAGCCGACCGCGACCGCGCCGAGGATCTGCGGCACGTGCTCGAGGTCGAGGTAGAAGAACACGACGGCGCAGCCCACCACCGCGCCCGCGGCGCCGAGCAGGTTGCCCGCTCGCGCGGTGCGCGGGCCGGACAGCCCCTTCAGCGCGAGGATGAAGCAGACCGCGCAGAGCAGGTAGACCAGCTGCACCCAGGTCGGGGTCACCGGCCCTCCCCCGCCGGGCTCTCGGCGCGGGCCGCCGGCTTCTTGCGGGTGAACATCTGCAGCATCCGGTCGGTGACCACGAAGCCGCCGACCATGTTCACCGCCGCGAGCACCACCGCGACCAGCCCGACTGCCACGGCGATCGTGGAGTCCGCCGTGCCGGTCACGATGATCGCGCCGAGCAGGATGATCCCGTGGATCGCGTTTGCGCCCGACATCAACGGCGTGTGCAGCGTCGAGGAGACCTTGGAGATCACCTCGATGCCGACGAAGATGCTGAGCACGAAGATGGTCAGCCAGACGATCGGCTCGCTCATGGGCGCTCCTCAGGAGTGGTCTCGCCGGGCCCGACCTCCGGCGCCGCCGGGCCTTCGAGGGCGGCGCGGGTGGGCTCGTGCCGGATCGTGCCGTCGTGGGTGACGCACGAGCCGACGACGATCTCGTCGTCGAAGTCGGGCGCGAACGTTCCGCCCTCGTCGGACTGAGCGGTCATCAGCGTCACCAGGTTGACGATGTTCTGCGCGTACAGCCGGGACGCCGGGCCAGGCATCTGTGCCGGCACGTTGGCGCCGCCCCAGACCTGCGCGTGGCCGATCCGCACCACCTGCCCCGCCACCGAGCCCTCGACGTTGCCGCCGCTCTCCGCGGCGAGGTCGACGACGACCGAGCCGGGGCCCATCTGCTCGACCATCCCGGCGGTCACCAGCATCGGCGCCTGGCGGCCGGGCACGGCGGCGGTCGTGATCAGCGCGTCGGCGGCGGCGATGTACGGCGCGAGCAGCTCCCGCTGCCGCTGTGCCCGGTCCTCGGTCATCTCGCGTGCGTAGCCACCTGCGCCCTCCAGCGTCTCGAGCTCCAGGTCGATCGACTGTGCGCCCATCGACCGGATCTCCTCCGCGGCGGCGGCGCGCACGTCGTAGGCCTTCACCACCGCACCGAGCCGTTTCGCCGTCGCGATCGCCTGCAGCCCGGCGACGCCCGCCCCGAGCACCACGACCTGGGCGGGCGGCACCGTGCCGGCGGCCGTCATGTTCAACGGGAAGAAGCTGCGCAGCAGCCCGGCCGCGACGATCGCGGAGCGGTAGCCGGCGACCAGCGCCTGCGAGGACAGGGCATCCATGGACTGGGCCCGGCTGATCCGCGGCACCAACTCCATGGCGAACGACGTGATGCCGCAGTCGCGGAGGTCGGCGACCAGGTCGAGACTCTGGTTGACCGGGAGGAACGACATGGTGGCCGTGCCCGCCGGCAGCGATCGGACGGTCGCGGCGTCGAGGGGCCCGACCGAGACCACGAGAGCCGCGTCCGAGAGCGCGTCGTCGGACACCTCGGCGCCGGCCCCGGCGTACTCCTCGTCGCTGTGCAACGCACCCTCGCCGGCGCCGGGCTCGACGGCCAGCCGGTAGCCCAGCGCGGTCAGCTTGCCGATCAGCTCCGGCACCATCGCGACACGGGTCTCGCCCTCACGTGTCTCCCTGGCCACTGCGATCTTCACCCTGGGCAACCTAGGGCACCGGTCAACGCCCGGCCATGATTCGAGACCCGTGTCTCACCCGAGCGACGCACAGGGGACAGAACGGGCAAATGCCTTGCCGTTCCTGTGATCCACGCCATACCGTCGGTGGCTTCCTTTACTTTCTCGGACAAAGGAGTCTCGGGTGAAGAGACCTGTGCACCTCATCGTGGCCGCCGTGGCGGCCGCTCTGGCGCTGGTGGCCACGACCACGTCGGCCATCGCCCACCCCACTCATGACGGCACCGGCAAGGAGGCCGGGTTCGACCTGGTCAGGGAGGACGTCAGTCCCGGCGGCGTACCCCAGGAGCGGCAGTCAGACGTCCGCTGCGAGGACGGCATTGCGGGGATCTTCCCCTGCCACAAGGTCGACCTCAAGGCGTTCCTGCCGCTGAGCGAGTTCGACTCGATCTGGGCCAACGACGTCTGGGGCTGGACCGACCCGCGCACCGACCGCGACTACGTGCTCGCCAAGCTCTTCGAGGGCACTGCCTTCGTCGACATCACCGACACCGAGGACCCGACCTACCTCGGCACCCTGCCCTCGCCGGCACCCGACCCGAGCAACAACGGGCACATCTGGGGCGACATCAAGACCTACGCCAACCACGCCTACATCGGCTCCGAGGCGACCGGGCACGGCGTGCAGATCTTCGACCTGACCCGGCTTCGCGGCGTCACCGAGCCCCAGGAGTGGACCCAGGACGGGCAGATCACCGACCTCGGTCAGTCCCACAACATCGCGCTCAACGAGGACAGCGGCACGCTCTACGTGATCGGCGCCTGGAAGGACGTCACCGCGCCGGGCTGCGCAGAGGTCGACGGTGGCCCGCTGATGTACGACCTGTCCGAGCCGGCCAGCCCGGAGCTGGCCGGCTGCTACGGGGGTGACGGCTACACCCACGACATCCACTGCGTCGACTACCACGGTCCGGACCGCGACTACCGGGGCAGGGAGATCTGCGTGGCGTCCAACGAGGACACGGTGACCGTCCTCGACGTGACCGACAAGTCCGACGTGCAGATGCTGGCCCGCGCGCCGTACGAGACGTCGGCCTACACCCACCAGGGCTGGTTCACCGAGGACCACCGGCACTTCCTGCTCGGTGACGAGCTCGACGAGCTCGAGGGCACCGTGGACGCCACCACGACGTACGTCTGGGACCTCCAGGACCTCGACAACCCGGAGCTGATCGGCCAGGAGGACAACGGGAACACCTCAATCGACCACAACATCTTCATCAACGAAGGTCTGGCCTACAAGAGCAACTACACCTCCGGGCTGCGCATCGACGACACCTACAAGGTGCACCGCGGTGAGCTGAAGGAGCGTGGCTTCTTCGACGTGTACCCGGCCGACGACGCGACGACGTTCGCCGGCACCTGGGGCAACTACCCGTTCTTCGACAAGGGCATCGTCGCGGTGACCGGCATCGAGGAGGGACTGTTCATCCTCGAGTCGCGGGTGAAGTCCTCGAAGCGCTGACGCTGTCCGACGCCCCTCGCGGCCGCGGGCTGCGGGGGGCGTCGTGCGTCCTCGGGTTTACGGCACGGTCGGGAAGCGACACGCTGAGCACATGCAGGTCCGGTTCGTCGACGCCCACGGCGTGCACGACCGGCCGAGCGACGACGTGGTCGCACTGCTCGGCCGGGACGACGGCTTCGTCTGGGTCGACGTACCCGTCTGGGACGACGAGGTGGACGCCTTCCTGCACGGGCTGGGCTGCCACCCGAAGGTGATCGAGGCGTGCAGTCGCCGCAACCACGTGCCGACCGTGCACAGCTACCCCGACCACTGGTTCATCACGATGCACACGCCCCTGCTGGGCGAGGCGGGCCACGTGCACCTGCTCGAGGTGGACCTGATCGTGGGCGACCGCTACCTGGTCACCGTGCACGGACCCCTGAACCCCAAGGTGCCGCTCGAGGCGGCCCTCCAGGAGACGGACGGTGTGCGGCACCGGATCGAGCAGGCCAGGTTCGCCCCCAAGACGCCGGCAGAGGTCGCGTACGCCGTCGCCTCCGCGGTCGCACGGAGCCAGCGCGCGCTGATCGGCGACGTGGCCGAGCGCCTGCCCGGGCTGGAGCAGCACGTCATGCAGTCCCAGCTCACCGAGCCGGAGGCCGTGCTGGAGCGGATGTTCCTGATCCGGCACGAGCTGCTCACTGCGCGCACGATGGCCGCGCAGACCCACGACGTGTGCGCGCGTATCGGGTCGCTCGACCGGTGGGTGCCCGAGCAGAGCCGGGAGCTGGCCCGCGACCTCGCCGACCAGTTCGACCGGGTGCGGTCGGTGGCCGACGGCGAGTCGCAGTTCCTGTTCGGCGTCATCGAGCTCTACCAGACCAAGGTCAACACGAAGATGACCGTGGCGATGGAGCGGCTGGCGGTGATCGCCGCGGTCACCCTGCCGGTCACGGCGATCGCGTCCGTCTACGGCATGAACGTCATCGTCAACGACAGCACGGACGTGGTCCAGCTGGCGATCGTGCTGCTGGCGATGGTCACGGTCTCCACCCTGCTGCTGCGCTGGGCGCGCCGGCAGGGCTGGTGGTGACCGGGGTCAGCGGTTCTCCGGGTTCTCGAAGCCGAACCGCGAGCCGGCGTCCCACGCCGCCCGCTGGTTGCCGTACGCCGGGATGCCGCCGGCGTCCTGCAGCATCCGGGCCAGGTGCATCAGGTTCCAGGTCATGAACGTGGTGTTGCGGTTCGTGAACTCGTTCTCTGGGCCGCCACTGCCCTCGTCGAGGTACGACGGACCGGGGCCGGCCTCGCCGATCCAGCCGGCATCGGCCTGCGGCGGGATCGTGAAGCCGACGTGCTGGAGCGAGTACAGGACGTTCTGCGCGCAGTGCTTGATGCCGTCCTCGTTGCCGGTGATGAGGCAGCCGCCGACGCGGCCGTAGTAGGCCCACTGCCCGGCCTCGTTGAGGTCCCCCGACGCGCCGTACAGCCGCTCGATGACCCGTTTGGTGATGCTCGAGTTGTCCCCCAGCCAGATCGGGCCGGCCAGGACCAGGATGTTGCTGGCCATCACCCGCTCGTGGATGGCCGGCCACTCGTCGCTCGCCCAGCCGTGCTCGGTCATGTCGGTGTAGACGCCGGTCGCGATGTCGTGGTCGATCGCGCGCAGCACCTCGACGTCCACGCCCTGCTTGCGCATGATCGTGGAGCTGATGTCGACCAGGCCCTGGGTGTGGCTGCGTTCGGGCGACCGCTTGAGGGTGCAGTTGATGTACGTCGCGCGCAGGCCGGAGAAGTCGGTGTCCACGTCGGTCATGTCCGTGACTCTTCTCCGCGGCCGTCCGCGCGACAAGACCCGACCGGGTCAGCGCCGGTGGACCGTCACGACGTAGCCCGCCCCCTTGTCGAAGGGGGCCGCCTGCCAGGTGGAGAACCGGTCGACCGGAGTCAGGGCGGTCGCGGCGTCGTCGTACTCCGCCAACGGGGTCACCGGGCAGCCGCGCGGCAGATGTGCGTCGTCGAGGCCGAACCCGGCCACGAGCAGCCCGCCCGGGCGGAGCAGGTCGGTGAGCCCGGCCACGACCGCGGACAGCGTGCCCGCCGCGAGCAGGGGCACGACATTGCCGGCCAGCACGACCAGGTCGTACGGCGCGTCGCGGCGAACCTCGTCGGGGAGGTCGGCGAGGTCACCGTGCACCCAGGTGATGCCGGGCGCCTCCCGGCGCGCCACCGCGAGCATCGAGGCGTCCACGTCGACTCCCACGCAGTGATGGCCGAGCTCGGCGAGCCGGAACGCGACCCGGCCGGTCCCGCAGCCGGCGTCGAGCACGCGGGAGCCCGGCACGACGAGCCCGTCGACGAACGTCGCCTCGCCGTGCACGTCCTCGCCTCGCGCCGCGAGTGCGGCGAAGCGGGCGGCGTACTCCTCGCCGCTCGCTCCTCCGGTCAGCCTGTCCCAGCGGGTCATGGGGCGCTCAGTAGTACCAGGGGAACGCAGACCAGTCCGGCTCGCGCTTCTCCAGGAAGGAGTCGCGGCCCTCGACGGCCTCGTCGGTCATGTAGGCCAACCGGGTGGTCTCGCCGGCGAACAGCTGCTGTCCGACGAGGCCGTCGTCGATCAGGTTGAAGGAGTACTTCAGCATCCGCTGCGCCGTCGGCGACTTCCCGTTGATCTTGCGGCCCCACTCCAGCGCCACCGTCTCCAGGTCGGCGTGGTCGACGACGGCGTTGACCATGCCCATCCGGTGCGCGTCCTCGGCGGTGTAGTCGTCGCCGAGGAAGAAGATCTCGCGGGCGAACTTCTGCCCGACCTGGCGGGCGAGGTACGCCGATCCGAAACCACCGTCGAAGGAGCCGACGTCGGCGTCGGTCTGCTTGAACCGGGCGTGCTCGCGCGAGGCGAGGGTCAGGTCCGAGACGACGTGCAGCGAGTGCCCGCCGCCCGCGGCCCAGCCCGGCACCACGCAGATCACGATCTTGGGCATGAACCGGATCAGCCGCTGGCACTCCAGGATGTGCAGCCGGCCGAGCTTCGCCTTGTCGACCGTCTCGGCCGTCTCACCCTCCGCGTACTGATACCCCGCGCGCCCCCGGATCCGCTGGTCGCCGCCGGAGCAGAACGCCCAGCCACCATCCCTGGGCGAAGGACCGTTGCCGGTGAGCAGCACGCAACCGACGTCGCTGCTGATCCGGGCATGCTCGAGCACCCGCAGCAGCTCGTCGACCGTGTGCGGGCGGAACGCGTTGCGCACCTCCGGCCGGTCGAACGCGATCCGCACCGTGCCGTGGTCGACGGCGCGGTGGTAGGTCAGGTCGGTCAGGTCCTCGAAGCCGGGGACCTCCGCCCACACCGCGGGGTCGAAGATCTCGGAGACGGGGGCGGTGGTGTCGGACATGGCGGCAGGCTACTGGCAGCCGTCCGTGCGGCGGTCGAGCCCGCGACCGTCCGGTGGTCGAGCCCGTCGAGACCTCCGCGGGCCCGCGTGGAACATCCGGGGCCCTCCCCCGGTTAGGTTGTACGTGCAAGCGTTCGACGTCGTCGTGATCGGGGCCGGCCAGGCCGGGCTCTCCGCGGCCTATCACCTGCGCCGGTTGGCCGCCGGCGACCTGCTCGTGCTCGACGCCGACGAGCGGCCCGGGGGCGCGTGGCAGCACCGCTGGGACTCCCTGACCATGCGCGACGTGCACGGCATCGCCGCCCTCCCCGGGATGCCGGTGCCCGAGCACGACCCGACGGACCCGGCCAATGCCGTCGTACCCGCGTACTTCGAGGCGTACGAGCGGACCTTCGAGCTCCCGGTACGCCGGCCCGTGGCGGTGTCCTCGGTCGAGCCCCTCGACGGCGACGCGGAGGGGCCGCTGCTGGTGCGCACCGACTCCGGCGAGCTGGTGACCCGTTCGCTCGTGAACGCCACCGGCACGTGGACGGCGCCGTTCGTCCCTCACTACCCGGGCATGGGGACGTTTCGCGGCCGCCAGCTGCACACCGTCGACTACGCCGGTCCGGAGGACCTCGCGGGGCTGCGGGTGGTGGTCGTCGGCGGTGGGGCGTCCGCGGTGCAGATCCTCGGTGAGCTCGCACCAGTGGCCGAGACCGTCTGGGTGACCCGGCGCGAACCGGTCTGGCGGAGCGAGCCGTTCGACGAGGCGGCCGGCCGGGCCGCGGTGGCGCTGGTCGAGGACCGCGTTGCGCGGGGGCTGCCCCCGCAGAGTGTGGTCGGGGTGACCGGGCTGATGCTGCGGCCCCAGGAGCGGGTCGCGGCCGAGCTCGGCGCCTACCGGCGGCGTCCGATGTTCGCCCGGGTGGAGCCCGACGGGGTGCGGTGGGCCGACGGGTCGTTCGCCGCCGCCGACGTGATCGTCTGGGCGACCGGCTTCCGGCCCGCGGTGTCACATCTCGCGCCGCTGCGGCTGCGCGGCCCTCGCGGCGGCGTGCCGCTGCTGGCGCCGTTCGACCGTCACACGTTCACGACCGCCGCGCGCGACGGGCGCGTGCACTTCGTCGGCTATGGCCCGTCGGCCAGCACGATCGGGGCCAACCGGGCCGGCCACGCCGCCGCGCGCGCAGTGGTGCGCCAGCTCGCCCGGCTGTCAGAGCGTGAGTACGCCGTGGCGAACTGACGTCTGACGAGGCGGCGGTCGGCTAGCGCCAGACCGGGGCGATGTCGCGGTGGTAGCTGCGCCCGAAGACCTTCGACAGCACCTTCACGACCGGCCCGGGCACGGTGCTCTTGAGGTAGTCGCGGCTGACCGGGTCCATCCCGTCGGTCAACCAGGCGAAGAAGACGCCGGTGTCGCGGATCGGGCCCTTGCGCAGCTCCTTCTCCGTCTTCTTCCAGTCCTCGCTCTCCATGTGCGGCGCCATCAGGGGCTCGAGCTCGGACTCCTCGTGGGTGAGGTGCCGCTCCACGACCTTCTTGGTGGTCGCCAGGCTGTCGCGCGCGGCGGCCGCGTCCGCGGCCGAGGCACTGGCGCCGTAGGTCTGCATGGTGGCGGCCGTCTCGTCGAGCGCCTCGGCCATCGCGTGGTGCTCACCGTCCATCTCGCCGACCAGCGTCTCGTCGATGCCCAGCCGCAGCAGCGTGGGGAACACGAACTCGTCCTCCTGCTCGTGGTGGTGCTTGAGCTGGGCGTGCAGCTGGGCGTAGGCCCGCTGCAGCTGACCGGCGCGGTCGGTGTCGCCGTCCGGTGCCACGGCCAGAGCCGCGTCGAGCCGGTCGATGTCCCGCCGTACCGCGTTGTGGATCACCCGGTTCATCGTCATGTGCTCGGTCATGACGGTGACGTTAGCGAGGAACAAGCCGGCCGCGCACGGTGTTTGTGCAGGTATGCCCCTCATCGGAGAGTACGAACCCAGTCCGGCACAGTGGGTCCGCGACCAGGTCGAGGCCTACGAGCGCTCGGGCGGTACGGAGGCGACCACCCTGCGCGACACCGGACTGCCAGTCGTGGTGATCACCTCGGTGGGCGCACGCAGCGGGAAGCTCCGCAAGACGCCGGTGATGCGTGTCGAGCACGACGGCCGCTACGCGCTCGTGGCGTCGCAGGGCGGCGCCCCGAAGCACCCGACCTGGTACCACAACCTCCTCGCGCACCCGAAGATCGAGCTGCAGGACGGCCCGCACCGGCAGGACATGCAGGTGCGGCTCCTCACCGGCGACGAGCGACGGCTGTGGTGGGACCGGTCGGTGGAGGCGTTCTCCAACTACGCCGACTACCAGCGCCGCACCGAGCGGGAGATCCCGGTCTTCCTGGCCGAGCCGCTCTAGTCGACGGCGCGTAGCACCTCGGCGAGCGAGCGCGGCCGCCGTCCGGTCAGGCGCTCGACGTCGTCCGTGACACCGGCCAGCTCGCCGGCGGCGATCGCGGTGTAGGTGCTGACCCACGCGTCGACCTGCCAGTCGGGCGCGCCGTAGGACGTCCGCGACGCGTACGCCTCGTCGAGCGTCTCCCGGTGGTAGACGACGTCGCGCCCGGTCTCGCGCGACAGCACCGCGGCCACGTCGTCGAGGGTGAGCGCCTCCGGGCCGGTCAGGGAGTACGTCGCACCGGCGTGTGCGTCGGGGTCGAGCAGCACGGTGTGCGCGGCGGCGGCGATGTCGTCCTGCGCGACCGCCGCCACCCGACCGTCGCCGGCCGGGCCACGGATCACGTCGTCCGGGCCGGTGATCTGCGGGATGAAGTCGAGGTACAGGTTGTCGCGCAGGAACGTCCAGGCCGTCCCGGAGGCCTTCACGTGCTCCTCTGTGTGGTGATGGTCCCGGGCGAGCGTGAACGTGGCGTCGGCGGACGCGCCGTAGAACGAGACGTACACCAGGTGGCGTACGCCGGCCCGGGCGGCCGCGTCCACGAAGGTCCGGTGCTCGTCGAGGCGGGTGGCGGACTCGGATGCGGACACCATCAGCACGACGTCGAGCCCCCCGCAGGCGGCCTCGACAGCCGCCGCGTCGTCGTACGACATGCGTGCGGGGGTGGCCCCGTCGAGGACCGGCGCCCGGGACGGGTCGCGCACGAGCAGCCGCTGCTCCACCCCCGACGCCGCCAGCAGCCTGGCGATCCGCCCGCCGAGCCGTCCGGTGGACCCGGTGACCCCGAGCGTGATCATCGCGGGTCCTGGGTGCTCGGCCGACGTGCGCGGGTGGTCATGTCGTGCACGGTAGCGAGGTGGCCGATTACCACGGGACCGTGGTGAACTGCCGCTCCCCGCGGTGAGTTCGCCGTGGGAACGGGGTGATTACCACGGGACCGTGGTAATCGGCCGCCGGGGAAGCTCAGCCGGCCCGGGTGATCGACACCGCGAGGGCGGCCAGATGCTCCAGCCGGGCGAGCTCGGAGTCGAGTACGTCGGGCCCGCCGCGGCGGCCGA
>NZ_DASSCL010000067.1:0-67506 GCF_035697785.1 Nocardioides sp.
GGAATCCGGCGTAGCCAGCGCCCGCCGCTACACCGGCGATCCCGTCCTCGCCCTTGTCACCCTTGTCGCCCTTGGCGCCGGCGTCGCCCTTGGCGCCCGTGTCGCCCTTGGCGCCCGTGTCGCCTTTGGCGCCCTTGAGGCCCGCGAGCGCATCGGCGTCGAAGTCCTTCGCCTTCAGCGACCCGTCCTTGACCTCGGAGCCGCCCACGGCGTCCTTGGCGATGTCGACCTTCTGGATGGTCTGGTCCTTGATGTCGTCGGACGTGACGAGCTTGGCGGCGACGGCGCCGAACGAGCTCGCGCCCACGATGACGGCGGCGCCGATGGCGACGGCAGTGATGCGGCTGTTGCGAAGTGCCATGCTGATTTGACTCCCCGATATGTATGGATTGATGTCGAAAAGCGACAAGATGAACACTAATCGTCGCGAGGGGGTGCTCTTTACCAATCCGGGCCTCCGGGGGCACAAATGGCCCAAAGGGGCTATGAAGTTGGGACCTTCAGGTGCCGACACGACCGATGCTCGGATGGGCGTGCAGGAACCAGCGGGTCAGGGTGCCCGGCGCCGCGCTCAGTTGTGAATGATCTAGCGGGACGCCAACACATAAGGACGCTTGTGCAAGCGGCAACGACGGGAGTCGGACCCCGCGGCCAGCAGGCCCCCGATCCTGCTCCTTGACACGACCCAGCGGACCGACCTGAGGCCTCGGCGTTGCAAGCAAAACCCCCGGGGGTTCGCTTCCCACGAACCCCCGGGGGTCGATCTGCTGAAATCGGCGGCTAGCCGCGGAAGTCGAACGTCCGGCCGTTGATCTCCCACGACCGAAGCAGCCCCGCCAGGTCCACGCCCGCGGAGAACCCGACCGTTATGCAGACGCCCGGGCTGGTGACCACCTCGGTGCCGTGGTCGGCGACGAGCTGAGCAAACGTGATGTCAGGATTGGCGCCTGCGTCGTCGTTGTAGCGCCAGCTGCCACTCGTAGCGACCCACTCGTGGAACGGGCCCTCCTCGACATCAGGGTCCGGCGCCTGAGTGTTGGGCGAGAAGATCGACGAGTTCGGGCTCGCCGAGTTGCCTGTGAAGATGCGCAGATACGGGGCACCAACGCCGTTGGTGTCGTTGGTGGACGTGTACCGGGCGTGGTACACGAGGTTCCTCGCCGCCGACAGCGACTGACCGTTGAGGCCGTTGTAGCAGAGCGACCCGCCTTCTGCGCCGCCGTCTGCATATGGCCCGAACTCGACGCCGTCCGCCGTCAACGAGACAGTCGGATTCGTTGCCGTGAAGGCACCGTTCAGGTTGCTCACGGTAGTGGCCGCGGGGGGGCCGGCCGGTCCGGCCGGTCCCTGTGGACCACGGGGACCAGTGTTGCCCTTGAGCTTCGCTCGTGCGTCGTCGCTCAGGTCCTTCACCTTCAGCGACTTGTCCTTGACCTCCGAACCGCCGACGCCACCTTTCTTGATGTCGATCTTCTTGATGGTCTGGTCCTTGATGTCAGCGGACGTGACGAGTTTGGCAGCCACTGCACCGAACGAGCTGGCGGCGACGATGATCGCGGCTCCGGCAGTGATGGCAACGACACGACTATTCCGTAGGGACATGGTCCCGACCCCCCTTGTGAGGTTCCGATGAGCCTTTACTTTTCGAGACCATCACGGGCTAGACGTCTAGTCCACAGGAGGCGTCGGATATGGCCTGATTGGACTAGCCCCCCATGGCCCGCTTGCCCGTGGCAAGAGCCAACTTTGAGGAATCATTGGGGCATTCAGACGAGTAATACGACCGCGGCAAGCGCGCCGACGGCGGCCGCGCCGTAGCAGAGCACCGCGGTGGCGCGGCGGGCCTTGATCTGCAGGCCGTCGTAGAGCGTGTAACGGAACCGGTGCGCGCTGTGCACGAGCAGCAGCACGAAGAAGCCGAGCAGGAACAGCACGGTCAGCGGGTGCCCGAGCACCGCGCTCAGGTGGTCGTGATCCGGTGGGGACAGCCAGCCGAGCGGGTACGCCAGCGCGAACAGGAACGCCAGCACCGGCAGGAACACCGCCGCCAGCACGCCGCCGCCGCTGAACATCAGCCACACGAACGGCTCCACGCGTCGCTTGGTCATGCGGGGTCCCCGCGGAAGCGCGAGCGCAGCGAGTGGTTCTGTGGGGTGCTCATCGCGACACCAGCCACACCACGAACGCGGACACGACGGCCAGCCCGACGTACTGCGACGCGATCACCGCCGCGGGCGGCACCGGCCGCCCACCGATGCGCGCGGCCATCGCCTTAGGGGTCAGGCTGAACCAGGTGACGGTGTGCAGCACGACAAAGGCCAGCGCGACCACGTTGACCACGACGACGACCGGGTGAGCGGCGAAGTCGAGGAAGTCCTGGTACGCCGCGTCGCCTCGTCCGACGGCGGCGATCAGCAGCAGCAGGTACAGCACGAACCAGGCCACGAAGATGCTGCTGAGCTCGCGCATCACGAACAGGAAGTACGACGGCTTGCGCACCCACCACCAGGTCGACAGCGTGCGCCGGTAGGCGCGCACCTCGCTCATCGCGCGCCCCTCGGCAGCAGGACCGCCTTCACCGACTCCTTGGCCGCCTTCAGCTTGTAGCGCTGGATGGCGCCGGCCGGATCGACGTGCTTGGGGCACACCTTCGTGCACTCGCCGACGAACGTGCAGCCCCACACGCCCTCGTGCTCGATGAGCACGTCGAGGCGTTCCCGGGCGCCGTGGTCGCGCGAGTCGAGGTCGTAGCGCTCGGCAAGCGCGATCGCGGCCGGCCCGATGAAGTCGGGGTCGAGGCCGTACACGGGACAGGCGGCGTAGCAGAGCATGCAGTTGATGCACATGCTGAACTGCTTGTAGGCGTCGAGCTCCTCGGGGGTCTGGAGGTACTCGCCGTCATCGACGGACATCTCCTCGTCGCGGATGATCCACGGCTTGACCCTCGGCAGCTTCTCCATGAAGTCGGTCATGTCGATGACAAGGTCGCGAGCGACGTGGAAGTTGGCCAGCGGCTCCACCCGCACCGGCCCCGGCAGGTGGTCGACCAGGAACGTGCCGCACGTCAGCCGGGGCTCACCGTCGACGTTCATGCCGCAGCTGCCGCAGATCCCCATCCGGCACGACCACCGGAAGGACAGGGTCGGGTCGACCTCGTTCTTGACGTGGTTGAGCGCATCGAGGACGGTCCACTCGTCGCGGAGCGGTACGTCGTACTCCTGCCAACCGGGCGCGTCGTCGGTCTCCGGGCGGTACCTCGAGACCCGCAGACCGATGCTCTGCTGGGGTTCGGTCATGGCTACCTCCCGTAGACCCGTTCGCCCGGTGGCCACCGCGTGATCGTCACCGGCATCGTGTCGACGCGCGGCGAGCCGTCGGGGCCGCGAAGCACCAGCTGGTGGGTGAGGAACCGCTCGTCGTCGCGCTTGGGGAAGTCGGTGCGCTGGTGCGCGCCCCGGGACTCCTCGCGCTCCAGCCCCGACCGCAGCATGCACTCGGCGATGTCGAGCATGTTGGCCAGCTCGAGCGCCGCGACCAGCTCGGTGTTGAACGACCGGCTGGTGTCCGCGACCCCGACCTTGGCCATCCTCTGCTGCAGCTCGGCCAGGGTCTCCGCGCCCTCGGCCATCGAGGGGCCGCTGCGGTAGATGCCCGCGCTGTCCTCCATCGTCGACTGCATCTCGTCGCGGATCGCCGAGACCCGTTCGGTGCCGTCGCGGTTGCCGAGCAGGTCGCGCTCGAGCCGGTGGATCTCGTCGGCGGCCTGGGCGCGTACGGCGGCTGGGGCGATCCCGGCGCTCCCGGCGTACTCGGCCGCGGCCCGCCCGGCCCGGGCGCCGAACACCAGCAGCTCGGGCAACGAGTTCGACCCGAGCCGGTTGGCGCCGTTGATGCTCACGCACGCGGTCTCACCGGCGGCGTACAAGCCGGCGATCGGCGTCGCGCCGTGGATGTCGGTGTGGACGCCGCCCATCATGTAGTGCACGACCGGGCGCACCGGCACGAGCTCGTGCACCGGGTCGATGCGCTCGTACTTCAGACACAGCTCACGCACGAACGGCAGCTTGGCGTCGATCAGCTTCGCACCGAGGTGGCGCAGGTCGAGGTGCACGATCGGGCCGTACGGCGAGTCGCTGGTGCGGCCCTTCTCGACCTCGTGCACGAACGCCTGGGAGAGGCGGTCGCGCGGCCCGAGCTCCATGCTGCGCATTACCGGTGTCGGCGAGGGGGTGCCCAGGTCGTAGTCCTGGAGGTACCGGTAGCCGTCGCCGTTGAGCAGCCAACCGCCTTCGGCGCGGGCGGCCTCGGTGATGAGGATGCCGGTGAACGGGAGGCCGGTCGGGTGGTACTGGACGAACTCCATGTCCTTCAGCGGTGCGCCGGCGCGGTAGGCGAGCGCCATCCCGTCGCCGGTGTTGATGTTGGCGTTCGTCGTGAACGGGAAGACCTTGCCGCAGCCGCCGGTGCACAGGATGACTGCCTTCGCGCCGATCGTGTGGATCTTGCCGGTGGCGAGCTCGACGGCGACCACGCCGTGCACCCGGCCGTCGTCCACGAGCAGCTTGGTGACGAAACCCTCGTCGTACCGGGTCAACCGGTCGAACTTCAGCGACGTCTGGAAGAGCGCGTGCAGCATGTGGAAGCCGGTCTTGTCGGCGGCGAACCAGGTGCGCATCTTCTTCATGCCACCGAAGGCCCGGACGGCGACGTGACCGTCGGGCTGCCTGCTCCACGGACAGCCCCAGTGCTCGAGCTGTAGGAGCTCGCGCGGCGCCTCCTGGACGAACGCCTCGATTGCGTCCTGGTCGCCGAGCCAGTCGCTGCCCGAGATGGTGTCGTAGGCGTGCTCGTCGAGCGTGTCCCCCTCGGCGATGACCCCGGCGGCGCCGCCCTCCGCGGACACGGTGTGGCTGCGCATCGGGTAGACCTTCGACACGACGGCCACGTCGAGGCGCGGGTTCGTCTCGGCGATGGCGATGGCTGCGCGCAGGCCGGCCCCACCCCCGCCGACCATGAGCACGTCGTGCGTGGCGGCGAAGTCGCCGTCACTCACCACGCAGCTCCTCCTCGAGGATCACCTTGCCTCGGTGGTTGACCACCATGCGGTGGACGCTGCCGTCGTGGAACTCCTCCTTGTAGCTGCGGCAGCCGCAGGCGTAGGTCACCTCCTCGGTGATCAGCCCTTGCTCGTCCTCGGACACCGAGCGTTCCCCCGTCTGGGAGCGGCCGCAGGGCGCGGCTGTCGCCGCGAACCGGGTGATGGTTGACGTCACCGTGCACCTCCCGGGCGCCGGGGCCCACCGGACGCCCACCCCAAGATTGCTCCGTACGCGGCGACTTGGGAAGAGCGGAGCCTCGCGTGGACGGCGTCACCGGACGCGATCCGAGTGCACTCCCCGTGGCGATCTGCCCCTTCCCGGGGTGAGTTCACAGGGGGAACGGGTGGATTACCACGGGACCGTGGTAATTGGCCCCCCCGGGTCAGGACGCAGACGTGGCGAGGTACGCGAGCAGGTCCTGACGCGTGATGACCCCGATCGGCTTGCCGTCCTCCTGCACCAGCAGGGCGTCGGCGCTCTCGAGCTCGCTCACGGCGTCGGAGACGGGTTCGTTGGAGCCGATGGTGGGCAGCGCGGCGTCCATGTGGTCCTCGACCTGGTCGACCAGCTTCGCGTGCCCGGAGAACAGGGCGTCGAGGAGGGCCCGCTCGGAGACCGACCCGGCCACCTCGGCGGCGACGATGGGCGGCTCGGCACGCACGACCGGCATCTGCGAGACGCCGTACTCCTGCAGGATGTGGATCGCCTCGGCGATGGTCTCGGTCGGGTGCGTGTGCACCAGCGCGGGGATCTCGCCCTTCTTGCTGCGCAGCACCTCCCCCACCGTCTGCTCGCCGGTCGGCGGGAGGAAGCCGTACTGCCCGAGCCACTCGTCGTTGAACACCTTGGTCAGGTAGCCGCGGCCGGAGTCCGGCAGCAGCACCACGATGACCGCGTCCTCACCCTCGGGCGTGCCGTCGAGCTCGTGCGCGAGCTGGACCGCGGCGTACGCCGCCATGCCGGACGAGCCGCCGACGAGCAGCGCCTCCTCGCGGGCCAGCCGCCGCGTCATCGAGAACGAGTCGGCGTCGGAGACCTCGATGATCCGGTCGGCGATGTCGCGGTCGTACGTCGTCGGCCAGAAGTCCTCACCGACGCCCTCCACGAGGTACGGCCGACCGGTGCCGCCGGAGTACACCGAGCCGTGCGGGTCGGCGCCGACGATCTGCACCGACGGGTTCTTCTCCTTGAGGTACTTGCCGATCCCGCTGATCGTTCCGCCGGTGCCGACGCCGGTGACGAAGTGCGTGACCTTGCCCTCGGTCTGCTCCCAGATCTCCGGGCCGGTCGTCTCGTAGTGGGAGCGGGGGTTGTTGATGTTGGAGTACTGGTCGGGCTTCCAGGCTCCGTCGATCTCCGTCACCAGACGGTCGGACACGTTGTAGTAGGAGTCCGGGTGCTCCGGCGCGACCGCCGTCGGGCAGACGACAACCTCGGCGCCGTACGCCTTGAGCACGTTGCGCTTGTCCTCGCTCACCTTGTCGGGGCAGACGAACACACACTTGTAGCCCTTGGCCTGAGCGACCATCGCGAGGCCCACGCCGGTGTTGCCGGAGGTCGGCTCGACGATGGTGCCGCCGGGTTTGAGCGAACCGTCCTCCTCGGCGGCCTCGACCATGCGCAGCGCGATCCGGTCCTTCACCGAGCCGCCGGGGTTGAGGTACTCGATCTTCGCGAGAACGAGGGGCCCGGCGCCGTCGGTCGTCTTCGAGAGACGGAGCAGCGGGGTGTTGCCCACCAGGTCGAGGAGCGAGTTCACGTAGTCCACGGGGCAACTCTAGGGCGTGACATCGAACGCCCGGTCAGGCCGTCGGTTTGCCCACGCGCACTGGGCCAGCCCCATATGGTTGGTGACGTGGGGAAGGCGGCTGCGGCACGGAAGCTGGCGGCTGCCGCCGCGTACGGTGGCGGTGGCCTCTCACTCGTGGGCGCCTCGCTCTACGGCCTGCTGCACGCCGAGGCGCTGCTCGCCCGCCGCTCGATCGGAACCGCCAAGGGCGAGCCGCCGTCGGCGACGGGCTGGTACGGCCACGGGCGCACCGGTCCCGCGCTCAAGCTCGCGCTGCTCGGCGACTCCTCGGCCGCCGGGTACGGCGTCGACAGCGTCGAGCAGACGCCCGGCGCGCACCTCGCGTCCGGGCTGGCCGAGGCCGCGGGACGCCGTGTCTACCTGCATTCCGTGGCCTTCGTCGGCGCGCAGACTCGGGACCTGACCCGGCAGATCGACGAGGCGCTCCCGGTCGGGCCGGACGTGGCATTGATCCTGGTCGGCACCAACGACGTGACCCATCGGCGACTCCCGTCGGAGTCCGTGCGGCTGCTCTCCGAGGCGGTACGCCGACTGAGAGAGGCCGGCGTCGAGGTCGTCGTCGGCACCTGTCCCGACCTCGGCACCGTCGAGCCCATCGCTCCGCCGCTACGGCAGGTGGCCCGGCACTGGTCGCGCCGACTGGCCGCCGCTCAGGCCATCGCCGTCGTCGAGGCGGGCGGTCGCACCGTGTCGCTGGGCTCGATCCTCGGCCCGGAGTTCGCGGCCACCCCCAAGGAGCTGTTCGGCCCCGACCGGTTCCACCCGTCAGCGGCCGGCTACTCCAGCATGGCGTCCGCGCTGCTGCCGTCGATCCTCGCCGCGGTGGGCGTCATCCCCGACGAGGAGCTCGTGCTCGAGGCCGCACGCGGCGAGACGGTGCTACCGATCTCGCGTGCAGCGGTGGAGGCGGCCAAGGTGCCCGGCACCGAGATCGACGGCACCGAGGTCGGCGGCAGCACCCGCGGCACGCTCGGCCGCTGGGTGCAGATCCGCCGCCGGCGGCGGCACGCCGAGCCGGAGCTCGAGGCACCGGAGTCGACCGAGGTCTCCGAGCCGGCCACGTCCTGAGGCAGGAAAGGCGAGGACCCCGAGGCTCTCGCCTCGGGGCCCTCGCTGCTCGAGCGGACGGCCGCCTGGGTCGCGGTCAGTCGTTGCCGCGGAGGATCGCGAGGATCCGCAGCAGCTCGATGTAGATCCAGATGATGGTGACGGTGAGGCCGAAGGCCGCGCGCCAGGACTCCTGCTCGGGAAGACCGGCCTCGATGCCCCGCTCGACGAAGTCGAAGTCGAGGATCAGCATGAGCACACCCAGCCCGAGTCCGATGAAGCTCATCACCAGGCCGAGCCCGCCGAAGCCGTTGATGCCGAAGTCGGCTTGGAAGAAGCTGAGCACGAAGTCGAACAGCGACACCGCGACGAAGCCGAACAGCGCGGCGACGGTCCACTTGCGGAACTTGTTGCTCACGCGGATGTTGAAGAACTTGTACGCCGCGAGCGTGCCGGCGACCGCCGCGAAGGTGCCGATCACCGCGCCCATCACGAGACCGTCGCCGAACTGCGCCTCGATCGCCTTGCTGAACGCGCCGACGAACACTCCTTCGAGCGCCGCGTAGGCGATCACCAGGGCCGGCGAGATGACCCGCTTGAACGAGTTCACCATCGCCAGCGCGAAGCCGCCGAGCGCACCGACCATGGAGAGCATGTAGAGCGTGGTCAGCGTGTCCGGGTTGTCGATCGGGCCCGTCATGATCCAGGTAGCGACCGCCACGACGATCACGATGCCGAGGCTGATCCCGGTCTTCTGCACCACCGAGTCGATGGTCATCCGACCGGTGCCCACCGGCGTCTGGGTCGGCGGCGTGCCGCCGCCGTACTGCGTCTGGGTGTACGCCGACTGGTCGTACTGCGGCGCCTGAGGAGCGTTCTGTCCGGGGTAGCGCATTCCGCTGCTACTGCCGCGACCGTTGAAGCCCTCTGAGCGCGCGAACACCGGGTTGCTGCTCTGCATCTGTGGTCTCCTCCTTGGAGGCCTGAGGTCTCCCCCGTCTGGAGAGATCCCGCGGGTCTGCACTCTTATCGTACGGACCCTTCGCACGTTCAACGTGCGCGGCCGGGCCGGTGTTCCCGTGACCCGCGGTGCAGGTGGTCCCGATGGGGCCGGCGGCACCCCTAGTGGCGCCGCCACCAGATCAGGCCGACGACTCCGGCGACGACGGCCGCGGCGCCGGCCATGACCACCGGCTTCGGCTTGCCGTCGGCGGTGGTGGCGCGGTCCTTGGTCTCGCGCAGTCGGGCCTGTGCCTTCGCCTTCACGTCGAGCTTGTCGTGCAGGGCGTCGACGGTCTGGGCGAGCTGCTCGCGGTTGCGCTCGACCTCGCGCTCCTTCGCGGCGATGGTGTCGCTCATGCGGGGTGGCCTCCCTTGATCGTCTCGACGTCCTGCTTGACACCCTCGACCGCGCGCTCGGGCGCGGCCGGGGTCGCCTCGCTCACCTTGCCCTTGCCGAGGAGGGCCGCGATGCCGGCCGCTGCGAGGAGCACGACGGCCACGATGAGTGCGGCCGCCCAGGCGGGCAGGACCAGCGCCAGGGCGAGGATGGCTGTGGTGATCAGGACGCCGGCGCCGAAGACACCGAGCAGCCCGGCGGCGCCGAACAGACCCGCGCCGATGCCGGCGGCCTTCCCCTTCGCGGCGAGCTCGGCCTTGGCGAGCTCGACCTCGCTGCGGACCAGTGCGCTGGTCTGCTCGCTGAGGTCATGGACCAGGGCGCCGAGGGTGGGGTCCTGGGCGGTGCTGGTTTGCTGGGTCTCGGACATGTCTGACCCGTGCCCAGGTCACCGGATGGTAAACCTGCGCGTCCCGGGTCATACCGGGCCTCGGCCGCGGTCTGACAGGGTGGAGACGGTCGATGCCGGTCCACCGAAGGAGCGCGATGTCGCAGCAGCTGATGGGGGTCGCCCCACTGACACCGCTGGCCCAGCTGGACCGGGCCGCCGACTACTTCCCGGAGCGGGTGGCCTACCGGTTCGAGGGTGCCACCACGTCGTACGACGAGATGCGCGGGCAGGTCCGCAGGCTGGCGGCGCACCTGCGTGACCAGGGTGTGCGACCCGGCGACCGGGTCGCCCTGCTGGCCCGCAACGTCCCGCTCAGCCTGCTCGCCCACTTCGCCGTGCCGTACGCCGCCGCGACGCTCGTCGCACTCAACCACCGGCTGGCCGGTGGTGAGCTCAACGGCATCCTGCGCCACGCCGAGCCGCGGCTGCTCCTCACGGAGCCGGCGCTGGCCGGCCTCGCCGGGGAGGCGGTCACGGGACTCGACGTGCCGGTCGTGCCCGGCGACGACGCGATGGCCGCCAGCCCGGGCGAGGTGCCGACCCGGCACCCGGTGACCGACGAGCTCGGGCTGATCACCCTCAACTACACGAGCGGGACGACCGGGGCGCCCAAGGGGGTGATGTACCGGCACCGCGGCGCCGCGCTGCAGGCACTCGCGATGGCCTACCACCTGCGCCTCGGGCTGGACTCGGTCTACCTGTGGACGCTGCCGATGTTCCACTGCAACGGCTGGGCGTTCCCGTGGGCGGTGGCCGCGGCCGGCGCGACGTCGCTGTGCACGGACACCACCGATCCGGAGCGGCTCTGGGACCTGATCCGCACCGAACGGGTCACCCACTTCTGTGCGGCGCCCACCCTGCTGACCGGTCTGCTGACGTCCGCGGCGGCGGCGCGCGTCGAGCACCCGCTCACGGTCGCCACTGGCGGCGCGCCGCCGACCCCGGCCCTGATCCGCCGTGCCGAGCAGCTCGGACTGCACGTCGTGCACCTCTACGGCCTGACCGAGACCTACGGACCTTCGCTGATCTGCGAGTGGCAGCCGGAGTGGGACGCGCTCGGCGAGGACGAGCAGGCGGATCGCCTGTCCCGGCAGGGGATTCCGAACATCATCTCGTCCTCGGTCGTGCTGGAGGCCGTCGAGGGGGACGCCCGTGGGCTGGCCGAGGTGACCGTGGAGGGCAACACCGTGATGGCGGGCTACTACCGCGACGAGCAGGCGACCGCGCGTGCGTCTGTCGCCAGCACCCGGTTCCGCACCGGGGACCTCGGCGTTCAGCACGACGACCGCTACTACCAGCTCCAGGACCGGGCGAAGGACATCATCATCTCCGGCGGCGAGAACATCTCCTCGATCGAGGTCGAGCGGGTGCTCGCCGAGCATCCGGCGGTGAGCGAGTCGGCCGTGGTCGCGCACCCGGACGAGAAGTGGGGGGAGGTCCCGGTGGCCTACGTGACGCTCACCGCGTCCGGTGACGACGTGACGGAGGCGGAGCTGGTCGACTTCGTACGTTCACGGATCGCCCACTTCAAGGCCCCGAAGCATGTCGTGTTCGGCCCGCTGCCGAAGACGGCGACCGGCAAGATCCAGAAGTTCGAGCTCCGGCGCCGAGGGTCGGGACACTGACCCGTCACGTCATCGCGAAGTAGCGCAGGTACACGTAGAGCCAGGCGACGGCGAGCGTGGCCACGGTCACCACGACGCCGTACTTCGTGAAGCCCCAGAAGCTGATCGGTTCCCCGGCCTTGGCCGCGATGCCCAGCACCACGACGTTGGCGCCGGCGGCCACGGCGGTGGCGTTGCCGCCGAGGTCGGCGCCGAAGACGAACGCCCACCAGAGCGGGCTCTCGGGTCCGGAGGACGGCGTGGCCGCGACCATGTCCTCGACGATCGGCACCATCGCGGTGGTGTAGGGGATGTTGTCGACGAAGGCACCGATCAGGCCCGATCCGAAGAGCAAGGCGGTGGCCCCGAGCAGCTCGCGGTCGCCCATGGCGCCCGCGGCCAGCTCGCCGAGCTCGCCGATGACACCGACCTTCACCAGCGACCCGACGAGCACGAAGAGCGCCATGAAGAAGGCGAGCGTGCCCCACTCCACCTCCTCGAGGAACTCCTCCGGCGTGGTGCGGGAGACCAGCACGGCCGCGCCGGCGCCCATCATCGCGACCATCGACGGGTCGAGGTGGAGCACCGTGTGCAGCCCGAACGCGACCATGACGAGTCCCAGCACGACCAGGCAGCGGACCAGCAGCCGCATGTTGGTGATGGCGGCTCGCGGGTCGAGGTCGCCCAGCCGGCCGTCGACGTCGACCGGGGTCGTCAGCTGGCGGCGGAACAGCAGCCGCGCCAGCAGCAGGAAGCCGCCGAGCAGGACGACCGTGAGCGGAAGGGAGTGGACCAGGAAGTCGTCGAAGCTCAACCCGGCCCGGCTGCCGATGATGATGTTGGGCGGGTCGCCGATGAGGGTCGCGGTACCGCCGATGTTGGAGGCCAGGATCAGGGAGATCAGGTACGGCGCCGGGGGCAGCCCGAGCCGGCGGCAGACCGAGAGGGTCACGGGGGCGACGAGCAGCACGCAGGTGACGTTGTCCAGGATCGGCGAGACGGTGGCGGTGACCAGCACCAGGAGCACCAGCAGCCGGTAGGGGTGCCCGTCCGATCTCCGGGCCGCCCACAGCGCCAGGAACTCGAAGAGCCCGGTCTGCTTGAGGACGCCGACGATCACCATCATCCCGAAGAGCAGGAAGATGACGTTCCAGTCGATGCCGGTCTCCTGGTCGAAGAACGCCGTCTCGGCGTCGACCAGGCCGATCACGATCATCGCGGCCACGCCCCCGAGCGCGGCGGCAACCCGGTGGACCCGCTCGGTCGCGATGAGGGCGTAGCTGACGATGAAGACGGAGATGGCGGCGGACGTGAGGATCACGCCGGTCTCCGCCGTACGTCGCGGTCTCGGCCGGCGATGGTCGGCTCGAGTCTCTCGTACCAGCCGGCCAGCCGCCCGAACCGGCTGACCGAGCGCAGTCGGTCCTCCACCTCGCCGACCCGGTCGCGGGCGGTCACCGCGAGGACCTGGTCACCCGTCCGGAGCACGGTCGACCCGCCGGGCACGAAGACCTTCGACCCCCGGGTGACGAGAGCGACGGTCGACCCAGTGGGCAGGCGGAGCTCGTCCACCTCCACCCCGGCCAACCGCGACTCCGGCTCGACCTCGAAGCGGAGCAGCACGGCATCGAGCCGGTCGAGGGTCGCGAACCCGATGGAGACCTTGTGGACGAAGCTGCCCTTCTCGTTCCAGCGGGGCTGCCGGCCGCGGCCGATCGCCAGGCCGACGGTGAAGCCCACAGCCGCGCAGAGCATCCCGGCGGAGACGGCCAGCTCGAGCTCAGCGGGTCCCATCGGTGCTTCCACCTCGTGGGTGCGGGCTGGGCTGGACGCCGTCGTGGCAGTGGGTCAACGAACGGCGGCGGCCCATGCGTCAAGTCAACGGGCCCCGGGGCCGTGACTGAATGGGTGGTGCCACCCATTTCCGCGCAGCAGGGCCGACGCAGTGCCCCCGGTGAGACTCGAACTCACACTGAGAGGTGTTTAAGACCTCTGCCTCTGCCATTGGGCTACGGGGGCGAGCGCGATCAAAGATAGGTCTTGCGAGGGTGGATCGCGTGCGCACCGGCCACCCGGTCGAGGAACAACAGTCCCTCGCAGTGGTCGATCTCGTGCTGGAGCGCTCGTGCCTCGAACGCCTCGGCCGCGAGCTCGACCGGCGCACCCGAGCCCGGCAACGCGCCGCGCACCAACACGCGAGCGGCCCGCTTCACGTCGCCGGTGAGGTCCGGCACGCTCATGCAGCCCTCGCGCGCCCTCTCGTTCCGGGACGACGTGACGACGACCGCGTTGCACAGCACGAACGTGCCGTGATGGCTGCGGGTCTTGGGGTGGTCGGTCACGTCGACGCAGAAGACCTTCGCGTTCACCCCGACCTGCGGTGCGGCCAGCCCGACGCACCCCGGCGAGACCCGCATGGTGGCGACCAGGTCCGCCGCCAGCCGTACGACGTCGGTGGCGGCCGGGTCCACCTCCTCGCCGGCCGTGGAGAGCACACCGGCCGGCGCGCGCACGACGTCGAGCACCCGCCCCTCGACGCCGAGCGCCGACTCGGTCCAGCGCCCGACCGCGTCGTCGACGAGCCGCGCGTCCGACTCGGCGCTCACAGCTCGTCGCTCTCCACCTCGCGCAGGGTGACACCGACGCCGAGGTCGGCGGCCGCCGCCCGCAGCGACTCCTGGAGCACGTCGACGTCGGCGGCGGCCGGGAGGTCTACCTCGGCGACGAGGATGTACAGCTCACCTGCCAACCGGGTGGTCAGGTCGGTGATGTTGCCGCCGACCCGGGCGACCTCGCCGGCCACGCGGGACACGATCCCGGGGCGGTCACCGCCGTGCACGGTCAGCACGTAGGACGCGCCCACCGCCTCGGGCACCGACTCCACGGGCACCTCACGCACGGCGACCATCAGCGTGTCGTCGGCCGTGAGCGGGGCGAGTGCGGCCTCGACGTCGGCGGAGCCGGTGTCCCCGGCGCAGATCAGCGTCATCGCGAAGTGGCCGCGCAGCAGCGTCATCGTCGAGTCCTCGAGGTTGAGCCCGAGGTCGGCGAGGATCCGCGTGGTCTCGGCGATGATCCCGGGCCGGTCGTGGCCGAGGACGGTGATGGCCTGGAGAGTCACGGCGGTCAGTCTTCCACCCCTCGACCCAGCGCCGCCGCGCGTCCGAGCACGGCGTCGAGCATCGGCTCGGTGAGCTTGCCGGTGAAGGTGTTCTGCTGCGACGGGTGGTAGCTGCCCAGCAGGTGCACGTCGCGCCCGTCCGGCGCGGTCAGCACGGCCTCGGCAGCATGGCCGAACCGCGGCTTGGGCCGCGGGATCGTGTAGCCGGCCTCCCGGAGCACCCGGAGCGCGGCGTCCCAGCCGTAGGACCCGAGGCAGACGACGGCACGCACGCTCGGCTCCACCAGCGCGACCTCGCGGAGCAGCCACGGGGCGCAGGTGTCGCGCTCCTCCGTCGTCGGCTTGTTGTCCGGCGGGGCGCAGCGCACCGTGGCGACCATGCGGGCGTTGACGAGCCGCTGGCCGTCGCCCGCGTGCAGCGAGGTCTCCTGGACGGCGAGCCCGACCCGGTGCAGGGACGCGAAGAGCCAGTCGCCGGAGCGGTCGCCGGTGAAGATCCGGCCGGTCCGGTTGCCTCCGTGGGCGGCCGGCGCCAGGCCGATGATGAGCACGCCCGGGGCCGGGTCGCCCCAGCCCGCGATCGGCCGCCCCCAGTAGGGCTGGTCGGCGAACGACGCCCGCTTGTCCCGTGCGACGTCCTCGCGCCACCGGACGAGGCGGTCGCAGGCCCGGCAGACCGACACCGCGGCCCCCAGCTCATCGAGCGTGGCGGTGGCGGCGGCCCGGCGTACGGCGGCAGGCGTCCGGGCGACGGGTGTCTCGGGCGCGGCGGGGTCCTCGGGCCAGCCGGTCCCCGGCGGTACGGGGCTCGGAAACGGCCGACCGGTCACCGGGTGCGGACGTGAAACGGGCCGAGCCATGGCCCCATCCTCCAGGGGTCCGCGGCCCGGCCCGTGCTCGGGTGGGCGTCCTACACCGTCCGTGCTACACCGTGGTGGTGGGCGTGCCGGTGGTGTCGGACGTGCTGCCGTTGCTGCCGTGCATCTTGTCCTTGGCGGTGGACGCGGCGTCGACGACCTTGTCCTTGACGACCGGTGCCTGCTCCTTGATGGCGTGGCCGGCGTCGGCGGCCTTGGAGCGCACGCGCGGGTCGGACGCGATCTTGCTGGCGCCGGCCTTGATCTGCTCGTAACGCTCGCGGCCGGCGCGTGTGCCGAGGACGTATCCCACCGCACCCGCGGCGAGCAGGGTCAGCTTCTTCATGTTCGCTCCTTCGTCGCGATGTCGGTCATCCACCGAGTACCCACTGCGACGATCGGCAACCCTCGGGGTCGCGCCGACACGGGACCGGCCGCAGGACCTGGCGATGCCCGATGATGTCGACGACGGTGACGCAGGACTGAAGCCCACGGCGAACGCGCGGTTTGCCGCGTTCGTCCGCGGTACTGACTACCCGGGGTGGCACGTCCTGTGGATGGTCGCCACACCTGGAGGGTCCTACCGTGCGAGAGGGGGCCACCGTGGACCCCTCCGATCGGGAAGTCGTCATGCCCCTGCTCAGATCCCCTATTCGCACCCTTGCCGTCGGCGCCGCCCTCGCGGCGGTGCCCCTGCTGGTCCTGGCCGGTCACCAGTCGACCGCGACGGGCGCCGACGACGCCTCCGTCTTCACGATGCGGTTCGAGCCGGCGAGCTTCAAGCTGGTCGACGTGCCGCCGGCGGCCGCCTCGGAGACGTCGCCGCCCGGCCCCGGCGACTACTTCGTGCTCAAGAACCGGCTGTTCAAGGGCGACCGGCGCCTGGGCGCTCTGCACGCCACCTGCGTGATCACCAACCGTGGCACCAGCCCGGGCAATACCCCGCTGTTGTGCACCGGCGTCTACCGACTACCCGGCGGGACCCTGATCGGGTCGGCGCTGCTGTCGACGGACGCCGAGGTCAACCGGATCGCCGTCACCGGCGGGACGGGTCGGTTCACCGGGATGACCGGTATCGCCACCGAGTTCAACGAGAACGACGGCACAGGCCGGATCCTGGTCCGGATCCAGTGAGGCTTGGTGTCGCTCGCAGACCGTTCCCTAGGCTCGGGACCAGGCGATGCCGTCGAGGATGTCGGCGTCTGAGACCAGCAACGAGGTCACGCCGGTACGCCGGAGCACCCGGTCGAGCACCAGGGCGCCGGCCCCGATCACGTCGGCCCGGCCCTCGGGCACGTGGATCGCCACCCGTTCGGCCGTCGTCATGCCGAGCAGCCGCTCGGTCAGTTCATGCACGTCACCGACCGGGAACGTCGCGTGGTGGATGACCGCGCGGTCCCAGTGGTCGAGCCCCTTGAGCAGCGCCGCGACCGTGGTGACGGTGCCGGCGACCCCGATGACGGTGCCGGCCCGAGCGGGCTCGACCCCGGCGTCGGGGAGGGTGTCGAGGGCCTCGTCGATCGCGGTGGTCGCCGCGCTCACCTCGTCCGCCGTCGGCGGGTCGGACGGCATCAGCCGTTCGGTCATCCGCACCGACCCGATGTCGAGCGACCGGGCCGCCTCGACCTCGCCGTCGCCGAGCACCAGCTCGGTGGAGCCGCCGCCGATGTCGACGACCAGGAAGGGCCGCGACAGCTCGGTGGCGGACCGGAGCGACCGGGTCGCGCCGTCGTACGACAGCGCAGCCTCCTCGTCGCCCGAGAGCACCTCCGGCTCGACGCCGAGCCGCTGGCGCACCGCGGCCCTGAACTCGGCCGCGTTGGACGCGTCGCGGCTCGCCGAGGTCGCGCAGAACCTGAGCGCGTCGACCCGGTGCTCGTCGAGCAGCGCGGCGTACTCGTCCACGGCAGCCAGGGTGCGGGCCACCGCCTCCTCGGCCAGGCGACCGGTGCGGTCCACGCCCTGACCGAGCCGGACGATCCGCACCTCCCGGGCCAGCACGTACTCCTCACCGGTGGTCGTGTCGAGGTCGGCGACGAGCAGCTTGATCGTGTTGGTGCCGCAGTCGATCGCGCCGACGCGCGTCACGGGGCCTCGTCCGGGGTCTCGACGGGATCGACGCACGGACCTGCCGCCCAGAACTCGCCGAGCGCGTCGACGACCTCGTCGCCGAGCGGGTTCACGCCCGGACCCTGCGCCAGCGCTTGGCCGGCGAGCACGTGCAGGCACTTGACCCGGGTCGGCATCCCGCCGGCGGACACGCCGGCGATCTCCGGGACGTGCCCGATCGCCTCGCGGTAGGCCAGGTACTGCTCGTGGGCGCGCCGGTAGGCCGCCGCCAGCTCGGGGTCCGACTCCAGCCGGTCGGTCATCTCCTTCATCAGCCCGGACGCCTCGAGGGTGCCGATCAGCGACGAGGCGCGCGGACACGTCAGGTAGAACGTCGTCGGGAACGGCGTCCCGTCGTCGAGCCGCGGCTCGGTGGCGACCACGTCGGGGTTGCCGCAGGGGCAGCGGTGCCCGATGCCGTGGATCGAGCGGGGCGGCCGTCCGAGCTGCGCCCCGATGACCGCCTCGTCGCGAGGCGCTATCAACGTGTCTGCCGCTTCGGGACCCGGATCCGGTCGGCGGGCTCCGGCTGCTGCGCCAGCTCCTCGGGGTTGCCGGCGACCTCCATGCTCTCCCAGGCCGCCTGCCACCACTCGGGACGCTCGTCCTCCTCCGACGGCGCCGCCGCGTCGGTCAGCGAGTCGTCGTGACCGAGCGGCTTGCCGTCCTCGTCGATCACCTGGTAGCCGATCTCGCCGGGAAGCACCCAGCCGAAGCGCTCACGCGCCTGCGAGCGCACGTAGGCCGGGTCCTCCCACCGCGCCTTCTCGCGCTCCAGCTCGGCGATGTTGGCCTCGGAGGTCGCGATGCTGTCCGCGAGGGTGTCGAGGTGGTGCCGCTGCTCGAGGTAGGCACGCATGCTCGACGCGTAGGACACCATCAGCACGGCCAGCACCAGCACCAGGATCGCGGCCCGCCCCGTGAACCGCGGACGCCGCGGCGCGGCCGGGCGGCCGGCTGCTTGGGCCCGCACCCGGGGGGCACCGGGGCGGGAAGGCCCGCTGCGGGGACGCCCGTTGCTCCCGGCTGCCCGGGGGCGCGCTCCCCGCGACGTCGGGCGGTGGCCGGCCATGATCCTCCCTGCGGCGTCCGGTGCGGCGTTCGGTGTCGGTGACGGTCGGTCAGGCGGTGTAGCGCGGGAAGGCGCCGCGACCGGCGTACCGGGCGGCGTCGTCGAGCTCCTCCTCGATGCGGAGCAGCTGGTTGTACTTCGCGACCCGCTCAGACCGGGCCGGGGCGCCGGTCTTGATCTGGCCGCAGTTGGTGGCGACCGCGAGGTCGGCGATCGTGGTGTCCTCGGTCTCGCCGGAACGGTGGCTCATCATGCAGCGGAAGCCGTTGCGGTGCGCGAGGTCGACGGAGTCGAGGGTCTCGGTCAGCGAGCCGATCTGGTTGACCTTGACCAGCAGGGCGTTGGCCGACTTCTCGTCGATGCCGCGTCCGAGGCGCTCGACGTTCGTCACGAACAGGTCGTCACCGACGAGCTGCACCTTCTCCCCGAGCGAGGCGGTCATGGCCTTCCAGCCCTCCCAGTCCTCCTCGTTGAGCGGGTCCTCGATGGAGACGATCGGGTACGACGACGCGAGCTCGCTGTAGTAGGCGATCATCTCGTCGCTCGACTTGGTGGCGCCCTCGAACGTGTAGCCGCCGTCGGACCAGAACTCGGTGGCCGCGACGTCGAGCGCGAACACGATGTCGTCGCCGGCCTTGAGACCCGTCTTCTCGACCGCGGTGGAGATCAGGTCCAGCGCCGCCCGGTTGCTGGCCAGGTCGGGGGCGAAGCCGCCCTCGTCGCCGAGCCCGGTGGCGAGGCCGTTCTCCTTCAGCACCGACTTCAGCGCGTGGTACACCTCGGCGCCCTGCTGGAGCGCCTCGCGGAACGTGGGGGCGCCGATCGGGGCGACCATGAACTCCTGGACGTCGACGCCGGTGTCGGCGTGCGCGCCGCCGTTGAGGATGTTCATCATCGGCACCGGCAGCAGGTGTGCGTTGGGCCCTCCGACGTACCTGAAGAGCGGCAGGCCGGCGGAGTCGGCGGCGGCCCGGGCGACCGCCAGGGAGACGCCGAGGATCGCGTTGGCGCCGAGCTTGGCCTTGTTGGGGGTGCCGTCGAGGTCGAGCAGGCGCTGGTCGACGAGGCGCTGCTCCGAGGCCTCGAAGCCGACCAGCTCCGGACCGATCACGTCGAGCACCCCGTCGACCGCCTTCCCGACTCCCTTGCCGAGGTAGCGCTTGCCGCCGTCGCGCAGCTCCACCGCCTCGAAGGCGCCCGTGGACGCACCGGACGGGACGGCCGCGCGACCGATCGTGCCGTCGTCGAGGGCCACCTCGACCTCGACGGTGGGGTTGCCTCGCGAGTCGAGGATCTCGCGGGCGCCGACGGCTTCGATGGTGGCCACGCATGCTCCTAGTACCAGGGGATGACGAACGCGCCCCAGCCTAACGGCGACGGGCCGCGTCGCCGCGACGGCTCGCCCCGTGGTCAGCCCGCTGGCCGGCCGGAGCCGGAGAGGTCCCTGGCGAGGGCCTCGGTCGCGGCGCGGAGCGCGGGGACCGCCCGCTCCACGACCTCGTCGGTCAGCCGGGTCGCGGGCCCGGACACCGACATCGCCAGCGGCAGCACGGAGTCGCGGACCGCGACCGCCACGCAGCGGACCCCGACCTCCTGCTCTCCGTCGTCGACGGCGTACCCCCGCGTCCGGACCTTTTCGAGCTCCGCGTCCAGGTCCTCGAGGGTGGTCAA
Source organism: Nocardioides sp. (assembly GCF_035697785.1). GTDB lineage: Bacteria > Actinomycetota > Actinomycetes > Propionibacteriales > Nocardioidaceae > Nocardioides_B. Next base: position 20,181 of record NZ_DASSCL010000067.1, read on the forward strand.
GGTGCGCTCGGTGCGTGCGGGCAGGCCGGTGCGCCGCACCCGCGAACCGACCTCGGCGCCGGACAGCTCGGCGAGCAGCGCCTTGCCCACCGCCGTGCAGTGCGGCAGCACGTGCTGGCCGACCTCGGTGAACATCCTCATGCTGTGTCGCGACGGCACCTGTGCGACGTAGACGACGTGGTCGCCGTCGAGCATGGCGAGGTTGGCGGTCTCGCCGAGCTCGTCGACGAGCGGGGCGAGGTGCGGCACCGCCCACCGCGACAGCGTCCGTGCGGACCGCTCGCCCAGGTGGATCAGCCGGGGGGCGAGCATGTAGCGCTTGTCCGCCCCCACCCGGACGTAGCCGAGGGCGCCCAGGCTGCCGACGAGCCGGTGCACGGTGCTGAGCGGGAGCCCGGACTCGGTGGCGAGGCGGGACAGGGTGAGCGGGCCGTGCTCGGCGAGCGTCTCGAGCACCTCGAACGCGCGACTGACGGACTGGACCGCTCCGCGCGACTCCCGTTGCACATCGGCATCGTGCTGCCCACCGGCCACTTCACCCTCCGAGACTGTTGACCACCCTCGACGGCGGGTTTAGGTTCCGAAGTGTAGAAGATCACTTCCGCATGGTGGAAGGAGCATCTCGGGTGCCCGGCGGAATCGAGATCACCGGCGCGCGGTCCGCGCGCTACGACGAGATCCTCACTCACGACGCGCTGGACTTCCTCGCCGGCCTGCACCGCACCTTCGACGCCCGCCGCCGCGCGCTGCTCGAGGCGCGTGCGCGCCGCTACGAGGACCTCGCGGCCGGCGGCACCCTTGGCTTCCTCGACGAGACCGCCGGCATCCGCACCGGCGACTGGCGGGTGGCCGACCCCGCGCCGGGCCTGGTGGACCGGCGGGTTGAGATCACCGGCCCGACCGACGCCAAGATGGCCATCAACGCGCTGAACTCCGGCGCCAAGGTGTGGCTGGCCGACCACGAGGACGCCAACACCCCGTTGTGGGACAACATGGTGCAGGGCCAGCTCAACCTGCGCGAGGCCGTCGCCGGTCGGCTCGAGTTCACCGGTCCCGACGGCAAGCACTACGCGCTGCGCGACGAGACCGCCACCGTCGTCGTACGCCCGCGCGGGTGGCACCTGACCGAGAAGCACGTCCTGGTGGACGACGAGCGGATGTCGGGCAGCCTGTTCGACTTCGGCCTCTACTTCTTCCACTGCGCGCGGGCGCTGGTCGAACGCGGTGTCGGTCCGTACTTCTACCTGCCGAAGATGGAGAGCCACCTCGAGGCGCGCCTGTGGGACGACGTGTTCGTGCACGCCCAGGAGCGGCTCGGCATCCCGCGGGGCACGATCCGTGCCACCGTGCTGATCGAGACGTTCCCGGCGGCGTTCGAGATGGAGGAGATCCTCTACGAGCTCCGTGAGCACTCCTCGGGGCTCAACGCCGGCCGCTGGGACTACATGTTCAGCGTCATCAAGAGCTTCCGCAGCCGCGGCGACGACTGGGTGCTTCCCGACCGCAACACCGTCACGATGACGGTGCCGTTCATGCGCGCCTACACCGAGCTGCTCGTGCGCACCTGCCACAAGCGCGGCGCGCACGCGATCGGAGGGATGGCGGCGTTCATCCCGAGCCGCGACGAGTCGGTCAACGAGCAGGCGTTCGCCAAGGTGCGCGACGACAAGACCCGTGAAGCCGGCGACGGTTTCGACGGCTCCTGGGTGGCCCACCCCGGGATGGTCGACCTCTGCGCGGAGGTGTTCACCGACGTCCTCGGTGACGACCCCGACCAGCGGCACCGCACCCGTGACGACGTCGAGGTCACCGCCGAGCAGCTGCTCGACATCGCGAGCACGCCCGGCGAGGTCACCGAGCAGGGGCTGCGCTCCAACATCGAGGTCGGCATCCGCTACCTCGACTCCTGGCTGTGTGGGACCGGCGCGGTCGGCATCCACAACCTGATGGAGGACGCCGCCACGGCCGAGATCTCGCGTTCGCAGGTCTGGCAGTGGCTGCACACCGGCACCACCCTGGCCGACGGTCGCGTCGTCACCCGCGAGCTGGTGGAGAAGCTCATCGACGACGAGTACGCCGACCTCGCCGACGACGACGCCTCGCCCGGGCTGGCCGACGCCCGCGACCTGTTCACCGAGATGGCGCTGTCCGACCACTACGAGGACTTCCTCACCATCCCCGCCTACGAACGGATGCCCTGACGGGCCGAGGAGAACCCCCACCGAAGGGACGAGAACAATGAGCAAGTCGACCGGCGCCGCCGACCAAGGGTCGATGGCCACCGAGATACCCGACAAGCACGTACCACCGGTCACCTACACCGACCTGCCGGAGCCGCTGCCGATCGGCAAGGTGATCGGCCCGAGCGTCCTGCTGCTCGCCGGCGCCATCGGCTCCGGGGAGTACGTCCTGTGGCCGTACATCACCTCGCAGGTGGGGCTGGTGCTGGTCTGGCTGGTCGTCCTGGGCGTGGGCACCCAGTACTTCCTCAACATGGAGATCGAGCGCTACACCCTCGCCACCGGCGAGACCGCGGTGACCGGCTTCACCCGGCTCTGGAAGCCCTGGGGAGTGCTGTTCATCATCATGGGCGTCGTCGCCTGGATGTGGCCGGGATGGGCCACCGGCGGCACCACGACGCTGAGCTTCGCGCTCGGCTTCTCCGAGGACGCGATCCCCTACGTCACGATCGGCGTACTCGTGCTCATCGGCATCGTGCTGACGGTGTCACCGGTCGTCTACCGCACGGTCGAGAAGATCCAGTTCTTCATGGTCGCGCTCATCGTGCTGTTCGTCCTCTACGCGATCGTGGCGCTGATCGGCGGCGACGGCTACGCCGGCCTCGCCCGCGGGTTCGTCGAGGTGGACAAGATCCCCGACGGCATCCGCGACATCGGGGCGGCCACGCTGCTCGGCGCCATCGCCTTCGCCGGCGCGGGCGGCGTGATGAACCTCGTCCAGTCCAACTGGGTCCGCGACAAGGGCCTGGGCATGGGCGCCAAGCTGCCCAAGGTGGTCTCGCCGTTCACCGGCGAGGAGATCGCCGCACCGACCACCGGCTACTTCTTCCGCCGCGACGAGGACAACATGCGCCGGTGGAACGCCTGGTGGAAGGTCGCCAACCGCGAGCAGTTCACGACGTTCTTCGTCATCGGCGGGGTCACCCTGCTGGTCTTCATGGCGCTCACCTACGTGACGATCGGCGTCGGCAGCACCGACGTGGAGAGCTTCGACTTCATCCAGGTGCAGGGTGAGGCGCTGCAGGCCGAGAAGGGCGCCTGGCTGGGCACGGTGTTCTGGCTGATCGGCAGCGTGGTGCTGTTCTCGACGAACCTGACCGTGCTCGACATGATCGGCCGGCTCACCGCCGATGCGCTCAAGACCACGAGCCTGCGCGACAACGACCGCTGGAGCGAGAGCCGCCTGTACTTCGTCACGGTCTGGGCGATGATCCTCTTCGGCTCGTTGATCCTGCTGTCCGGAGTGGACCAGCCGCTGGTGCTGCTGGTGATCGCCTCTGCCCTCAACGGGCTGGTGATGTTCGTCTACTCGGTCCTGCTGCTCCAGCTGAACCGGGGCGTGCTGCCTCGCGAGATCGGGCTGCGCGGCGGTCGGTTCGCCGCGATCATCTGGGCCGTCGCCTTCTACGGGTTCTTCTCCGTGGTGCTGCTGATCGACCAGGCCAAGCAGCTGTTCGGCGGCTGACCCCCCACTCCTATGTAATGCGAAGTTATGGGGCCCTCGCGGGGCGCCGGCGGGCCGCGATGCGGCCATAACTCCGCTTTACATGGGGGGTTGGGCCTCGGCGGCGCGGACCGCGTCGGCGAGCCGGCGTACGACGTCACGGAGCGCCTGTTCCGGGTCGACCCCGGCCGCGCGGGCCTCGACCACCAGGGCGAGCAGCCGGTCGCCGATCGACACGGCGTCCCGGGCGGATCCGACGGCGCCCGGCGAGACACCGATCTTGGCCGCCTTGCCGACCACCTTGTCGGCGAGGTGGAGCGCGGGCAACGCCGTCGGCACGCCCTCGAGCACCGACGACCGGCCCTTCTCGGCGGCCTTCAGCGTCTCCCAGTTGGCCTCCACCTCGTCGGCTCCCGCGACGTCGAGACCGGCGAACACGTGCGGGTGCCGGCTGACCAGCTTGTCGACGATGCCGGCGGCGACGTCATCGATGGTGAAGCCGCCTTCCTCGGGCGTGGACTCGGCGGCGATGCGGGCGTGGAAGTACACCTGGAGGAGCAGGTCACCGAGCTCCTCACGGAGGTGGTCGGTGTCGCCGTTCTCGATCGCCTCGAGCGTCTCGTAGGCCTCCTCGACCAGGTACGTCGCCAGCGAGCGGTGCGTCTGCTCCTTGTCCCAGGGACAGTGCAGACGTAGCTGGTCCATGACCGTGACCAGGTCGAGCAGCCGGGCGCCCGGCACGTCGTACGACGCGTGCAGCACCTCGACCTCGACCGCCGCGCCGCGTCCCGAGCCCGTTGACGCGTCGACGATCGCCTCCGCGAGCTCGCCGGGCAGCCGGTCCGCCTCGGCGTCGTCGGCCAGCCACACGACCGGTCCGGACGCGCCCGCCTCGAGCAGGGTCGGTCCGGTCGGGGCTTCGAGCACGGAGACCTCGAATCCGGCCGCCGTCACCGCGCGGCAGACCGGGTGGTCGAGCGACGAGGCGAGCAGGGTGGCGGACCCGCTCACCGCCTGCCAGGCCGGCCAGGACATCAGACCCGGTGCGACCCGGGGGCTGGTGACGAGGAGGGTCAGCACTTCTGGGACGCGGGCAGCCCCGAGGTCCACTCGGGACCGGGCTCGGCGGCGGCGCCCTGGGCGGCACGCTCGGACACCGGGATCGACAGCGAGCCGCTCGTCGGGGTGACGGTGCCATTGGCGAGCTCGCCGAAACGCGGGTCGACCTCGACGTCGAGGTCGCTCGCGAACCGGTTCCGGAGCCGCGTGCCCTCGGCCGTGACCTCCTCGGGGGTCGGCTCGGCGTTGCCCTGGCTGGTCAGCGAGGCACGGCCGGCCTCCTCGATGATCAGCTGCGACTCCTGGAAGCCGCGGAAGAGCGCGCGGAAGTCGTCGCGCTGCTCCGCCGGGATCGCGTCGATGCCCTGCGCGTTCTGGGCCAGCGCCGCCGAGACGTCGCCCTGGCTGGGCTCGATGCCTTCCGCCTCACCGAACTGACGGGTCAGCTCGCTGTCGAGCATCAGCTGGACGGCGGCCTGGCGGGCACCGCGGGCCGCGAGCTCGGGGCGGGGCTGCCCCTGGGCCTCGGCCGACGAGATCGTGGACGCGCACAGCGCGGCCGCTGCGTCGTTCACCTCCTGGTTGGAGATGCTGGTGTCGCCGACCACGACGGCGGCACCCGGGTGCGTCCCGCATCCGGCGACCAGCATCACCGCGGACGCGACGACCAGCGACACCTTGACCTGCTTGGCGTGCAACGCACGGGTCACGACTTCTCCACCATCCCGATCATGCTCGTGGTTTCCCGTCCCGTCCCGCGGCCTGCGCGGCCCCGGCCGGGTCGATCACTGTGTCGACAACCTGACGCGCCCACGTCAGCAGCGCCTCGTCGCGGATGGGGCTGCCACCCACGACGGCGGTCGAGGGACGGGGCACGAGCATGGTACGCAGGTTGGCCTTGACGATGCTCTTGGGGTGCAGGCGGTTCAGGCGCACCACCGCGGAGTCCGGCAGCTCGACCGGGGCGAACCGGAGGTACTTGCCCTGCACCGTCACGTCGGTCAGCCCGGCCCCCCGCATCCGGGCCCGGAACCGGGCGACGTCGAGCAGGGACGCGACCGGCTGCGGCGGCTCGCCGTAGCGGTCCACCAGCTCCTCGCGGAGCAGCGTCACGTCCTCGTCGGCGCGGACCTCCGCGAGCCGCTTGTACATCTCCAGCCGGAGCCGCTCGCTCGGCACGTAGTCGTGCGGCAGGTGCGCGTCGATCGGCAGCTCGATCTTGACGTCGGCCGGCTCCGGTACGCCGTCGCCGCGGAACTCGTGCACCGCCTCGCCGACCAGCCGCACGTACAGGTCGAAGCCGACGTCGGCGATGTGCCCGGACTGCTCGCCGCCGAGCAGGTTCCCGGCGCCGCGGATCTCCAGGTCCTTCATCGCGATCGCCATGCCGCCGCCGAGGTCGGAGTGCTGGGCCAGCGTGGCGAGGCGCTCGTGGGCGGTCTCGGTGAGCGGCTTGTCGGGCGGGTACAGGAAGTAGGCGTAGGCACGTTCGCGGCCGCGACCGACCCGGCCGCGCAGCTGGTGCAGCTGCGAGAGCCCGAGCATGTCGGCGCGCTCGATCACCATCGTGTTCGCGTTGGAGACGTCGAGACCCGACTCCACGATCGTCGTACACACCAGCACGTCGAACCGCTTCTCCCAGAAGTCCACCATCACCTGCTCGAGCTGGTGCTCGCCCATCTGACCGTGCGCGGTGGCGACCCGGGCCTCGGGGACCAGCTGCCGGATCCGGGCGGCGGCCTTCTCGATCGACTGCACCCGGTTGTGGATGTAGAACACCTGGCCCTCGCGGAGCAGCTCGCGCCGGATGGCGGCGGTGACCTGGCGGTCCTCGTAGGCGCCGACGTACGTCAGCACCGGGTGCCGCTCCTCCGGCGGGGTGGTGATCGTGGACATCTCCCGGATGCCGGTGATCGCCATCTCGAGCGTGCGCGGGATCGGGGTCGCGGACATGGAGAGCACGTCGACCGACGTGCGCAGCCGCTTCATCTGCTCCTTGTGCTCGACGCCGAACCGCTGCTCCTCGTCGACGACGATCAGCCCGAGGTTCTTGATCCTGATGTCGGGGTTGAGCAGCCGGTGCGTGCCGATGACGATGTCGACCGAGCCCTCGCGCAGGCCCTCGATGACCTCGGCCGCCTCCTTGTCGGTCTGGAACCGGGACAAGCCCTTGAGCACGACCGGGAAGCTCGACATCCGCTCCGCGAACGTCGAGAAGTGCTGTTGCACCAGCAGCGTGGTGGGGACCAGCACGGCGACCTGCTTGCCGTCCTGCACGGCCTTGAACGCCGCCCGCACCGCGATCTCGGTCTTCCCGTAGCCGACGTCGCCACAGACCAGCCGGTCCATCGGCACGACCTGCTGCATGTCGCCCTTGACCTCGTCGACGGTCGACAGCTGGTCCGGCGTCTCCACGAACGGGAACGCGTCCTCCAGCTCACGCTGCCACGGGGTGTCAGGCCCGAACGCGTGCCCCTTGGTCGCCTGCCGCGCGGCGTAGAGCTTGATCAGCTCCGCCGCGATCTGGCGCACCGCCTTGCGGGCCCGGCCCTTGCGCTTGGACCAGTCGGCGCCGCCCAGCCGGTCGAGGCTGGGCTGCTCGCCGCCGACGTAGCGGGTGACCTGGTCGAGCTGGTCGGTGGGCACGTACAGCCGGTCCGGAGGGTGCCCCTTCTTCGAGGCGCCGTACTCGAGCACCAGGTACTCGCGGGTCGCGCCCTGCACCTCGCGCTGCTTCATCTCCACGTAGCGGCCCACGCCGTGCTGCTCGTGCACGACGTAGTCGCCGGGCTTGAGCTCCAACGGGTCGATCTGCCGCTTGCGCCGCGTCGGCATCTTGCGCATGTCCTTGGTGGACGCGCGCTGGCCGGACAGGTCGTCACCGGTGATGACCGCGAGCCCGTCGGCGACGAGGCCGTGGGCGAGCGTGGCGCAGGTGACGAGGGCGACGTCCGTGGGGATGTCGGAGGGCGACCCGATCGCGGAGACGAGCCGGACCGGCACGTCGTGCTCCTGGAGCACCTCGGTCAGCCGCTGCGCGGGACCGTGGCCCTCGTTGACCAGCACCACCCGGCTGCCGCCGGTGAGCCAGGTCTTGATGTCGAGGATCGCCCGCTCCATGTCGCCGCGGTACTCCTCCGCCGGCCGCACGTCGACGGGCCGGCTCTCGACCGCGCCGGACTCCCAGTCGACGTCCGCCCGGACGATCTCCCCCAGCGAGTCCCGGAGCGGGCCGGCACCCCGTTGGTCGAGCCCGTCACCCCGGTGGTCGAGCCCGTCGAGACCCTCGTCCGCGATGCCGAACGGCGACACGCTCCACCACGGCTTGCCCTGCTCGAGCGTGTGGGCGCGGACGTCGCCGAGAGCGCGGTACGACGCGGCGCCGAGGTCGATCGGTGCCTGCCCGCCGCCCGCGGCCGCGGCCCACGAGGCGCCGAGGAACTCCTCGCTGGTGGCGACCAGGTCGTGCGCCCGGCTGCGCGCACGCTCGGGGTCGAGGACGAGCACGTGGGTGTCCTGCGGCATCAGGTCGACGAGCATCTCCATGTCGTCGACGAGCGCGGGCGCCAGCGACTCCATGCCCTCGACGGCGTGGCCCTGGGCGAGCTTCTCGGTGATCTCGAGCAGCTGCGGGTGCTCCTCGCCGAGCACGCGGGCCCGCTCGCGCACCTCGTCGGTGAGCAGCAGTTCGCGGCACGGTGGCGCCCACAGCCGGCTCGCCGACTCCAGGGTGCGCTGGTCGGCCACCGCGAACGAGCGGATCTCCTCGACCTCGTCTCCCCAGAACTCCACGCGCAGCGGGTGCTCCTCGGTCGGCGGGAAGACGTCGACGATGCCGCCCCGCACGGCGAACTCGCCGCGCTTCTCGACCAGGTCCACCCGGGCGTACGCCGCGCCGGCGAGCCGTCGTACGACGTCCTCGAGGTCCGCCTCCTGGCCGACCGTGAGCTCGACCGGCTCCAGGTCCGCCAGCCCCTTGACCTGCGGCTGCAGCACGGAGCGGACCGGCGCGACGACGACCTTCAGCGGACCGTTGCTCGGGTCGGTGCCGGGGTGCCGGAGTCGACGCAGCACGGCCAGCCGGCGTCCGACGGTGTCGCTGCGGGGTGAGAGCCGCTCGTGCGGCAGCGTCTCCCAGGACGGGTAGTAGCCGACCAGCGCCGCGTCCATCAGCCCGCCGAGCGCGTCGACGAGGTCCTCGGCCTCGCGGGCGGTCGCGGCCACCGCGAGCACGGTGCGGCCGGCGTCGACCAGGCCCTTGACCACGAACGGCCGCAACGCGGCGGGACCGGTGAGGTCCAGCGACGGCACGGCGCCGGACCGGGCGTCGTCGAGGGCGCCGCTCAACGTCTTGTCCGCCAGCACCAGCTCGGCGAGGCCTGAGAGCGTGGGGGCAGCCACGTCGGTCACCTGTCGGTCATCTCCTTCACCGCAACACGACGGCCCCCGGTCGCGGACGACAGGGGGTTGGGCAACCAGTCTACGTGGCCGGCGACGTCGCCGGGCTACCGCAGCCAGCGGCGCAGCCGGGGCCGCTCCACGAGCGCGTGCGCCTCTTCGTAGGCGCCGAGCGCGGCCGACGCGGCGGCCTCCTCGAGGGCGTGCAGCCGGCCGAACGTGAACCCGTTGTCGCCGTCGAGGTGCGCCTGCACCCCCAGCTCGCGGAGCACGCGGCGGGTGAGCAGGGTGTCGCGATGGTCGCCCAGCGACTGCTGTACGGCCTCGGCGGCGGCCTCCATGCGGGCGGCGTCCTCGCCGAAGAGCGGACCCAGCGTCTCCGCGGCGTACCGCGCCCGCTTCGCGGCCTTGCGCACCTCGTGCAGGGCGGTCTCGTGGGCGCGCTCGTCGACGGCCTGTGCTGCCTGCCTCGCGCGGCGGCGCAGCCGTCGCCAGTCCTTGCTCAGCCGGCGGCGCGCGTCGACCTCGGTGCCGGTGGGCGGCTCCCGCCCGAACCGGTCCAGGTCGGCCAGCAGCCGCCGCCAGCGCTCGGAGTCGAGCAGGGCTTCCACGCGGGCCGTCACCTCCGGACGGCGCCGCCGGAGGTGGTCGTCGACGCGCGCCTGCACCCCGCCCAGCACCAGCTCGACGCGTTGGTCGCCGAGCACGGCCCCGATCCGCTCGTGGACCACCTCGAGGTCACGCACCGGGCCGAGCTCGCCGCCGGCCCAGCGCAGCTCGTCCTTCAACGGGGCGCACCGATCGGGGCCAAGCTCGCGCTTGAACGTCGTGAGCAGGCTGCGGGTGCGCCGCATGGCCACGCGCAGGTCATGCACGCCGTCGGGGTGCTCGTCGCGCACCATCTGGTCGGTCTCGTGGACCTGCGCGGTGAGCCCGTCCAGACGTTCGCTCAGCACCTCGGGCACCTCGGGCACCTCGGGCACGACGGGCGGGGACACGGATCGAGTCTTCCGCGTAGAGGTTCGCTCGACAACGGCCCAGTCGGCCCTACAGGGTCCTGCGCAGCAGATGGTTGACGTGGCCGGGCGGGTAGTCCACCTCGCGGCCGTACTCGACGTACCCACACTGCTCGTAGAAGCCGGGCGCCTGGAAGTCGAAGGTGTTGAGCTTCGACCACGAGCAGCCGCGCTCGCGGGCCTGTTGCTCGACGGACTCCAGGAGCGCGCGGCCGATCCCCGCCCCTCGTCGCGCGGGATCCACCCACATCGTGTCGATCGTCAGCCAGCGCCAGAGATCCTCGGAGTGGCCGACACAGCCGCCGACCAACCGGTCGTCCTCGACGGCGTAGGCGGCGACCGGCCGGGATCGCAGGTGCTCCGGCTCGAACCGCTGCCGGACGATCGCCGAGGCAGCGATGTTGTGCGCGACGAGCTGCTCGGTGACGGCGTCCTCGAGCCCGGCGTGCTTGCCGGTGCGGAGGGTCCAGGTCACGACGACGCGGCCGCGCGCTCGGCCTCGCTGCGCAGGATGCAGAACTCGTTGCCCTCTGGGTCCGCCAGCACGACCCAGCCGATCCCGGGCCCGTAGTGGTCGCGCTGGTCGTCGATCTCGGTGGCACCGAGGCCGACGACCCGGGCGACCTCCTCGTCACGGGTGCCGGTCTGCGGCCGGAGGTCGAGGTGCAGCCGGTTCTTGACCGTCTTGGTGTCGGGCACCTCGATGAACAGCAGGTGGTGACCGGTGTCCGGGGACACGATCATGCACTCCTCGTGCCCGGGCTCGTTGGGGTCGCCCTCGACGTCGACGTACCCGAGCACCTGCTTCCACCACTCGGAGAGCTCGTAGGCGTTCGCGCAGTCGACGGTGGTGTGCGAGACGTACGACGTCACCGGGCCAGCCGTCCTTCCAGCGTCGCGAGGTCAGGCAGGAACCAGATCTGGGTGCCGGCGTTGCTCTCCCGGACCAGGTCGGCCAGCGCCGTGCTCTCCTGGGTGTGGGCCGAGATGTCGCCGACCACGGCCAAGCCGACGCGGTAGTTGACGAACTTCTGCATCACCTCGCCGGCGAACCCGGTGCGCAGCCGGAAGAAGTCGGCGGGAAGCAGGTCGGCGGGGACGGCCACCCAGGCGACACCTTGGTACGACGCGTTGCCGACGAGGTCGACCACGTCGGTGAGGGTGTGCAAGGGGGTGGTGTCCGCCACCAGCACCTTGCTGTCGGTGAGTCCGCGGGTCGTCTCGGTCATCTGCCGACTCTCGGTGCGGCGCTGGTCCGCCGTCAACCGGGTTTCCTCACCGGCCCGCCGCAGCCCGCCCGCACGGTCGGCTAGGTTCGGGGACATGGCGTCCTCGAAGGCCCCGGCGGTCGAGCTCGAGGTCGAGGACCGCGTCGTCCGGATCACCAACCCCGAGCGGGTGTACTTCCCGGCGCGCGGCGAGACCAAGATGGACCTCGTCGAGTACTACCTGGCCGTCGGCGACGGCATCGTCAACGCCCTGCGCGAGCGCCCGTGCATGCTGCACCGGTTCCCGACCGGCGTCAGCGGCGAGAAGGTGCACCAGAAGCGGCTGCCGTCAGGTGCGCCGCCGTGGATGGAGACCGTGCGTCTGCACTTCCCGCGCTGGAACCGGACCGCTGACGAGCTGTGCGTCACCGAGATCGCCCAGGTCGTCTGGGCGGTGCAGATGTCCACGGTCGAGTTCCATCCCTGGAACAGCCGCCGCGCCGACACCGAGAAGCCCGACGAGTGGCGCATCGACCTCGACCCCGGCGACGAGTGCGACTACGCGACGGTCCGGCGGGTGGCGCACGTCGTGCACGAGGTGCTCGACGAGCTCGGCGCGACCGGCTACCCGAAGACCTCGGGGGGCAAGGGCATGCACGTCTACGTGCGGATCCCACCCGACCACGGCTTCAAGGACGTGCGCCGCGGGGCGCTGGCGTTCGCGCGGGAGGTGGAGCGACGTACCGACGACGTCACGACCACCTGGTGGCGCAAGGATCGCGACCCCACCAAGCTGTTCGTGGACTACAACCAGAACGCCCGCGACCACACCATCGCTGCCGCCTACTCCGTGCGCGGCAACCCCGAGGGCACGGTGTCCACCCCGATCCGCTGGGACGAGGTCGACGACGCCGAACCGGCCGACTTCACGATCGCGACCGTCCCCGAGCGCTACGCCGAGCTCGGCGACCTGCACCGCGACATCGACGACCACGTCTTCGAATTCACGCCCCTGCTCGAGTGGGCGGACCGCGACGAGGCCGAGGGCGCCGAGGTCCCCGACGTACCCGAGGAGTGACCGGCGCCGGGTGGCCGATTACCACGGTCCCGTGGTGAACTGCCGCTCCCCGCGGAGAGTTCACACCGGGAAGCGGGCGATTACCACGGGACCGTGGTAATTCACCCTCACCCCGCCAGCAACCCGTGCCGACCCAACACCTCGCGCAGCGCGTCCACCCCGTCGTCGAGGTGCCACTTCTCGGCGCGCATGCCGACCGAACGGGCGCTGTCCACGTTGGCCACGTTGTCGTCGACGAACAGCACGTCACCGGCGGGCAGGTCGAGCCGGCGCGCGATCTCCTCGAAGTACGCCGGGTCGGGCTTGGCCAGGCCGAGCTCGTAGGAGTAGAACGCGCCGTCGAGGATGTCGGCGTACCCGAGGTTCTCGTGCATGTACGTGCCGCGGCGCACGTCCTGGTTGGTCGCCAGGTAGCACGGCACCCCGGACGTGCGGACCTTCTCGAGGAGCTCGCGGCTCTCGACGACCGGCTCGATGGTGAGCCACACGGCCAGCGCGTCCTCGTAGGCGTCCTCGATGTCCCAGCGCCGCATCAGGTCCCGCAGCACGTCCACCCAACGGGCCTGCCCGGTCAGCGTCGCCTTCTCCGCCGCGAACGCCTCGGTGAGGAACCCCTCGACGTCGTCGACCAGGTGACCGACGGCCGGGCGCATCGACGCCTCCCAGCCGGCCGGGAGACCCTGCAGCACCCCGTCGGCGTCCCACAGCATCGCCCGCACGGTCATCGACTCGCCGGCCTCACTCGGTGCCGTGCCGCCGCACGAAGTCGACGATCCGGTCGGCGAGCTCCGGCCGGCACACGATCAGGTCCGGGAGCAGTACGTCGTCCTGGTTGTAGACCAGCGGCGAACCGTCGACCCGGCTGGTGAACAGCCCGGCCGCGCGGGCCACGGCGACCGGCGCCGCGGAGTCCCACTCGTACTGGCCGCCGGCGTGCACGTAGGCGTCGGTGACGTCGCGGGCCACGGAGATGACCTTCGCGCCGGCCGAGCCCATCGGCACCAGCTCGGCGTCGATCTCCTCGGCGAGCGCATGCACGAACGCCGGCGGGCGGGTGCGCGAGACCGCGATGCGCGGGCGGTCGGACGTGCGCGCGGGCACCTTCGGCGGCTGGCCGGTGTGGAAGGTCGTCCCCAGGCCGGGCTGCGCGACGGCCCCGGCGACGAGCTCGCCGGCGTCGGCACCGGTCCGGGACCACAGCGCCACGTGCACGGCCCAGTCCTCGCGGGGCGGCTCGGAGAACTCGCGGGTGCCGTCGAGCGGGTCGACGATCCAGACCCGGTCGGCCCCGAGGCGCGCCTTGTCGTCCTTGCCCTCCTCGGAGAGCACGGCATCGCCGGGCCGGTGCTCGGCGAGCAGCGCGACCAGCAGCTCGTGCGCCGCCTGGTCTCCAGCGTCCTTGAGCGCCTTGCCCTCGAGTCCCTGGCCGCGCACCTCGGTCAGCAGCTCGCCCGCGACGGTGGCCGTCCAGGCGGCGAACAGGTGGTCGTCGGCGACCACGTCCGCGGACGGGACGGGCAGGTCGTGGGTCTGGGTCACGGGGTTCTCCTCAGCTGTTGAAGCGGCTCTGGGTCTGGGCGAGGCCCTCGGTCAGGAGGGACTCGACGGCGTCGGCGGCGCGGTCCACCTGGAACGGCAGCACCTTGCGCTCGCCCGACGAGTAGTCGGACAGCACGAAGTCGGCAGGGTTCTGCCGGCCGGGCGGACGACCGATGCCGACCCGCACCCGGTGGAAGTCACCGGAGTCGAGCGACTTGCGCAGCGAGCGGAGCCCGTTGTGGCCGTTGTCGCCACCGCCGAGCTTGATCCGCAGCGTGTCGAAGGGGATGTCGAGCTCGTCGTGGATCGCCACGATCCTCTCGACCGGCACCTTGTAGAACTTGGCCAGCGTCGACACCGGACCTCCGGACTCGTTCATGTACGAACGCGGACGGGCGAGTACGGCGCGCACGCCGCCGACGCCCCCCGAGCCACCGAGCCGGCCCTCGACGACGTCGGCGCGGCCGGACTTGTGCGGCCGGAACCCCGACCCCATCCTGCTGGCCAGCTCGGCGGCGACGAGGTGGCCGACGTTGTGCCGGTGGCCGGCATAGGAAGGGCCGGGGTTCCCGAGACCCACGACCAACCAGACTCCGTCGGAGCTGGTCGGTTCGGTGCTCACGGGTACCCCGGCCTTCCTGTTCACGATCGACTTCAGGCGCTGCCACACCCGCCGAGAGTAGTGCGACAGCAGGAGGTCACTCCTCCTCGGCGGTCCCGCCCTCGGCGGCAGCCTCGCCCTCGCCCGCAGCGGCCTCGCCCTCGGCGACCGGCTCCTCGGCCTCCTCGCGCTCGATGCCGGCCTCGGCCTCGGCCTCCTCCAGCTCCGCCTCGAGCTCCTCGGCGGTGGGCGCGTGGGTGATGTTCACGATCAGCGTGTCCTCGTCGGCGAGGATCGTGGAGCCGCTGGGCATCTCGAGGTCGCGGACGAAGATCTGGGTGCCGACCTCGGCGCCCTCGATCGAGACCTCGACGTACTCGGGGATGTGGGTGGCCTCGGCCTCGACCGTGATGGTCGAGTGCTCGGTCACCACGAGCGCGTCGGGGCCGGGCTCACCGTTGAGGTGGACCGGGATCTCGACGGTGACCTTCTCGCCCTTGCGGACCAGGATCAGGTCGAGGTGCTCGAGGAAGCCCTTGATCGGGTCCCGCTGGATCTGCTTGGGCAGCGCGAGCTGCTCCTTGCCGTCGACTGTCAGCGTGAGCAGCGCGTTGGCGCCGCCGTGCTTGAGGGCCAGCATGGTGTCGTGGCCGGGCAGGGTGATGTGGACCGGGTCGGTGCCGTGGCCGTAGAGCACCGCGGGGACCTTGTCGGCGCGACGGATGCGGCGTGCGGCACCCTTGCCGAACTCGGTGCGCGGCTCAGCCTGGATGTTGCTCTCGGACATGCGTGAAACTCCTCAACTGAATGCGATCAACTTCGTGCGTTCGTCGGGCCACGGCGATCGAGGAGGGGGCGCACCGGACACGGGCGCACGACCGGGCCGGAGAACCAGCAGGCCGGTCGAGCCACCGCGTCGATCACGGAGCGAGAACGTCTCCCTCGCCGAGGCAACTGCCCGAGTCTAGCCGCGGCAGCCGGAGCACGCGAATCCGACGAGCGTCACCGCCACGGATCGGTCCGGGTGCGCAGGTCGGCGAGGGAGAGCGAGGGTGCCGTCGTCGAACCGGCCTCCTACGCTGGCGTGGATGGACAAGGACGAGGTCTGGCGACACATCCACGAGCAGCGTCGGGCGCTGGCCGCGCACCTCGCGACTCTCGACGCGGACCAGTGGGAGCAGCCCTCGCTCTGCTCGGGCTGGACCGTCCGCGACGTTGCCGCCCACGTGATCTCCACACCTCAGATCGGTCTCGGCGAGACTCTGCGGCTGGCCCCGTCCCTGCTGCGGGGTTACAACCAGGCGATCTTCCGGGACGTGAAGCGGCGCGGGCTGGCCACGCCCGATGCGATCCTCGCCGACTACGAGCGGTTCGACGGCTCCCGGCACCGTGTACCGCTCACGACGGTCGTCGATCCGCTCATAGACGTCCTCGTGCACACCCAGGACATGCTGCGGCCGCTGGGGGTGGAGCACCACATGCCACCCGATGCCGCCGCGGTCGCGGCCGACCGGGCCCGGCTGGCGGCGCCGCTGTTCGGGACCGCGCGGCTCGTGCGCACCCATCGACTGGTCGCCACCGACACCGACTGGGCGCGCGGGCGCGGCAAGGTCGTCGAGGCGCCGATGGAGGAGCTGCTGATGCTCGTCACCGGCCGGGCGGCCGAGGCGGGTCTGGCTACTGGGCCTGACCGTCGAACAACGAAGTGACCGAGCCGTCCTCGAAGACCTCGCGGATCGCGCGGCTGATCAGCGGCGCGATGGAGAGGCAGGTGAGCTTGTCGAACCGCCGCTCCGCCGGGATCGGCAGCGTGTTGGTGACGACCACCTCCGCCGCCGGGCAGTTCTTCAGCCGGTCGACGGCGGGGTCGGAGAGGATCGCGTGCGTCGCGGCGATCACCACGCCTGCGGCGCCGTCGTTCATGAGCGCGTCGGCGGCCTTCACGATCGTGCCGCCGGTGTCGATCATGTCGTCGACCAGCACGCAGATCCGGCCGGTGACGTCGCCGACGACACGGTTGGCGACCGACTCGTTGGGCCGGTGCTCGTCGCGGGTCTTGTGGATGAACGCCAGCGGGGCGCCGTTGAGGCGGTTGGACCACTGCTCGGCCACCTTGATCCGGCCTGCGTCCGGCGACACGACGGCCAAGCGCTCGTGGCCGTACTTCGCCGCGACGTGCCGCGACAGGATCGGCAGCGCCATCAGGTGGTCCACCGGGCCGTCGAAGAAGCCCTGGATCTGCGCGGTGTGCAGGTCGACCGCGATCAGCCGGTCGGCGCCGGCGGTCTTGAAGAGGTCGGCCATCAGCCGTGCCGAGATGGGCTCGCGGCCGCGGTGCTTCTTGTCCTGCCGGGCGTAGCCGTAGAACGGCATCACCACGGTGATCCGCTTGGCGGACGCCCGCTTCAGCGCGTCGACCATGATCAGGTGCTCCATGATCCACTCGTTGATCGGAGCGGTGTGGCTCTGGATCACGAAGGCGTCGGAGCCGCGGACCGACTCCTCGAAGCGGACGTAGATCTCGCTGTTCGCGAACTCGTACGCCGAGGTGGGCACCAGCCCCGTGCCGAGCAGCTCCGCGACCTCCTCGGCGAGCTCGGGGTGGGCGCGGCCGCTGAAGACCATCAGGTTCTTCTCCGTCGTGCGCTTCAGTCCGCTCGCCACAAAGGTCTCCTCGAGCTCGGGGTCAACCCGATTGTCCCGCAGACCCGCCGTCGGAGGCGACTCGGGGCGGCTCGCTGTGCGGCGCCTCGCTCGGCTGTGCCCCAGCAGCCGCAGCCGCCTCGGCCGACGCCGTGCCGGCCCGCCTCTTGAGCACCCAGCCCTCGAGGTTGCGCTGCGGCCCGGTCGACACCGCGAGCGCGCCCGGGGGCACGTCGCGTCGTACCACGGTGCCGCCGCCGGTGGTGGCGCCGTCGCCGATCGTGACCGGCGCGATGAACGTGTTGTTGGAGCCGGTCTTGGCGTGCCGGCCCACCGTCGTGCGGTGCTTGGCGACCCCGTCGTAGTTGGCGAAGATCGTGCCCGCCCCGATGTTCGTGCCCTCGCCGATCTCGGCGTCCCCGACGTACGAGAGGTGCGGCACCTTCGCGCCGTCGCCGACCTGGGCGTTCTTCGTCTCCACGAACGTGCCGATCTTGCCGCGCGCCCCCAGGACGGTGCCCGGCCGCAGGTACGCGAACGGACCCACGTCGGCGCCCTCGCCGACAACCGCCAGCTCGCCGTGGGTTCGTACGACGCGGGCGGCGCGGCCGACCTCGACGTCCTTGAGCGTCGTGTCCGGACCGACGACGGCGTCCTCGGCCACGACGGTGGCCCCGAGCAGCTGCACGCCCGGCAGCAGCGTCACGTCCGGCTCGAGCACCACGTCGGCGTCGACCCACGTCGTGGCCGGGTCCATCACCGTCACGCCGTCGCGCATCCAGCGGTTCACGATCCGGCGGTTCAGCTCGGCACCGAGCGCGGCGAGCTGGGCACGGTCGTTCGCACCCTCGGTCTGCATCACGTCGTCGATCAGGTGGGCGCCGACGGGCCGGCCGTCCGCGTGTGCGATGCCGACGACGTCGGGGAGGTAGTACTCCCCCTTGGCGTTGTCGTTGGTGATCCGGGAGAGCGCATCGGCGAGGAACTCCCCGTCGAACGCGAACACGCCGCTGCTGATCTCCCGGACCGCCGCCTGCTCCGGCGTCGCGTCCTTGTCCTCCACGATCGCGGTGACCGAGCCGTCCGCGTCGCGGATGACCCGGCCGTAGCCGAACGGCTCGTCCAGCTCCGCGCTCAGCACCGTGATCGCCCGGCCTGCCGCGGCATGGTCGGCGACGAGCGCCGACAGCGTCGCGCCCTCCATCAGCGGCGTGTCGCCGGCCATCACGACGACCGTGCCGCTCGTCGTACCGACCGCCGCCCGAAGCGCCTCCAGGCCCATCCGTACGGCGTGCCCGGTGCCCTCTTGGGTCTCCTGCACCGCGAGCAACGCACCCGGCGCCTGCTCGAGCACGTGCGGACCGACCTGGTCGCGGCCGTGTCCGACGACCGCCACCACGCGGTCGGGCTGCACGGCGAGCGCCGCCGAGAGAACGTGGCCGATCATGCTGCGGCCGCACACCGGGTGCAGCACCTTCATCAGCTTGGACTTCATCCGGGTGCCGCTGCCTGCCGCCAGCACGATCACCGCTGCCGGTCGTACCTGCTCCACGTGGTTCTCCTCGATATGTCGGCGCAGCCCGTGGCGGGGGGAGCTTGCACGCGACGCAGCACGCTCGCGGTCTCCCGCTTCGCTCCCCGGGTAGGAGTCGAACCTACGTCGCTTGTCCTGATTCAAAGTCAGGCGGGCCCTGCCGACAGACCAACCGGGGATCACCCCCCGCCGGCCCGTCTGGCGGGACCGAAGCCTCGCCCGACAGACCTACCGGGGATCGCGACCGTTTGAGCAGCGGCCGCCGCGGGCAACAGACTACGCAAACCCGACCCTCGGGACGCCCGGGAACCCACCGCCGCGTGCGCGGGATCACGGCCCCGGCACCGCCGTTCGGTTTGAACTTACGGTCCCGTAGGTTACGGTTGCGTAGGTAAGCGCTTTTCGAGCCCGAAGGAACGAACTGCATGTCCGCACCTGCCCCCGAGCTCGTGAGAACATCCCCCGACCCCTCCCCGTCCGGGTCCGAAGACCTCTCCAGCATCAGCGCCACCCTCGGCGGGGACACGCTCTCCCGCCTCGACCAGGTCGTGCTCGGCATCTTCATCGTCGTCCCGTTCCTGGCCCTCGTCGCCGCCGTCCCGATCGCCTGGGGCGGCTGGCTGGGCTGGACCGACGTCGCCATCGCCGTCTTCATGTACTTCCTGACCGGTCACGGCATCACGGTCGGCTTCCACCGGCTGTTCACGCACAAGTCCTACAAGCCGAACCGTGCGGTCAAGATCTTCTGGGCGGTCGCCGGCTCGATGGCGATCCAGGGCCCGGTCGTGCGCTGGGTGGCCGACCACCGCAAGCACCACAAGTTCTCCGACCGCGACGGCGACCCGCACTCGCCGTGGCGCTACGGCACCGGCGTCGGCGCCCTGACCAAGGGCTTCCTCTACGCCCACATGATGTGGCTGTTCAACCCGGAGCAGACCCCGCAGCGCAAGTACGCCCCCGACCTGATGAAGGACCCCGACATCGTCAAGGTGTCGCGGCAGTTCCCGGTCTGGGTGCTCGTGTCGCTGCTCCTCCCCGCCGTCGCGGGTGGCCTGGTGACGATGTCCTGGCAGGGCGCTCTTACCGCGTTCTTCTGGGGCTCCCTGGTGCGCGTCTCGCTGCTGCACCACGTCACGTGGTCGATCAACTCGATCTGCCACACCATCGGCGAGCGCCCGTTCGTCTCCCGCGACAAGTCCGCCAACGTGTGGTGGCTCGCGATCCCGTCGATGGGCGAGTCGTGGCACAACCTGCACCACGCCGACCCGACCTGCGCCCGGCACGGTGTGCTCAAGGGCCAGCTCGACACCAGCGCCCGGATCATCTGGGTGATGGAGAAGCTGGGCTGGGTCGACGACGTGCGCTGGCCGGTCCGCTCGCGGATCGACGCCAAGCTGGTCGCCAACCAGGCGCCCCAGGCCGAGGCGGCCTGACCCCGATCGTCGTTCGCCGCGCGCACCCGACCGACGTACCAGCGTCAGTCCTCTGCGCTGCTTCAATGAGGAAGTGGCGGACGACGTGAGCGAGCCCAAGGCCAAGCGCAGCTCACGCGGACGGATGCGCTCAGCCGAGCGTCGCGAGCAGCTCATCTCGATCTCGCGCGGGCTGTTCGCCGAGCGCGGGTACGACGGCACCTCCATCGAGGAGATCGCCTCCCGGGCCGAGGTCTCCAAGCCGGTCGTCTACGAGCACTTCGGCGGCAAGGAGGGCCTGTACGCCGTGGTCGTGGACCGCGAGGTGCGCAGCCTGCTGACGATGATGCAGACCGCCCTGACCGCGGGACAGCCGCGGATGCTGCTGGAGCAGGCAGCGATGGCGCTCCTCGACTACATCGAGCAGACGCCCGACGGCTTCCGGATCCTGGTCCGCGACAGCCCGATCGGTTCGGCGTCCGGCTCGTTCGTCTCGATCATCGGCGACATCGCGAGCCGGGTGGAGCACATCCTTGCCGCGGAGTTCAAGAGCCGCGGCTTCGACGCCAAGGCGGCGCCGATGTATGCGCAGATGCTGGTCGGCATGGTCGGCACCACCGGGCAGTGGTGGCTGGACGAGCGCAAGCCGTCGAAGGAGCAGGTCGCCGCCCACCTGGTGAACCTCGCCTGGCACGGCCTGGCCGGCCTGGAGAAGAAGCCGACGCTGCGCAGCACGATGTAGCCCTCCTGCCGCCGCCGAAACCACCTGTCCGAGACGCCCTGGTCCGCTAATGTGCCGCGGGTGACGCGACCCGCCGCCGCTCTGGTCCTGCTGTTCATCGTCGCCCTGCTGGCACCCGTCGCACCTGCCGCGGCCAGCGACCGCGACGCCGCGGACCCGGCCCAGCCTTCGTCCCCGGCCGCCCGACCCGGCGCCCGGGTCGTGCAGTCGTTCGACCACGCGCGGATCGCCAAGGTCCGCAAGTGGCCGGGTCGCAAGATCACCTACTACGACGACACCTTGGACCCCGACGCGGTGAAGCGAGCGGTGCGCATCTGGAACACCAGCGGCATGAAGATGCGCTTCAAGAAGATCTCCAGCAAGCGCACGGCCGACCTGGTCCTGAAGAACTCCAAGAAGGTGCCGTCTGGTTGCGGCACCGGCGTCGCGACGCTCGGCTACACCGGACGGCGCCAGGCCTTCGTGCGCATCCTGCACGGCACCGACGCCGACGGACAGTCCTGCGCGTGGCCCGGCCAGACGTTGGTGCTGACACACGAGCTCGGCCATGTCCTCGGCCTGCAGCACGACGACTCCCGCTGCTCGGTGATGAACAGCTACCACGTCAACGGGGTGGCGCCCGGCCAGTGCTTCACCCCCGACCCCGCCGACTTCGACGAGTCACCCGGCCGGTGGTGGTGCGGCGGCCTGGTGAAGAAGGACATCAAGCGCGCCAAGCGCATGTACGGCGGCAGGGTCCAGGTGCCCGTCACGCCCTGGTGCGACATCGTGCCGCTGCTGCCCGCCACCGGTCCGGTCACGGCCGTCGCGACCGGCGGCAGCGGGGCGCAGGTGACGCTGCACCGGCACCCGGAGCCGGCGCTCCCGAGCTGGCTCGTCGGCTCGGCTGCTCCCCCGATGTACGAGGTGCACCTGACCCCGGGCGCGTGCTCCGCGACGGCCGGCAACGAGCTGACGATCGAGAAGCGCTACCCGTGGACCGCGGCCCCCGGCACCCCTGAGCTCGTGCTCGACGGCTTCTTCCCGGCCGGCGTGCAGTGCTTCACCGCCTGGGCCATCGACGCGTTGGGGCGGTACGCCGCCGCGCCGAGCACCACCCTGGTGACGGTGTCCTGACCCGCGGTCAGCTCGCGTCCATCCGGGCCTTGAGCATGTCGCGCTTGTCCTCGAACCGCAGCGCCTGCTTCTCGAGCTTCTCCATGAACTCGGCGAGCTCGTTGCGTGCCTGCTCGCCCTCGGCCGAGAGTCCCTCGATCTCGAAGACGTTCCAGAAACGGAGCACCGGCGCGACCACGTCGTCGCGGTGCTGGCGCAGGTCGTAGACGCCGGCCACGGCCATCTGCACGGCCTTGCGCTGGAAGCCGGCGATGTCGGTGCCGGGCATCGCGAAGGTGGTGACCACATCGGTGATCGCGCGCATGGCCTGGTCGGGGTCGAGCTCGAGGGCGCCCTGCAGCAGGTTGCGGTAGAAGATCATGTGCAGGTTCTCGTCCGCGGCGACGCGGCCGAGCAGCTGGTCGGCGACCGGGTCGTCGGTGACCTTCCCGGTGTTGCGGTGGGACACCCGGGTGGCGAGCTCCTGGAACGACACGTAGGCCAGCGACCGGAGCAGGTCCTGGCTGTGCGCCGACTCGTAGCCCGTCGACATGTGGTCCATCCGGAGCCGCTCGAGCTCGATCGGGTCGACGGCGCGCGTGGTGAGCAGGTAGTCGCGGATCGCGATGCCGTGCCGACCCTCCTCGGCGGTCCACCGGTGCACCCATTCGCCCCAGGCGGCCTCACGGCCGAACAGCGAGGCGATCTCGTGGTGGTAGCTGGGCAGGTTGTCCTCGGTCAGCAGGTTGACGATCAGGGCCGACCTGGCGACGTCCGACATCTGGGAGTCGTCGTGCGACCACGGGTCACCGTTGAGTGGCCCGTCGTAGTTGCGTCCGTCGGTCCACGGCACGTACTCGTGCGGGAACCATTCCTTGGCCACCTTCAGGTGCCGGTTGAGGTTCTCTTCGACCACCTGCTCGAGCTCGAGCAGGAATTGGGTCTGGGTCATCGTGGTCATGGGTCTCTCCCTCATCGGTGGCGGTCGGACCCGTCCCAGCCACCGTAACCTACGCAACCGTAGGTTGCGAACCGTGGTTCACGACGTGGCCAGCAGCTCGACCCTGTTGCCGTTGCCGTCGGCGGTGTGGAAGCGGCGGTAGCCGGGGAAGTCGCCGTCCCAGGTCACCGGGAAGCCGGCGTCCCCGGCCCGGGACGCGACGGCGTCGACGTCGTCCACGAGAAAGGCGGGGTGCGCCTTCCTAGCCGGCGCGAAGTCCTCCTCGACCCCGACGTGCACCTCCACGGAACCGTCGCGGAACCAGCAACCGCCGCGCGCCGCGAGTGCCGGCGGCTTCTCCACCTCGGGCAGCCCGAGCACGTCGCGGTAGAACCGGCGGGCGGCGTCCTCGCCACCGACGGGACAGGACACCTGCACGTGATGCAGCCTCATGCCATCTCTCCTAGGTACAGCTTCATGCCGATGTGGGACGGGACGAACCCGAGGTCCTCGTAGAACTCGCGAGCCCGCGTGCGTCTGGCGTTGGTGGTCAGCTCGACACGTGCGGCACCGCGGTCGCGCGCGAGGCCCACGATGTGACGGATCAGCTCGCCGCCGAGCCCCTTGCCTCGCAGGTCGGAGCGGACCCGGACCGACTCCAGGGAGCACATCAGGCCGCCGACGTAGGTCAGGTGCCTGACCCAGGTGACCTGGGCGGTCGCGACCACCTCGCCGACGAGCTCGCCGACGAGCAGCTGCTGGTGGGCGTCGCCCAGGATCTCCGTGAACGCGTCGGCGTACGACGAGACCGGCACCTCTGACTCGTCGACCTCCCGGATCACGTCCTCGCGGAGCAGCTGCACGACGGCCTCGAGGTCGGCCGGCCGGGCCTCGCGGATGTTCATGCCGGCACCTGCGCGACGACGAACACCCGACGGAACGGGAGCACCGTGCCGTGTCGCGCCGGCGGGTAAGCCGCGCGCAGCCGGGCCTTGAACTCCGCGACGAAACGCTCGCGCAGCCCGTCCGGCAAGGCCTGGATGGTCGGCCGCGCGCCGGTGCCACTGACCCACGTGAACACCGGGTCCTCGCCGTGCAGCACGTGCAGGTAGGTCGTCTCCCAGGCGTCCACCGTGCAGCCGAGCCCCGCCAACAAGGCGAGGTAGGTCTCGGGGCCGAAGGCGTCGGGAGCCGCGACGCCGGCGGTGTGCGCCGCGAACGGCTCCTCGGCCGCGAGCGCGCGCCGGATCACGTGGCTGGGCTCCTCGAAGTTGCCGGGCACCTGGAACGCCAACCAGCCGCCGGGCGCGACGTGCTCGACGAGCCGGGGCAGGAGGTCGAGGTGGCCGGGAACCCACTGCAGCGTGGCGTTGGAGACGAGCACATCGACCGGCTCGTCGGGCCGCCAGGAGCGCAGGTCCGCGACGTCGAACCGCACGCCCGGCACCGAACGCGCCTGCTCGACCATCGCGGCGGACGAGTCCAGGCCGCGCACCTCGGCCTCGGGCCAGCGCTCCGCGAGCAGCCGGGTCAGGTTGCCGGGCCCACAGCCGAGGTCGACCACGCGGCGTGGCGCCGCGGCCCCGACGCGGGCCAGCAGCTCGACGAACGGCCGACCTCGTTCGTCCGCGTAGACGAGGTAGCGGTCCGGGTCCCACACGTGCGTCATGACGCTCCTGACGGGTCGGGCGGTTTCAACAACTCTCTTGATGTCAAGATACTTGGATTCGAGAGACTTCGCCAGTGTTTCATTTCGGGCGATTATCTCGATGTCAAGAATCTCGACCAGTACCCTGAGCGCATGCAGGACGAGGTGGACCGGTTGGTCGAGGCGTGGCGCCGCGAGCGCTCCGACCTCGACCTGCGCCCGATGGAGGTGCTCAGCCGGGTCAGCCGCCTCAGCCATCACCTCGACCGGGCCCGGCGCCAGGCGTTCACCGAGCACGGCATCGAGTCCTGGGAGTTCGACGTCCTCGCCGCGCTCCGCCGGGCGGGCCCGCCGTACGAGCTGTCCCCCGGCCGGCTGCTCCGGGAGACCCTGGTGACCAGCGGCACCATGACCAACCGGGTCGACCGGCTCGCGGCTCGCGGCCTCGTGGAGCGCCTCCCGGACCCGCGCGACCGCCGCGGCGTGCTGGTGCGGCTCACCGACGTCGGCCGTGCCACCGTCGACGGGGCGATGTCCGCGCTGCTCGACCGTGAGCGCGACCTGCTCACCGGGCTCGATGCCGCCGAGCAGCAGCAGCTCGCCGCACTCCTGCGCTCCCTCGTCGTCCCGTTCGAGACGAGCTGAGACAACGATTCGTCTGCGATCCACCTGCGTGAATCACCCCATATCTCGCAGACGAATCGTTGTTCACTCCAGGACGGCAGCCGCCTCGAGCCACTCCTCCTCGAGTGCCTCCTTCTCGGCGGTCACCGCGCGCAGCGCCGAGTCGAGCTCGGCCAGCTTCTCGTAGTCGGCGGCATGCTCGGCCAGCTCCGCGTGCAGCGCGCTCTCACGTTCGGAGACTCGGGCCAGCTGCTTCTCGATGCGAGCGATCGCCTTGCGGGCTTCGCGAATCTCCTGGGTGGACGCCGCGGGTGAAGCGGGAGAGGCTGTCGTCTCGGCCGACGACGCCTGCAGTACGGCGGCGGCCAGCGCGGCCTCGCGTCGCTCGAGGTACTCGTCGACGCCGCGGGGCAGCATCGAGATCTTCCCGTCGTCGAGGAGGGCCCAGACCGAGTCACACACCCGCTCGAGGAAGTACCTGTCGTGGGAGACCACCACGAGCGTCCCGGGCCACCCGTCGAGGAAGTCCTCCAGGACGTTCAGGGTCTCGATGTCGAGGTCGTTGGTCGGCTCGTCGAGCAACAGCACGTTCGGCTCCGAGAGCAGCAGCCGCAGCAGCTGGAACCGCCGCCGCTCGCCGCCGGAGAGGTCGCCGACCCGGGCGGTCAGCCGGTCGCCCGTGAAACCGAACCGCTCCAGCATCGACGTCGCCGTGACCTCGCCGCCCCGCCCACTCCCGGCTCCGCCAGGGGCGACCCGGGTAACCCGCTTGATCCGCTCGACCGACGGCAGCACCCGCTCCTCGGGGTCGATCTGGTCGAGCGCCTGGGTCAGGTGCTCCAGGGCGACGGTGCGGCCGCGCCGGACGCGGCCGGCGGTCGGCGCCAACTCGCCGGCGACCAGCCGCAGCACGGAGGTCTTGCCAGCGCCGTTCACGCCGACCAGGCCGACCCGGTCGCCGGGCCCTAGCCGCCACGTGGCGTGCGAGAGCAGCGTCCGCTCGCCGCGCACGAGGTCGACGTCCTCGAGGTCGACGACGTCCTTGCCGAGCCGCTGGGTCGCGAACTGCTGGAGGGCCAGCCGGTCGCGAGGCGGCGGCTCGTCCTCGATCAGCGCGGTCGCCGCGTCGATGCGGAACTTCGGCTTGCTGGTCCGCGCGGGCGCCCCGCGGCGCAGCCAGGCGAGCTCCTTGCGCATCAGGTTCTGCCGCCGCGTCTCCGAGGCCGCCGCCTGCCGCTGCCGTTCCGCCTTGGCGAGCACGAACGCCGCGTAGCCGCCGTCGTACACGTCGACGACGCCGTCGTGCACCTCCCAGGTCCGCTCGCAGACCGCGTCGAGGAACCAGCGGTCGTGGGTGACGACCACCAGCCCCATGCCGTTGGGGGTACGCCGGAGCAGGTGCCGGGCGAGCCACGCCACCGCCTCGACGTCGAGGTGGTTGGTGGGCTCGTCGAGGACGACCAGGTCGTGGTCGCCGAGGAGCAGCCGGGCCAGCGAGCACCGTCGACGTTCGCCGCCGGAGAGACCGTCGACCGAACGGTCCAGGGCCACCCCGGCGAGCAGCACCTCGACCGTCTCCCGCGTCGTCGCGTCCGCGGCCCACTCGTGGTCCGCGCGGTCCCCGAGGACGGCCTGCCGCACCGTCGTGCCGGGGTCGAGGTCGTCGCCCTGCGTCAGGAAGCCCAGCCGCAGCCCGCGGTTGCGGGCCACCCGCCCCTCGTCGGGCCCCTCCAGGCCGGCGAGCACGCGCAGCAGCGTGGTCTTGCCGTCGCCGTTGCGGCCCACGACGCCGATGCGCTCGCCGGCGCCGACGCCGATGCTGACGTCGTTGAGGAGCGGCCGGACGCCGTAGGCCTTGTGCACCCGCTCGAGGCTGACCAGGTTCGCCATCAGGGCACGCCTTAGCCGACCATCTCGACGCGCGCGCCGCCGACCGGGCCCTCGGCGATCGTCACCGGTCCGCGGCCGGAGCTGCGCAGGCCGTAGCCGACCTGCTGGGCGTGGTCGCGCGAGGAGCACAGGAACAGGCAGCTGGGCCCGGACCCGGAGAGCAGCGCCGCGAGAGCGGTCTCCTCGATGCCGGCGGCGAGCACGTCGGACAGGGCCGGCCGGAGCCGCAGCGCGGCCGGCTCGAGGTCGTTGTGCAGCGACAGGGCGAGCTTCTCCAGGTCGTGTGCGCGCAGCGCCTCCATGAGCTCGTCGGGGATCTCCGGGTCGTCGAGCCCGAGCTCCTCGGAGATCACGTCGAACTCACCGTAGACCGCCGGGGTGGACAGTCCCTGGCCCGACAGCGCCACCACCCACCAGTAGTCGCCACGCACCATCGCCGGCACCACGACCTCACCGCGCCCGGTGCCGACGGCGGTGCCGCCGACGAGGGCGAACGGCACGTCGCTGCCGAGCTCGGCGGCCAGGCCCATCAGCTCCTCGCGCGGGGTCGACAGCTCCCACAACGCGTCGGCGGCGACGAGCGCGGCCGCGGCGTCGGCACTGCCGCCGGCCATCCCGCCCGCGACCGGGATGCCCTTGTCGATCCGGATGTCGAGGGCGGTCTTCACCCCGGCGTGCTCGGCGAGCAGCTGGGCGGCGCGGACGGCGATGTTGGACCCGTCCGCTGGTACGTCGGAGAGCGCCAGCCGCTCGTCCCCCGCGACGGTGACCGACCAGGTGTCAGCAGGACTCACGGTGACCTCGTCGAGCAGCCCGACGGCCTGGTAGACCGTCGCCAGCGGGTGGTAGCCGTCCGGTCGCACCGGCCCGACGCCCAGATGGAGGTTGATCTTGGCCGGGGCGGACGCCCGCACCCAGGACGCCCTCACCTCGCGGCCGCCAGACCCTCGGCGATCCGCGCGAAGTCCTCCACCCGGAGCTGCTCGCCGCGCTGCTGCGGGTCGATCCCGGCGTGGGCGAGTGCCGCCTCGGCGGCAGCGGCGGAGCCGGCCATGCGCTTCAGCGTCGAGCGCAGCGTCTTGCGACGCTGGGCGAACGCGGCATCGACGACCGCGAACACCTCCTCGCGGGAGACCGAGACCGGGGGCGGGTCGCGGTGCTCCCAGGCCACCAGGCCGGAGTCGACGTTGGGGGCCGGCCAGAAGACCGAGCGGCTGACCGCGCCGGCCCTGCGCACCTCGGCGAACCATGCGGCCTTGACCGACGGAACACCGTAGGTGCGCGACCCGGGCGCGGCGGCGAGCCGGTCGGCGACCTCGGACTGGACCATGACGAGCCCGCGGCGCAGCGACGGCAGCAGCGCCATTAGGTGCAGCAGCACCGGGACCGACACGTTGTAGGGCAGGTTCGCGACCAGGGCGGTGGGTGGCGGTCCCGGCACCTCGGTGACCCGGAGGGCGTCGGCGGCGACGACCTCGAAGCGGTCCAGATGGTGCGGTGCCCGGTCGGCGATGGTGTCCGGGAGCGCGGCGGCGAGCACCGGGTCGATCTCGATCGCCACCACCCGGCGTACCTCGTCGAGGAGGGCCAGCGTGAGCGAGCCCAGGCCCGGCCCGACCTCGACGACCACGTCGTCGAGGCCGACGCCGGAGGCACGCACGATCCGACGCACGGTGTTGGCGTCGATGACGAAGTTCTGCCCGCGCTGCTTGGTCGGTCGCAGGTCGAGCGCGGCCGCGAGCGAACGGACCTCCGCCGGCCCGAGGAGCCTCGGACCGGCGGAGGTCATGTCGTCGTCGCCCACGCGGGCGACACTATCCGTCGCCAGGCGGGGACCTACTGGGGCAGGCCGAGCTGCTGCGAGCAGTGCGGCCAGGAGCCGTAACCGCCGCCGTTGGCGTCGCGCACCTTGGTCGCGATCGCGATCTGGGTCTCGCGGCTCTGCTGGTGCGGGTAGCCCGGACCGCCGTAGGCGCGCCACGTGCTCAGCGAGAACTGCAGTCCGCCGTAGTAGCCGTTGCCGGTGTTGATGGCCCAGTTGCCGCCGGACTCGCAGTTGGCGATCTGGTCCCACACGGTGCTGCCACCGGCGTAGTTCGGCGCGGCGGGGGCCTCGACCGGACGCTCCTTGGTGCCGACGCGGACGACCGCGGCGACCGGCTTGCGCAGCACGGTCGTCTCGACGGCCTTGCGCGAGGCGACCTTGCCGTTCTCGAGGGTGATCTTGTAGACGACGCGGCGGGTGCCGTCGCGGCCCGCGCGGACGGTCTCGGACTCGTCGTCGAACATCGAGGAGTCGGTGCGCTCCACGGTGTCGTGGGAGACGGCCTCGGTGACCTTCTTGGTCACCTTGCGCACGTTGGTGAAGACCACGCGGTCGCCGTCCTCGAGGGTGGCGCCCAGCTTGGGCCGGACCTTGTCGTGCTTGTCGACGTCCACACCCAGCTCGTCGAGCGCCTGCCCCACCGTCAGCGCGGTGAGGGTCTTCTTGGCCGGCTTGTCGCCCGCCAGGCGGACCGTGAGCTTCTTGGGGGTCACCACGTCGAGGTCGAGACCGTCACGACCGATCGGGGCACCACGGCTGACCGACAGGTCGGCGGCCGCGACGCGGATCCCCACCTGGTCGAGCGCGGAGGACACGTCGGTGGCGGTGACCCAGTAGCGGGACTCCTCGCCGTCGAGGTTGACGTCGAGCGGTCGGGCGAACTTCACCGCGACGTTGCTCCCGTCGCTCACGGTGGAGTCCAGGCCGGGGGCGACGACGTCGCGCTCTCCGACGCTGATGTCCTGGCTCTCGAGGACGTCGGCCACGGTGTCACCGAGCACGCGGACCTCGGTCTCCCGGCCGTCGAGCGACAGGGTCACTGTCTTGCTCATCGCGGCGTACCCGACACCGGTGGCCGCGACGGCCAGCGTGACGGCCGTGACGAGGACGGCGAGGGCGGACTTGCTCCTGGTCAGCAGTGCGATGCGATTCCGCACGTTTCTCCAATGGTGGTGCTCCCCGGGCCACGGGGGCGACACTCCGACGCGCGTGCGGGACCGACCTGTGGGCCTGGTACCGCGGTCATACAACGCAATGGCCCGCACCTCACCTCGGCGGCAATTGCACCGCCAGGTCGCTGTGTGGGCCCCGGATGCCGCCCGAGAACTTCCCCGCTCCCGGCCAACAGTCTCAAGACGATAACGGCAGTGGGCCCGAGCACCAAGCCGGGATCGTGCCGTTGGGGAGGATTTACCCCGGCGCAGGTGGTGCGAATCACCCGGATCAGACCAGCGGCTCCGCCTGTTGCATACAACAGTGCCGAGCGTGGTCCAGCCCGGCGAGACCCCTCACCACCGGCCGAACGCGGCCTCGGTGTTGGCGTCGACCGCGGCGCAGAGCTCCGCCAGGTCCTCGCCTCGGGTGGCTGCCATCGACCGCATCGTCAGCGGCACCAAGTAGGAAGCGTTCGGCCGGCCGCGGTACGGCATCGGGGTGAGGTACGGCGCGTCGGTCTCGACCAGCACCCGGTCCCGCGGGGTCACCCGGAGCGCCTCGCGCAGCAGCTCGGCGTTCTTGAACGTCACTGTGCCCGCGAACGACAGCCACCCGCCGCGGTCGAGACAGGCCTTCGCGAAGTCGGCGTCGCCGGAGAAGCAGTGCATGACGAAGCGGTCCGGCGCGCCCTCCTCGTCGAGGATCCGCAGGATGTCGTCGTGCGCGTCCCGGTCGTGGATGACCAGGGTGCGGTCGAGCCGCTTGGCGACGTCGATGTGCCGGCGGAACGACTCGTGCTGAGCGGCCCGCCCGTCGTCGCCGGTGCGGTAGTAGTCGAGCCCTGTCTCCCCCACGGCCCGGACCCGGTCACTCGACGCCGCCAGTGCCTCAACCTCGTCGAGGGCCTCGTCGAGCCGGCCGGCGGCGGCGAGCCGCGGCGCCTCGTTGGGGTGCAGGGCCACCCCGGCGACGATCGCGGCGTGGTCGTTGGCCGCCTCGACGGCCCAGCGGGCGCCGGGCAGGTCGCAGCCGATCTGGACGATCCGGGTGACGCCGACGGCCGCCGCGGCCGCGAGCGCCTCCTCCGTGGGCAGCGCGGTGTCGCCGTCGCGGGTGATGTCGAGGTGGCAGTGGTTGTCCACCACCGGGTGCGGCAGTGCCTCGGGTGCGGGTGGGCGGTGGGTCATGGCGACTTGTGTACCGCGTCGTACACCTCGCGCTTGGGCAGCCCCGCACGCCGGGCCACGTCGCGGATCGCGTCCTTGCGAGGCAGACCGTCCTGCTCCGCCTCCGCGACCAGGGCCGCGAGGGACGCCGGGTCGGTCGGTACGTCGGAACCGCCGACGGACCCCGCCACCACGATCGTCACCTCACCGCGCACGCCGTCGGCGGCCCAGGCGGCCAGCTCCGCCACCCCGCCCCGGCGTACCTCCTCATGGGTCTTGGTGAGCTCACGGCACACGGCGGCAGCTCGGTCGTCACCGAAGGCGGTGGCCATCGCCGCCAGCGCCGCCTCGGTCCGGTGCGGCGCCTCGAAGAACACCATCGTGCGCTGCTCGTCGGCTAGCCCGGCCAGCCGCCGCGACCGCTCCCCGGCCTTGCGGGGCAGGAACCCCTCGAAGCAGAACCGGTCCACCGGCAGCCCCGACACGGCGAGCGCGGTGAGCACCGCCGACGGGCCGGGCACTGCCGTCACGTGCAGGCCGTGCTCGACGGCGGCGGCGACGAGCCGATAGCCGGGGTCCGACACGGATGGCATACCGGCGTCGGTCACGAGCAGCACCCGGTCGCCGGACTCCATCGCCTCGACCAGGCTGCCGGTCCGGGCCGCCTCGTTGCCCTCGAAGTAGGAGACCACCCGGCCGGTGACGGTGACGCCGAGGTCGGCGGCCAGCCGCCTCAGCCGTCGGGTGTCCTCGGCCGCCACGACGTCCGCGGTCGCGAGCTCCTCGGCCAGCCGGGGCGGGGCATCGGCGGACCTGCCGATGGGGGTGGCCGCGAGCACGAGGACGCCGGGTGCGCGGTCGGTGGTGTTCACGGGGCCGATCCTCCCAGCCTGCTGTCCCGGGCGTGTCTAGAGTTGCCCGGTGACCGTCACCCACGAGGCCCCGCACGACGCGGGCGGCCGCACGATGGGTCTGTCCCGCACCGCCGACGGCCGCCCCGTGCCCAGCGCCCGCCGGCGCCTGGTGCCGCCTCTGCACCGGGACGGGCACGGCTCCGGCTGGGGCGCGACAGCGGCGGTCACCGTGCTCGCCGGGTTCCTGAGGCTGTGGGACCTCGGTTCGCCCAACAGGTTCCTCTTCGACGAGACCTACTACGCCAAGGACGCATGGTCGCTGCTGAAGCACGGCTACGTCACCGACTACGTCGTCGGCGCCGACAAGTCGATCATCGCCGGCCGCACCACGGGGCTCATGAGGGACGACCCGAGCATGGTGGTGCACCCGGAGGCCGGGAAGTGGGTGATCGCGCTCGGCGAGCAGCTGTTCGGCCTGGACTCCTTCGGCTGGCGGTTCTCCGCGGCGATCGTCGGCACCCTCATGGTCCTGGTGCTGATCCGGCTGGTCCGCCGGCTCACCGGGTCCACCCTGCTCGGCTGCACCGCCGGCGTGCTGCTGACGTTCGACGGCCTGCACTTCGTGATGTCCCGGTCGGCCCTGCTCGACATCTTCCTGGCGTTCTTCCTGCTCTGCGCGGTCGGCTGCCTGGTGGCCGACCGCGACTGGGGCCGGCTGCGGATGGCGCGGCTCGTCCCCTCCGGCTACCGCACGTCGGCGTCGGACTGGGGGCCGGTGCGCGGCCTGCTCTGGCGGCCGTGGCGGCTGGC
The DNA here is from genome assembly GCF_035697785.1 of Nocardioides sp. Taxonomy (GTDB): domain Bacteria; phylum Actinomycetota; class Actinomycetes; order Propionibacteriales; family Nocardioidaceae; genus Nocardioides_B. The sequence continues at coordinate 53,102 of NZ_DASSCL010000067.1, forward strand.
CGCCGGCCTCGCCTTCGGACTGGCGTGCGCCACGAAGTGGAACGCGCTGTTCCCGCTCGCGGCGTTCGGGCTGCTGGTGTGGATGTGGGACGCGGGGGCGCGCCGCGCGCTCGGCGTACGCAACTCGCGGCTCCGCTCGTTCGTGGCCGACGCGCTGCCGGCGTTCGGCTACCTCGTCGTCGTCGCGCTGGTCGTGTACGTCGCGTCGTGGACCGGCTGGCTGCTGCACGCTGAGGAGTACGAACGGACGCTCTCCAACACGCAGTACGGCGCCTACTGGGGCAGCTACATCGAGCAGGACGCCACCGGCTTCCTCCCCGAGCTGTGGCAGTCGCTGCGCTCGCTGTGGAACTACCACCAGGACGTCTACACGTTCCACACGCAGTTCCTCAACGACGCGACACACAGCTACCAGTCCAAGCCGCAGTGGTGGCTGGTCGTGAACCGCCCGGTCGGGATGCTGGCCGACCTCGACGTCCAGCCCGGCACCCAGGGCTGTGACGCGGCTCCGACCAGCACGTGCCTGCGCCAGGTGCTGTTGCTCGGCACACCGGTGCTGTGGTGGGGCGCGACCGCCGCGCTCGTCTACTCGGTGTACGCCTGGATCGCCCGTCGGGACTGGCGCTACGGCCTGGTCGTCGTGGGCGTCGCCTCCACCTGGCTGCCCTGGTTCCGCTACGACGACCGGCCGATCTTCTCCTACTACGCGGTGTCGATCCTGCCCTTCATGATCATCGGGCTGACGCTGCTGCTCGGCACCGTCCTGGGCGGGCCCCGAGCCTCCGCGAACCGCCGGATGTGGGGCACCGGGGTGGTCGGGGCATTCGTGGTCCTCGTTGTCGTCAACTTCGCCTGGTTCTGGCCGATCTACACCGGGGAGCTGATCACCACGCCCGAGTGGCTGGAGCGCATCTGGTTCAGGCAGTGGATCTGATAAGCGTCCACGGCTCCCCTGTCCGAAGTCCGTGAACTCGTTGCGAGGGGGGTACGCGTGCCTCAGGCTGGCTGGGTGCCCTCCACTCCCCTCGGAGACGATGCCGCCGCGCCGGTCGAGGTCGCCCTGGCCATGGTGGGCGCGCACGCACCCGTGGTGCTCAGTCGCTTCGCAGCGGACGGCACCGTGGCCGACCTCCGCGGGCCGCTGCTCGACCGGCTCGGGCTGACCCCCGCGGTGATCGTTGGTCACCACTACACCGACCTCGACCTGCCGGACCCGCTCGTCGCGTGCATCGCACGGGCGATGGACGGCGAGCCCGCCGGCACGGACGTCTCGCTCCAGGACCAGGACTGGGCGTTCGAGGCCCGCCCGGTCGCCGGTGGAGGCGCCGTCGCCGTGTTCACCTACGACGACGAGACCGTCGCCCAGGACCTCGCCGCGCGCCGCGAGGAGCTGGAGAAGCTCGCGGCCCTCGTCGAGCTGTCCGCCGACTTCATCGCGATGGCCGAGCCCGACGGCACGGTCACCTACCTCAACGCCGCGGGACGCGAGCTCGTCGGCCTCGGCCCTCACGACCAGGCCCTGGGCCGACCCACCGACGACTACTTCACCGAGACCGGACGGGCGAAGTCCCAGGAGGTGGAGGAGGCGGTGCGGACCCGGGGCTACTGGCAGGGTGAGAGCGAGCTGCACCACTTCGGCACCGGCGAGTCGATCCCGGTCAGCGTCAACTCGTTCCTCGTCACCAGCCGGTCCACCGGAGAACCGCTGGCGCTGGCAACCGTCCAGCGGGACCTGCGCGCCCGGATCGCGGCCGAACGTGACCTTGGCCGGCGGCTGCAGGAGCAGCGCCGGATCGCCGAGCTGAGCCGGCTCGCCGTGACCGAGCCCGTCCACGCACTGATGGACCAGACGGTGAGCCTGCTGCACTCGCGCTTTCCCGGACTGCGATGCGGCGTCATGCAGCGATCCCTGGACCGTCACCACTTCGTGACGGTCAGCACCACCGATCCGGCGGCGGACGGACTCAGCAGCAGGATCGACCCGGCGACCGTGTCGGGCGCCGCGGTGACCCAGGACCGCACGACCACCTCCGCCGACCTGACGACGGACGAGCGGTTCCACGCGACCACCGAGGCCCCCGTCACCGGCAGCGCCCTGAGCTCGCCGGTGCCGGGCTCGGACGGCGCCTGGGGGGTCGTCGAGGCCGTGGGCGCGGAGCCGCGCGACTGGACCGGTGCGGACATCGCCTTCGTCGAGTCCGTGGCCGCTCTGCTCGGCGCGGCGGTACGCCGCTCGGAGCTCGAGGACGCCCTGCAGCACCAGGCCCTGCACGATCCGTTGACGGGCCTGCCCAACCGGGCTCTGGTGCTGGACCGGATCGAGCACGCCCTGGCCCGTGCCGACCGCGGCGGCACCCTGCTCGCCGTCCTGCTGCTCGACCTCGACGACTTCAAGGTCGTCAACGACTCGCTCGGCCACAGCACCGGCGACCAGCTTCTCGTGGAGGTGGGCATTCGCCTGACCGAAGCAGCCCGACCGGGCGACACTGTTGCCCGGCTGGGTGGCGACGAGTTCGTGGTCCTCTGCGAGGACGTGCGCACCGACGACGAGGCCGCGTTCCTGGCCGAGGCGGTCCTGGCCGCCTGCAGCACCGACTTCGACCTGGCCGGTCGAACCATCAACTTCTCCGCCAGCGTGGGAGTGGCCGTTGCGGCCGGCGGAGCGGGAAGCACGACTGGAATCCTGGGAGAGGCTGACATCGCCATGTATCGCGCCAAGAGGGACCGACCCGGCACCTACCGCATCTTCGACGAAGCGATGCGGGGCGAGGTGGTGGGTCGGCTGAACACGGCCGGGGAGCTGCGGAGCACCCTGCGGGGCAAGGGCCTCGACATCGCCTACCAGCCGATCATCAGCCTCGCGACCGGCCGGATCGCGGCGCTGGAGGCGCTGGCCCGGTGGACCACCCCCTCGGGCACGGCGGTCTCACCGGACGTGTTCATCCCGGTGGCGGAGGAGACCGGCCTCATCGGCGAGCTCGGGTCCCAGATCCTCCGCAAGGCCTCCCTCGACGCGGCGACCTGGCAGGGCATCGCCCCGACCGGCGTACGGGTGAACGTCAGCGGCCACGAGATCCGCTCGCGGACCTTCTACGACGACGTGATGCGCACCCTGGAGCTCGCCGAGCTCGACCCGGCCCTCCTCGGGCTGGAGATCACCGAGTCGGTGCTCGTCGAGGAGGGGCACGGCACCGAGGAGGTGCTCACCCGACTGCGTGACTCCGGCGTCACGCTGATGCTCGACGACTTCGGCACCGGCTACAGCTCGCTGAGCTACCTGCAGCGCTTCCCGGTCGTCGACATGCTCAAGATCGACCGCTCCTTCCTCACCGACGAGCAGAAGGGCGAGGCGGTCATCCAGGCCGTCATCGGCCTCGGCCGGGCCTTCGACATGAAGGTCTGCGCCGAAGGGGTCGAGAACGCCGCGCAGCACGGCCGGGTGGCCGCGCTCGGCTGCGACCACGCGCAGGGCTACTACTTCGCGCGCCCGATCGCCGGCGACATGGTGCCCAAGATGCTGGAGACCTGGGCGCCGTTCATGCCCGCCTGACGCTGCCCCGCGCGACCGTTCGGCGGGGGCCGATTACCACGGTCCCGTGGTAATCGCCTCGTTCCCGCGGGGAACTCACCACGGGAACGGGGAGATCGCCCCAGGGAGCCGCGCGCTCTGGGTGGATCGACCGACGCGCCTCGACAGGTGTCGGCTCAGCACACGTCGTACTCGGCGCACACCTGCACGTGCCACTCGGGCCGCGGCCGCTCGGAGTGCTCGGGTGCGGCGAGCGCCGCTCCGGCCGCGATCCCGACCAGGGTCACCAGGTACAGGATGTCGCGGAGCATGACTCCACCGTTCCCTGTCCGGCCTCGTCCTCAAACCCCCAAAACAGGGGCTGCGCCCCATGCCGGGCGGCGAGGCGCCCCGGCCGGGACCGCCGGCGGAGGGTGTAGGACAGATACATGCGGCAGCTGCGGGCGGCGGTCCTCACCCTGGTGGTCCCCCTCGTGCTGTCGTGCACGTCGGGCACGAGCCCCGAGACCGGCTCCGACGCGGCGGGCGGCACGAGTCCCTCGGCATCGCAGCGGGAGGACTCCGCCACTCCCGAGCCCGAGCGAAGGGCGGCCCGCGTGCCGGAGGTCCCGTCGACGGGACCGGCGGCGCTGGCCGAGGAGCTCGACCTCGCCGCGCGGACGCTCCGGGACCCGGACGCCACCGAGGCCGACCAGCGGGCGGCCGGAGAGCTGCAGCAGGTCGCGGTGCGCAACCTCGCCGGCGAGCCGGAGCGGTTCCGTCGCAACGTGCTGGCCCGCCTGGACGGCGAGACCGCGTTCGTCACCCGGGCGGGGGTGCGCGCGGCCCGCGTGCTCTCGGCGATGACAACCCCGCAGCGCAGCCTCCCGCGCTGGCGCATCTTCGCCCCTCCCGCGCCGGAGCGCCTGCGCGCCCACTACCGGCTCGCGCAGCGTCGGATCGGGGTGCACTGGAGCTACCTGGCCGCGATCCACCTCGTCGAGACCCGCATGGGCCGGATCCGCGGCACCAGCACGGCGGGGGCCCGAGGGCCGATGCAGTTCCTGCCCGCGACCTGGCAGCTGTACGGCGCCGGCGGCGACATCAACGACCCGCGGGACGCGATCCTGGCCGCAGCCCGGCTGCTCCGGGCCAACGGCGCACCGCGCGACATGGCCGAGGCGCTGTACCACTACAACCCCTCCGACAGCTACGTGCGGGCGGTCAGCGACTACGCCCGAGCGATCCGACGATCCGCCACGGCGTACCTCGGCTACTGGCACTGGAGGGTGCTGTACCGCCACGCCCGGGGCACCTACGTGCTCCCGGTCGGCTACCCGAGGACGCGTGCCGTCCTGCTGCCGGAGTCCTGAGGACGAAACCCATGGGACTAGCCCGAACCGTTCGCACGGACCATGCGAAACGACGCAAGTCATCCCCCGATCGGGTCTTGCCAGTGTCGCCGTCCGCCGGAGAGGGTGGTTGGGTAGCCGGATCGACTCGTTGGGGGGGCCAACAAGTGGCACGGATCCTTGGCGTCGACGGGGGCACAGCTCACTCCCTTCGAATGCTTCGTCGCACTCTCGCTGGGCTGCTGTGCACCACGCTCGTCTGGTGGGTGCCGGGCTCGCCGAGCCTCGGGCCGGTGGCCGCGGTGGCTCCCGAGCCTGCGCTCGGCGACGCGGCCGAGCCCACGCCGATCGCGGTGAGCGTCGCGTCGTCGGCGGCGGACGCCGCGCCCATCCTGGTGCGACGAGGACGGGCCGCGACCGTCGGACGCCCCGCCCACGCCCTCACCCCGAACCGGACGGTCGGCCCTGTCGTGGTCGCCGACGTGGTGCTCGAGGCCTACCAGCTGGCCGCCCTGGTCGCCCCCAAGTCGTGCAACCTCGACGTGTCGCTGCTGGCAGCGATCGGTCAGGTCGAGTCCGGCAACCTGGCCGGCTACCGGCTGGACGCCGACCATCGGCCGGTCACGCCCGTGCTCGGACCGGTCCTCGACGGCTCGGGGGGCTTCGCCGCGATCCCGGACACCGACGCGGGGCAGTGGGACCAGAACAAGCAGTGGGACCGGGCCGTCGGACCGATGCAGTTCATCCCGAGCAGCTGGCGGCTCGCGGGCGTCGACCTCGACGCCGACGGAGAGCGGAACCCCCAGGACATCGAGGACGCCGCCGGGGCGGCCATGGTGTACCTCTGCGTCGGCGGGACCGACCTGTCCACCGAGGAGGGCGTGCGCCAAGCCGTCTTCGCCTACAACCACTCGTCGTCGTACGTGCGCCTCGTGCTGGCCTGGAAGAGCGCCTTCGACGCCCAGGGACTCGAGCTCGACCTCGCCGAGCCCCCGCCGCTCCAGCTCACCGCCGTCCAGTACGACGAGGTGACCAAGGCGGTCGACGTCTCCACGGCGCGCACCGTCAAGGCCCGCGCCCTGAAGGACGACGACTCGAAGACCGACGAGGACGAGGACGGCACCGACGACGGCAGCACGGACACCGGCACCGAGGGCACGGACGATCCGGACGGCAAGGACCGGGGCGACAAGGCACCCCGTCCGAGCGCCGGCCCGAGCACGGCACCCGCCTCGGCCCCGGGACCGTCCTCCGCCCCGACGTCCAGCCCGGCGAAGCCGGCAGCCTCCGGTCCCGCGGCCGCACCGGCGAGCAGCAGCCCAAGCCAGTCGGCTCCCACGGAGACCGGCACCAACGAGCCGGCCAAGACCGGCGACCAGACACCGCCGGCCAAGGACCCCGAGCCCGACCCGGGCACGAAGCCCGATCCGACCCCGGACCCGAAGCCCGACCCGACCCCGGACCCGAAGCCGGACCCGACCCCGGACCCGACCCCGGACCCGACGCCGAGCACGCCCGCCGAACCGGAGTGCCCAACGCCCTCGGCGACCCCATCCGAGTCGGCCGGCGCCGAGCCGTCCGCCGAGACCCCGGCACCCGGGGACCCGGTCGCGGATCCTTGCCAGACCACACCCTCCGAGACCCCGGCACCGAGTGACCCGGCCCCACCGGTCGCGGACGCCGCGTCGACCGAGCCGAGCCCCTAGGGAGTCACGCCCTCGGCGCGCAGCTCCCGGGCCAGCGTCGAGGCGTCGTAGGGCCCGACGTGTCGGCGACCGTTGACGAAGAACGTCGGAGTGCCACGGGCACCGCTGGCCTCCGCGCTGGCGACGTCCGCCCGGATGCGGGCCTGGATCTCGTCCTCGTCGAGATCCCGCACGAAGCGCTCGACGTCGAGGCCCAGCTCCGCGGCGTAGCCGATCAGGTCCTCCAGCTCGAGCTCGTCCTGATGCGCGAACAGGACGTCATGCATGTCCCAGAACCGCTGCTGACGGTCGGCGGCGAGGGCCGCTCGCCCGGCCAGCTCCGCCTGCGCGTGGACATCCGGCAACGGCAGGTGCCGGAAGACGTAGCGCAGCTCGTCGCCGAACCGTTCCCGGAGCTCTCTGGTCACGCCGGTGGCGCGGGCGCAGAAGGGGCATTCGAAGTCGCCGTACTCCACCAGCGTCAGCGGGGCGTCGACCCGACCCCGGATGTGGTCGACGGCCGGGTCCACGGGACGGTCCAGGGTGCGCGGCAGGTCAGCGTCGCCCTCGTCGCGGAACAGCTTGCCGGCGACGAACGCGGCCCAGCCGAGCGCGGTGGCGAGAACGGCCGAGAGGAGTACGCCGACGGTGGCCTGGTCCCGCAGCTCAGGGTCGTCGAACGCGAGACCGGTGATGAGCAGCGCGACGGTGAACCCGATCCCGGAGAGCGCGGCGCCTCCGGTGACGTGCCCGAGACCGACTCCCTGCGGCAGCCGTCCGACTCCCCAGCGGGAGCCCAGCAGGACGCTGCCCATGATGCCCAGCGGCTTGCCGAGGGTGAGGCCGAGGATCACCCCCCAGGTCACCGGGGAGGCCAGCGCGTCGGCCAGGACACCGTTGCGCAGGTCCACGCCCGCGTTGGCGAACGCGAACAGCGGGACGATCAGGTAGCTGGTCCACGGGTGCAGGACCGACTGCAGCCGCTCGTTCACCGAGATCACCCGCGCCAGGCTCTGGCTCGCCGAGCGACCGAGGTCGACCATCGGGGACTGACGGAAGGCCCGGAACCGGCGGGCCGCGCCCTCCACCGACTCCCGCCGGGGAGCCCGGGCCGCGATCAGGAGGCCGCCCAGCATGCCGGCGATCGAGCTGTGCAGCCCGGCCTGGACCGTCGCCAGCCACAGCACCAGGATGACCACGACGTACGGCGATGCGCGCCAGGCCTCGACCCGGTCGAGGAGCGGGAGCGCGGCCAGGCTGACGAGGGCCAGGACGAGCCAGCCGAGCCGGAGGCTGTCGGAGTAGACGACGCCGATCACCAGGACCGCGACGATGTCGTCGATCACGGTGAGCGTGAGCAGGAAGATCCGCAGCTGCGTGGAGAACCGTGGACCCACCACGGCGAGGGCCCCGAGCATGAACGCGGTGTCGGTGCCGATGACGATGCCCCAGCCGTTCTGGGCCTCGCCCGCGGGACTGACCATCAGGTACACCAGTGCCGGCACGACCATCCCGGCCGCGCCCGCGACCAGCGGCAGCCGCACCCGTCGTCGGTCGGTGAGCTCCCCCACCGACAGCTCCCGCCGGACCTCGAGACCGATGACGAAGAAGAAGAGCGCCATCAGCCCGTCGTTGACCCAGTGGCCCAGGTCCATGGCGAGGACGGCGTCGCCGATCTGCACACTGGCGACCGTTGCCCACAGGGCCTCGTAGCCGCCGGACCACGGTGAGTTCGCCCAGGCGAGGCCCAGCAGGGCAGCGACCAGCAGCGCCCCGGCGCTGCCGGACTCCGTCGCCAGGAACTGGCGCAACGGTGTGGAGAGCTGGGCGACCAACGCCGTGCGTGCCGACCCGGGACGGGACTCCGCCACCAGATCGCGCATCGCCACGTGAGCGACGGTAGTGGACGGGCGAGCAGAGGGGTGCCTAGGGTCCGGCCATGGCCGACTTCGTCGAGGAGGACCTGCGGGGGTCTCGCTTCGAGCGGGTCGACCTGACCGGCGCCGAGTTCCGTGCCGCCGACCTCTCCCGCGCCACGTTCCGCGGGGTCGACATGAGCGGGGTGGTGATGAGCGGAGTCGAGCTGGTCGACGTACGGATCGACGCCGAGGTCCGGAACGTCGTGGTCAACGGCGTCGACATCGGCCCGCTCGTCGAGGCGGAGCTCGACCGGCGCGACCCCGATCGGGTCAAGATGCGCCCCACCGACCCCGCCGGGTTCCGAGAGGCGTGGAGCCTGGTCGAGCGACGGTGGGACGCCACGGTCGAGCGGGCTCGCCGCCTCGAGCCTGAGGTCCTGCACCAGTCCGTGGCGGGCGAGTGGTCGTTCATCGAGACCCTGCGGCACCTGGTGTTCGCCACCGACGCCTGGGTACGTCGCGCCCTCCTCGGCGATCCGTCGCCCTGGAGCCCCCTCGACCTGCCCTGGGACGAGATGCCCGACACGCCAGGCGTCCCGCGGGACCGGCGGGCCCGACCGTCGCTCGACGAGGTGCTGGCCCTGCGCCGCGACCGGATGGCGACCGTGCGCACGTTCATCGACGGCCTCACCGACGAGTCCCTGGACGGTCACACCGAGCCGGTGGCGGGCGCCGGCTGGCCGCCCGCGGAGAGCTTTCCGGTGCGCGAGTGCCTGCTGGTCGTCCTGAACGAGGAGTGGTACCACCGGCAGTTCGCCGAGCGGGACCTGGACGCCCTGACGTCGCGCTGACGAGCTCCGCAGAGGCACCGGGTCCGGAGCGCCGCAGACCGCGGGTGAGGGAGGCCGTCACGGCGAGGGACACGGCAGCCAGGATCGCGATCGTCCAGGCGACTCCGGTCGTGCCCCGGCCCAGCGTCTGGGCGAGGCCACCGCCGATGACGGCGCCGACGCCCTGCATCACCATCAGTCCGGTGCTGTTGAGACCGAGCACCTGGCCACGCCGGCTGGGGTCCGTGTGCGCGATCAGGCGTTCCTGCAGTGGGAGGCTTGCGGCGAACCCCACCGAGGCCACGAAGGTCAGCGCACACAGGACCGCGACGGAGGGCTCCGTCACGACGGCGAGGTACGGCAGCGCCAGCATGACGCGCAGCGGTCCCACCAGGCGCTCCCGGACGTGCACGGGCAGGAAGCGGCCGACGACGACGTCGCCGAGCATCATCCCGGCGGCCCCCGCGGCGAACAGCCACCCCGCGCGGTCGCCGGCGTACGGCACGAACAGGGCCTCGCAGCCGACGATGATGCCGTTGGGCACCCACAGGCACAGGTAGACCGGGCGCAGGACCGGGGAGCCGATCAGGGCCCGGTTGACCTCACGGGTGCGTCGCACGACTCCGCCCGCCGTGGCGCGTGGCGGGTGGTCGGCCAGCCCGAACCGGACCAGCAGCAACGACAGGAAGGCGGCCGCGGCCGAGCCGATGAACAGGCCGGAGGGTGGCAGCACCAGGACGAGCGCGCCGCCCAGCCCGAACCCGACGATCTGCATCACCCCGACCGCGGTGTTCAACGTGGACCTGCCCAGCACGAACGCGTCGGAAGGCAGGATGTCCGACATCAGCGCGATGGCGCTGCCGGCGGTGGCCGACATCACCAGCCAGGGGACGGCGATGAGCGCGAACCGCCACCCCCAGGACAGGTCCGGGACGGCCTGCAGCAGGCTCGCGACGACGATGGTCGCCTCGACCAGGACCATCGCCTGTCGCGGGCGGAGCGTGTCGGACAGGGCCAGCAGGAACGACGACCCGAGGAGTCGCACCAACGGTCCGCCGAACATGCTCAGCCCGGTGAGGAGTGGCGATCCGGTCGCCGCGAACATGATCGTGCCGAGAGCCAAACTGGCCACCGACCCGGACATCACCATGAGGCACTGCGACAGGAACAGCACACGGAACTCGGTGACGGCGAAAAGCTGGCGGTACGTCTTCACCAGCACACCCTGGCGGGCGCGGCAGCTCCAGCGTTAATGTTTCGGATGGAGGCGAAACGTGGGCACGTGGCGGATACCGGCAGACCTGCTGGCGCGCAGTCGCTTCGTGGTCTCGCCGGCGGCGGAGGTGACGGCGACTCTCGGCGCCCTGACCGCCCCCGCGGACGCCGCCGAACGTGCACTCGCGGCCGGACACCGCGAGGCCTTCACCTCGATGCTCGACCAGCACCCGGCTCGACGGGCCATCCTTGACCTCGCCTGGCGGCCGGGCTGGATCGCCGACTTCCTGTGCCTCCCGCCCCGCGGGCCGGACATGGCCTTCGCCGACCAGGTCGAGCTGCTCCGCGCCCGCGGGGACGATGCGGTCCGCGCCGACCTCAGCGACGTCGCGCAAGGTCGCCCGCTGCCGCCGGTCCTGCGCGAGCCGGGCGTGGTCGAGCACGCCATCGAGCTCGTCAGCTGGGTGTGGTCGCACACGGTCGCCGCCGACTGGGCCCGCCGTGAGCGGGTGCTGAAGGCCGACATCGTCTCGCGCACCAGCCGGCTCGCCACCCAGGGATGGGCCGCCGTCCTGCACGATCTCGGCCGTGACCGCGAGTGGGTCGGGGACGGCCAGCTTCGGATCAACCGCTACGACCTGCCCTCGCGCAAGCTCGACCCGGACGCGGACCTGTTCTTCATCCCGGTGCACGCGCGTGGCAGCTGGGTCGGCTGGGACATCCCCCATCGCTACGCCGTCTACTACCCCGTCACCGGGGCACTCGCCCAGATCGACGGGGAAGCACCCAACGGACTCTCCCGCCTGCTCGGACCGAACCGAGCGACCGTCCTCGACGGCCTCGCCCACCCCACCAGCACCTCTCACCTGGTCGCCACGACGGGTCTCCCGCTCGGCACCGTCGGGGGTCACCTCCGGGTGCTCCTGGACGCGGGACTCGTCCTGCGTCGACGCTCCGGCCGCGAGGTCCTCTACTGGCGCACCGCCCTCGGCGACGCCCTGGTCGCGGCGGGCGGCCCCGGCGACCCCTAGCCGCGCGGTCCGGTCGTCGCGCAAATCGCGTTGCGTCCCGGTCGTCGAGCGTCCTAGCGTGGCTCACCTCGACGGGCCGGGAGGTTCGTCCGCCGGCGCTGGACGCAAGAGAATCGGAGATGCCGGACCAGATGACTTCTCACCTGCACGCGGTCAGCTTCGACGCCAACGACCCGCGTGGGCTCGCGCGGTTCTGGGCGGGACTGCTCGGCCGCGAGGTGGTCGAAAACCCGCCACACGGCATCGCGCTCCCGCCGAGCGGTGCCAGCGGCTTCCGGATCCGGTTTCTTCCGACCGAGGCGCGGAAGGTCGGCCAGAACCAGATTCACTTCGACCTGACCAGCACCTCGCTCGAGGACCAGCAGCAGACGGTGGCCAAGGCGCTCGAGCTCGGCGGCCGGCACATCGACATCGGTCAGACACCGGACGACGAGCATGTCGTGCTCGCCGACCCCGAGGGCAACGAGTTCTGCGTCATCGAGCCGGGCAACAGCTTCCTCGCCGACACCGACCGGATCGGAGCCGTGAACTGCGACGGTTCGCAGCGGGTCGGCTACTTCTGGAGTGAGGCCCTGGGCTGGCCGTTGGTCTGGGACCAGGACCAGGAGACCGCGATCCAGTCGCCGCACGGCGGCTCGAAGATCTCCTGGGGCGGTCCGCCCGTGGCACCGAAGACGGGGAAGAACCGGTTGCACCTCGACATCGCTCCCCCGGTCGACGGCGACCAGCGTGCCGAGGTGGACCGCCTGGTCTCCCTCGGCGCGACTCGAATCGACATCGGCCAGGGCGAGGTCGACTGGGTCGTGATGGCCGATCCCGACGGTAACGAGTTCTGCGTGCTGACCCCGCGCTGACCCGGACGTCGGCCCGGGGGCGGGTCAGTCCTCCGAGAGCCGGATCTCGACCATGAGCTCGTCGGCCAGCCCCTCGAGCATCGACCCCAGCTCCTCGACATCGGTCGTCGATGGAGCGGTGAGCGCGGCGCGGGCCTCGAACAGCATCCCGCCGGCCATCGGGGCCTCACGGACGTCGGTGGTGAGCTCCTCGATGCTCACGCCACGAGCTGCGAGCGAGGCCGAGAGCTCGGCCACGATGCCGGGGTGGTCCGCCCCGAGCAGCTCGAGGTGCAGTCGCACCGACTCGCGCTCGACGGGCTCGTCCGTCCGCTGGAGGCCGACGCGCAGACCCTCGGCCTCCAGGGCCGCGAGCTCCGAGGTCAGGGCGTCGTACCGTTCGTCGGCGACGGTCACCAGCACGATCCCGGCGAACTTGCCCGCCAGCCGCGACATCTGGCTGCGCTCCCAGCTCGCCTGGTGCGCACTGATCGGGGCCGACAGGGCTGACACAAGCCCGGGCCGGTCGTCGCCGATCACCGTGAGGATGAAGGTGGCCATGCCACGCAGGCTACGAGACCCAGGGCGCGGGCGTCCGTCGGCGCCGGAATCCGCGCCTCCATCGCAGGAGTAGCCTGGCCATGCGCTCGGACATCCCCATCCCGGGAGGTTGAGAGTGCCGCCAGAAGGTAGGCCACTCTTGACGCTCAGCGCACGACCGCCGTCTCCGCCCTGGGACCAGCCTCTCCCACTGGCGGCGGCCGCTCGCCGGCTTCGCGTCGCGCGCGACCGCCTGTGTGAGCGGACTCCTCCGAACGGCGGCCACAGCAGGGAAGGTCTGCTCAACCTGAGGTCGGCCCTACGCGCCTATGTGCGGTCGTTGGAGCACCTGCAGCTCCCCGTGGCCAGCAAGCTGCAGCACGAGCTGAGGATGCTGGACATGATCGAGAACCCGATGTCGAACCGCTAGCTAGCGCCGTCGGCGGGTTGCTGCCGGGGTGTCCGCCTCGGCCTTGGCGGCGGACAAGGTGCCGTGCACACCGGCGAACGTGGCGGTGAGGTCCCCGGGGTCGGTGAACTCGAGACGCCAACCGGTCACGGTGCGCGAGATCCGCCACTCCCGACCGGAGATGCCGGTGCCTCGGAAGACGCCCATGGACTCCTCGAAGTCGATACTCACGTGCCGGCCCTTCGCGCACCCTCCCAGGGATCGGCCGTGGCCGGGTCCGCCGGGTCGCCGCGGAAGGAGGGTGCGCGGGAACCTTGCCACCAGTTGCCGCCGGTGTCGTTCCACTGCTCGGTGATCTCGTGGTCGTCGTGCTCGGAAGTCACACACCTCGCCAGAATCTGTGCACCCGTCAGGCGGTTGAACGGGTCCGCCGCCCAGCTGATGGCTCGTTCGGCCGCTGGATGCTCGGCGGGTACGACGAGCAGCCGGATCGACCTGCGCGTGGACATGCTCAGCAACAGCAGATGCGTGTCGTCCCGAGGGAAGAAGCCGGTCTTGATCCGCCGCCGCGCGGTCACCACGGTCCGCGGTCGACTGGTCCAGTCTGGTCTCGAGTAGAGCGCTCGATAGACGTTTCCCAGGTGATCCGGGAAGTCATCGACGAGGTCTGCGAGCTCGAGGTCGAGGTCGTGCGTCTGCGGCCACCAGGCTCCTCCGAGAGGTGACCGGTCCGGCGAGGGGGACAGCGTGAGCCGCAAGGGTAGGCGTAGCGCCACCTGAGAACCGGCGGCCGAGCTGGGCGGAGCGTGGGACGTCATCGGACGTCTCCCCTTCCGCCGGCGATGAGGGTTGGCCTGCAGAGGCAACTCGACGGTCCGGCATCTGAAGCGTACGCGAGCACTCCGAGTGTCGTGCGCACATCACCGAAGCGCGGAACGCCCGTCAGTGGCGAACGGTGCGCGCGTAGTGCCCGCACACGTCCACTGAAGGGCGTTCCACCACGAACCTACTCCGCCCACGCACGAGTTCCGGACCGTGCCTAGACACCGGCTGCCTCCGGGACGCCCTGTTCGATGTGGGGGTCGTCGGGCCGACGGCGATGAGTCTCACCCGTGCCCCGGGTCTCTACCCCACCGACCGAAA
>NZ_DASSCL010000068.1:0-20820 GCF_035697785.1 Nocardioides sp.
CAGCGGGACGCCGGTCTCAGCCGAGACGATGTTCCACCTGGCGTCGGTGTCCAAGCCCTTCGTCGCGACCGCCATCGTCTCGCTGGTGACCGCGCGGGACGCCGGCGAACAGGTGCTCGATCTGGACGCTCCGATCACCGAATGGCTGCCCGAGCTCACGCTGGCCGACGGTCGCCAAGGGGAGGTCACGGCCCGGCGACTGCTGAGCCACACGAGCGGTCTCCCCGACGTCGCCGACTACGGCTGGCACGCCCCTCAGCTCGGCGATGACGCACTCAGCGACTTCGCTCGCAGCCTGTCGGGCTGGCGGCTGCAGGCGGAACCGGGCTCGATGCACTCCTACTCCAACGCCGGGTTCGAGCTTCTCGGGCTGCTGCTGTCCAGGGTGACGGGCACGACGTTCGAGAGCGCTGTCCGGCAGCAGGTCCTGACCCCGCTCGGGATGCCGAACAGCACCTTCCTGCGCGCCGAGGTGCCCCGGCACCTTGCTGCCTCACCGCACGTGGGCATGCCGTTGCAGGTGCCCGGCGACGCCTATCCGTACACCAGGCGCCATGCCCCCAGCTCGACCCTGCACTCCAACCTGGTCGAGATGTGTCGCTGGGTGGTGGCCCACTTCGAGCCGGCCGAGACGGCTGCCGGGGGCCCCGAGGGGCAGTGGGCCCGGCTGGACCAGGGGCTCCTCGACCTGCTGACGCAGCCGGTGGTGCCGGTGGGTCGCCCCCCATGGGAGGAGGCCGCGGCGCTCGCCTGGAGCGTGGGCAGCTACCACGGGCACCGAACGCTGAGCCACACCGGTGCCGACCCCGGGTTCGGTTCGAAAGTCGTGCTGGTGCCTGACGTGCGGACCGGAGTGGTCATGCTGGCCAACTCCAACACGGTCCCCACCGGACCCGTCGGGGCGGCAGCGCTCGACATCGCCCTCGCCGAGGAGTCGGGAGCGGGGGTGGCGGCGATGCGCGCCCTTCTGCCCCCAGTCGTCGGTCCCGTTGCCAAGGCGCTGACGACCTCTGGACCGGATGCCGCAAAGGCGGTGTTTCACCGACTGGCTGCGCTCGAGCCGGCCGAGTTCGACCTTGACGACGAGGGGTTCGTCGACGCCGTGTGGGGAGCGATCGAGCTGCACCGCACCGACCTGGTCTGGACCCTCCTCCGAGCGTGGACCGAGCTGCGTGCCGACTCATCCCCTGCGTGGACGATGACCGGATGGGCGCACCAGGTGGACGGGCACCTCGACCTGGCGAGGGGAGCCCTGCAACGAGCCCTCGACCTCGACCCCGAGAACGACGAGGCCGCGCTGATCATGAGCAACCTCCCGTCGGCGTGAACCCGGCGGAGCCTGTCGGCTTCATATGATCACGACCATGAAGATCCTCGCGGGCGCCGGATCCTACGTGCCGACGACGGGCACCCATTGGGAGCAGCATCTGGAGGTGCCCGACCTGAGCTGCGGCACGTACTCGCTGCCCGCCGGCGGTTCTGATCCCCAGCTACCCCACACGGAGGACGAGATCTACCTCGTCACTCGTGGAACGGCCACGCTGTGGACTCCCAGCGGGACGGCCGAGATGCGACCTGGTGTCGTTGCCTTCGTCCCTGCGGGCGAGGAGCACCGTTTCGTGGATGTCGTTGAGGACTTCGCCGTGGTCGTCGTCTTCGGTCCAGCGGAGTACTCACGTGCCGAGGAGGCCACGAGCTGACGCGAAAACGAGCACGACCATCGCTTGCCGTTGCCGACTGCGGCGGCCGTTTTGATGTGGATCGTCAACGTAGACGTGGCGCGGGGACGCCCCTACCGTGGACGGTATGGCAGACCCAGCCGAGCTGCGAGATCCGCGGTGCCCGACCTGTGCACAGCCGCTGCGCCGCGGTGACCATCTCTGGCCCGAGAACGCGGCGCTCGTGATCGCCTCGGGCAACGCCGGGGTCACCTTCGAGACCCAGGGGCGGTGCGAGAACGAGGCGTGTGCCGACTTCGGCCGCGAGTTCGCTCCCAAGGAATGGCTGGAGCCGATTCGACGCGACTGATCAGCGATCAGCAGCGAAGGCAGGCCGACCGCGCTCGGCGCGCACAGCGACGTCAGGTCAGTCGGTGCTGCTCAGACCCCGGAACCGAGCAAGCAGGTCGGCCGGCACGTCGCCGTCGACGTCGGTGCGGGAGTAGAGCCACAGCAACAGGTCGGGGGCCGGCGCCTCGAGGAGCGGTGCCCCCGCGGTGCCGCCGCGGGTCATCGTCATCGCCCCGGGGACGGAACCGTCGCCGACCGTCCACGCGTCGCCGGTGTCGGTGGCGCGCAGCACGAACGTGCCGTCGAGGGGGACCAGGTCGCCCTCGGCCGCGTCGGACTCGTCGGCCAGCGAGGTGGTGAGGAACTCGTCGACGGAGTCGGCCGCGACGGTCGGGTCGATGGCGAGGGGACGACGGGCCGCGTTGACGGCGTCCCAGGCGTGCACCGCGGCCTCCTGCACCTGGTGGCGGGTGATGAAGGCGACGTCCTGCTGCCCGGGGAACCAGGTCCAGCACGGCGCCGACTGGTCGGCCGCGGCCAGCACGTCGACGAGGCGGGCCGCACCGGCCTCGAAGGCGGCGACCAGCCCGTCGTCGTTGGCGTGGGTCGGCCGCAGGGACTCGTCAGGCGGCTCGGACAGCTTGCCCTCGGCGATGGTGCCCCAGAACCAGTGCACCTCGGTCAGGTGGCGCACGAGGTCGGCCACGCTCCAGTCGGGACAGTGCTCCACGCGTGCGGACAGGTTGCCGCGCACGGCGGTCGCGAACTCCCGCGAGTAGCGGGTGATGGCGTCCAGGCATTGCTCCGTCGTCAGCGTCATGACCGCCAACGTAGAGCACCGGACCGACGGGCCGCTCCGGGTTTTCCGGTCAGGCGAACGCGGGCATCACCTTGTCGTGCACCAGCTGGAGCTGGGTGTCCACGTTGGGCACGCCCGCGATCTCCCGGCCCATCAGCGCCTTGACCAGCGAGGCGTCGGTGATCGCCAGGATCATGTGGTTGATGCCGGTGGGCTCGATGTTGGTCTTGATCTTCTCGGTGACCTCCTCCGGCGTGCCGGCGATCGAGAGCCGCTCGGCCAGGTCGGGGGAGGTGAGCTCGATCCCCTTGGCCATGTCGCCGGCGCCGATCGCCTCGATGATCGGCGCCACCTCATCGGGGCTGACACCGTTGCGCTCGAGCTGCTCGTGAGGCATGGACGAGGCGTACAGACCGACCATGCTGCGCGCGGCGTCCTTGGCCACCGCGGAGTCCTCGGCCACCGAGAAGACCACCCAGGAGCCGAGGTCTAGGTCGTGCACGTTCTTGCCGGCACGCTCGGCACCGATCGTGCAGTGCTTCATCATGTACTCGTACGCTTCACGGGTGTAGCTCAGCGCGTGGTGGCAGCCGTCGGAGAACTCCGCCGACGCCTCGAACGACTTGGGCCCGCGCATCGCGCCCATCTTCACCGGCAGCCGCTCCTGCACGGGCCGGGCGAACGTGAACAGGCCGCTGTACTTGAAGAACTCCCCGTCGAAGGTGACCACGCCGTCATCGAGCAGGGTACGGATCACGTGGACCGCCTCCTTGACCCGCGACAACGGCTTCGTCTTGGCCCAGTCGATGTGGTACTGCGCGAGCAGGCCGAAGTTGCCGCTCGACACCGCGACCTCCGCCCGCCCGTTGCTGAGCTCGTCGAGCGTGGCGGCCGCCTGCGCGATCAGCGTCGGCTCGCGCAGCACGACGCCCGAGATGCTCGGGCCGAGCCGGATCCGGCTGGTCTGGCCGGCGGCCGCGGCGAACAGCAGCCAGAGGTCCTTGTGCCAGGTCTCGTCGGCGGCGTACACGGCGTAGAAGCCGAGCTCGTCGGCCTTCTTGATCGATGCCAGCGACTCGCTGAGCGGGTAGTCCGGAAGCATCGCGTAGCTGAACCTCATGGTGTGTCTCCTCCGGTTTTCTTCGTCAGACGTGCGGTGTCGGGGTCTGCGGGGGCGTGGCCTCGCCGGGGATCGCGTCACCGGCGAGTGCGTCGGTGTTCTGGTAGGGCTTGGCGAGGACGAGGTAGACCAGCCCCACGCCGGTGCCGAGCGCGGCGGAGAGGGCGACGATCCAGTTGTCGTACCACGGGACGTCGGGCGTCCTCGGCCAGGCCATGATGACCATCGCGGTGACCCCATAGGCCAGGGCCGCCGCCGTGACCGGCAGGCCCCACGTGCCCAGCCGGAACGCGCCGCTGGGCTGCCAGCCCTTGAGGCGGGCTCGCAGGGCCGCCAGCACGACCATCTGGAAGCCGAGGTAGATGCCCAGGGTCGCGAACGAGATGATCGACGTCAGCGCCTTGGTCGAGACCACGGAGCCGAGGATGATGATCGCCGGAACGACGGCGCCGACGATCATGGTGTACGGCGGGACGTGCCGGTGCGGCAGGAAGTAGCGGAGGATCCGCGACCCGATGATCATGTCGTCGCGCGCGTAGGAGTACATCATCCGGCTGGCCGCCGCCATCAGGCTGAGCGCGCAGGACAGGAACGACATCATCACCACGACCAGCACCACCTTGGTGCCGTTCACCCCGAAGGCCTCGTTCAGGATCGTGGTGACCGGGTCCGCATCGGTCCCGTCGATGACCGCCGCGTAGTCGGCCACGGCCAGCAGGAGCGACAGGCACACGAAGATCGCGGCGGCGCCACCGACGTAGATCGTCATCCGCATCGCCTTGGGGATCTGCCGGGTCGGGTCCGGGACCTCCTCGGCGACGTCACCGCAGGCCTCGAAGCCGTAGTACTGGTAGATGCCGATCAGGGCCGCGGCCATGAAGGCGCCGAAGTAGCCGCCGTCCGATGCGATGCCCTGGGTGTCGAAGAGCACGCCGAGGTTGTGGTGACGCTCGGTGATCAGCAGCCAGCCACCGACCGCGAGTGCCCCCAGCAGCTCGGCGGAGAAGCCGATGATCGCGGCCATGGCCAGCGCCTTGGTGCCCATCAGGTTGATGAGCAGGGCAAGCGCCAGCAGGATCAGCGCGCACGTGATCGTCGAGCCGGTGCCGGCCTCGAAGCCCAGCAGCTGTGCCAGGAAGGGGCCCGATCCGTAGGTGACACCGGCGATGGTGGTGAGCAGCGCGATCAGGTAGATCCAGCCGGTCATCCAGGCCCACTTGCGTCCCCAGAGGTGCCGGGCCCACGGGTACACCCCGCCGGCGACGGGGTACTGGGAGACGATCTCGCCGAAGACCAGGGCGACCAGCAGCTGGCCGAGGCCGACGATCACCAGCCACCAGATCATCGGCGGACCGCCCGTGGCCAGGGCGACCGCGAACAGCGAGTAGATGCCGACGACGGGGGAGAGGTAGGTGAAGCCGAGGGCGAAGTTCGCCCACAGACTCATGTCGCGCTTGAACTCGGAGGTGTAGCCCAGGGAGGCGAGCCGTGCCGCGTCCTCGTCGTGCTCGTGGTGCTCGTGGCCGCGGGCCGAGATCTCCTGGCTCATGACTGCCCGCCCTCCGCCTCGACCTCGGCGAGCAGCTCCGAGCCGGTCACCACCTTGTGGGCGAAGTGCCGGTGCATCCAGTCCAGGTGGTCGTGCCGGCTGTTCATGATCCGCAGCGTGTCCCAGTTGGGGAACTCCTGCTGCAGCACCCACGTCTGCATCAGCCGCGGGTCGACCTCGTAGACGTGCTCGAAGGAGGTCCGGGCGACGTCGGTAACCTGGGCCGGTTCCGGTGGGGTGAGCTGCTCGGCGTACCGGTAGCCGACGGGTCGGCCCTTGCCGTTGTTGCTCTCGGTCATGCCTGCCGTCCTGTGTCGTAGGCCCGGTCGAGGAGGTACTTGCCGGGGTTCATGATGTTGTTCGGATCCAGGGCTCGCTTGACGTCGAGCATCACGTCGAAGCCGCGGCCCAGCTCGTCGGGCACGAGGTCGACCTCCCCATCGCGGCAGGAGCCGTGGCACGCGCTGATCGAGCCGTTGTGGGAAATAGCGACGGCGGCGATGTCGCGCTTCGCCTTCACCCACATCTCCCAGGCCCGGTCGTCGAGCTGCTGCTCCCAGATGCCGACGTCGATCTCGGTGAGGTAGTCGACGCCGGTGTTGCCGGACGTGTAGGCGAACATGCCCCAGTCGTCGAAGACGTCGGTACGGCGACGCAGGTCGGCGACGATCTCGTGCCAGGCCTTCGTGACGGCGGGGAGGTGGGTGTAGTTGATGGCCGCGTCCTCGCAGTGCCAGCTCATCGGCACCACCTGACCGGCCTTGGTGCGTCCGTGCAGCGGGGTGGCGTAGCGGTCGTGCCGTGCCGCCCAGTCGCCCTCGGAGATCTCGTCGCCCAGGTAGCGCGCGCCGTGCTCCCGGGCGATCCGGAACAGCCGCTTGCCGGCCGGCCGGACCTCGTCCTCGTAGCCGTACATCACCGTGCAGACGAGTGCCCGCACGTCTCCGGGCTGGGGGATGTAGGCCTCGTCGTCACGTCGCAGGTAGGCGACCTTGTGCTCGTCGAAGAGCACGGCCCCGGCGAACGTGGCGACCCCGGCGCGGGCCAGTGCACCCACGCAGGCGTAGGCGTCGTCGTAGTTGTCGAACGCCCAGAACGGGGAGAGCTCGGCCTCCGGCTTCGGGAACAGCTTGAGGGTGGCCTCGGTGGCGATGCCCAGGGTGCCCTGGTGGCCCATGAACAGGTGCTTGAGCTGGTAGCCGCTCGAGGACTTGCTGATCTTGTGGCCGATGCCGTCGCCGACGTGCATGACCTCGCCGGTCGGCAGCACGAAGTCGAAGCTCAGCACCAGGTCACGCGTGTGCCCGTAGCGCGAGCCGATCAGCGACCAGCCGCTCGTGCCGATCCGTCCGCCGACCAGGCTGCACGGGTACGACGCCGGGTCGTCGGGGTAGAACAGGTCGTGCCGGGCCAGCTGCTCGTTGAGCTTCAGCATGTTGATGCCGGTGCCGACGGTCACCGTGCGGTTCTCGAGATCGAGCTCCCTGATGGCGTTCATCCGCTTCACGTCGACGACGATGCCCCCGCGCAGCGGCACCGCGCCGTCGGTGAGCCCGGTGCCGCCGTCGCGTGGCACGATCGGCACCCGCAGGTCGTTGGCGATCCGGACGACCGCCGCGACCTCCTCGGTGCTGGTCGGCAGCACTGCGAGGTCGGGCATCCGCTCGGTCCACCGGTGCACCGGGAACGGTGCCGGCACGCGGGCGCGGTTGAGACGGTCCGGCTTCGAGGTGAGGATCTGCTCGTCCCGGAGCACGCCCCGCAGCGCGCTGACGACCTCGTCGACCCGCTCCGCCTGGAGGGTCATCGGGCACCTCCACGGGTGCTGCCGCCGACCTCGATCCCGAGCGAGGTGGCGAGCAGCTCGTGGAGGTCGATCACGTCGATGCCGGCGCCGTCGCCCGCCTCGCCCAGCGGGCGCTCGGACCACGGGCAGGCGCTGACCATGGTGTCCACCTCGAGCACCGACGCATGCTCCATGCGCTTGGCGGAGATGGCGGCGGTGAGCTCCGGCTTCTCGACCGGCAGGCCGCCCCCGCCGCCCGAGCAGTAGGACCACTGCGTCACCCGGTCGACGTCCTTGAAGTCGAGACCCGGGATCGCGCGCAGGATCTCCCGCGGCTCCTTCCAGATCCCCTTGCGCTTGTTGAGCCGGCAGGGGTCGTGGTAGGTGATGCTCCGCTCGACCGGCACCGACGGCGTCAGCCGGCCTTCGCGGATCAGCTCGGCGAACAGCTCGACCACGAGCACGATCTCGATGTCGTAGTCGGCGCCGAAGTACTTCGGGTAGTCCTCCGTGAACGAGATGTAGTCGTGCGGGTCGAGCACCAGCACCCGCCTGGTGCCGGTGGATCGCCAGTTGTCGAGGTTGTGCTGGGCGAACCGCTTCGCCTGGTCGACGTACCCCATCTCTGCCGCCGGTCCGCCACAGCACCACTGCTCGCCCATCAGGCCGAACTCGACGCCGGCCTGCTGCAGGATCTGTGCGACCGCCCGCGGCACGGACGTGCGGTAGAACGCCGCCTCACAGTCCACGAAGAGGATCGTCTCGCCGCCGATCGGGATGTCGAGGCCCTCCGACCAGTCGCGGACGTGCTCCTGGCTGACGTCGGTGTCACCGAGCACCGGCTCGTGGGTCCGCAGGTCGGTGCG
Organism: Nocardioides sp.; assembly: GCF_035697785.1. Classification (GTDB taxonomy): domain Bacteria; phylum Actinomycetota; class Actinomycetes; order Propionibacteriales; family Nocardioidaceae; genus Nocardioides_B. The sequence goes on from NZ_DASSCL010000068.1 coordinate 8,130, forward strand.
CTCGTTCCAGGTCTTCCAGCCGGGCTGGTGGACGCCACTCTCGACGGCGAACGCTCGCGCGGCCTTGACCACGTCGACCGTCCGGGTGCGGAACCGGTAGAAGTCGCCGGTGAACAGGGTGTTCGGGCAGCGCAGCTCGCAGGCGCCGCACTGGGTGCAGTTCACGTAGTCGGCGGCGACCTCCTCGATGCCGAGCTCACCCCGCTCCATCGCGACGACGTTGGCGTGGAAGGCGGTGGGGGTCCACGACTCGTTGCGGGTGACCTGCATGACCGGGCAGACCTCGCGGCAGAACTTGTGACCGGAGGAGAAGCAGTTGTACGACGCGTTGCGCCACTCCGCCGCGAACTGCTGCTCCGGACTCGCATCGGGACCGATCTCGTGCACCCGCGCGATCTCGTCGGGCATCGACGCCAGATCCGCGGGATTGTCCCGCATGCCGGGCGTGAACGGTCGGTTGAGCGGGTCGTCCCGGTCGACGGGCTCCTCGATCTGGGTCATGAGGGCGCCTCCTGCGCACGGCTCGAAGTGGTCCACGTCACAGTGTTGCGAAAAACATATGGCTCTATATGTTTGTCCGCAAGACACCAAAAGGGCTAGTGCCTCGAGCGGAGGGAGCGACTCGATGCGCCTGCATCACGCGCTCTTCGGACCCCTCGACGACGCCGGCAACCGTCGGGAGGCGGTCACCCGCAGGCTCGGCGGCGCGATCGCCCTCGGGCTGCTCGGCGACGGCGAGCAGCTGCCCCCGGAGCAGGAGCTGGCGACCTCGCTCAACGTCTCGACGGTGACCCTGCGCGACGCGCTGGCGGAGCTGCGCGAGAAGGGGCTGGTGGAGACCCGACGGGGCCGCGGCGGCGGCAGCTTCGTGCGGATGTCGGGTGCGGGCCTCTCGGCGCTGTCCCGGGAGCGGCTCACCGAGATGGGGGTCAGCGACCTCCGCGAGATCGGTGACCTGCACGTCGCGGTCGCGGGGACCGCCGCGAGACTCGCCGCCGAGCGGGCCTCCGAGGCCGAGATCGAGCGGCTCCGCGAGCTGGTGACCCGGCTCCGGGCCGCCGAGGGCGACGCCGACGTACGACGGATCGACGGCCGGCTGCACATCGAGATGGCCGCCGCGGCCCAGTCCGCACGGCTGACGATGATGGAGATCGAGCTGCAGGGTGAGCTCGCGCAGCTCACCTGGCGGGCCTCCGCCGGTCGGAGCGGGAGCGAGCTGGCGGACGCGCGACGGCTCGTCGTGGAGGCGATCGGCGGACGTCGCGCGGACCGTGCGCGCACACTGGTCGAGCAGCAGCTCGGCGACGAGACGTTGCGCCTGATCGACGACCACATCAGGCTGATGCGTGACCGCGCCGGGGAGGAGGGGTGAAGCCGTGATCTCAGGGACCCGGGAGGACCACGACGTCGCCGAGGTCGTGGTCGAGGTGGTCGAGCGGGTGTTCGCGACGGTGGACGAGGTGCGCCGGTCGACACTGGCGGTGCACGCAGCCGCCACCGCCGCGGGCCGTCGGCTCAGCGACGACGACGTGCACGGCCTCGCGCCAGAGCTGCTCGCGCGGATGCGACGGCCCGACGAGGTCGCGGTCGGCCTGGGCGTGATCCTGGAGCCCGGCCTGCTCGGGCATCCGCACCTGCGGCTCGAGTGGTGGCAGTGGGTGGCCGGCAAGGACGACCCGGCCCGGCTCGAGGTCGACCTGCGACCCGACAGCCTGGACTTCTACGACTACGCGGGCACGGAGTGGTTCGCCGTCCCGCGACGCACCAGGCGACGGCACGTGGTCGGACCGTACGTCGACGTGCACGGCACGGACCGGTACCTCCTCACCCTGACCATGCCGGTGGAGGCCGACGGCGAGTTCCTCGGGGTGGCCGGCGCCGACCTCCCGATCAACCGGTTCGAGGCGCTCGTCCTCGGTCGCCTCGGCGCCGGCTCGGCCGGGGTGGTCGTCAACGACGACGGGCGGGTGGCGTTCTCGACCTCCAGCCGCTGGGTCATCGGCTCCCTGTGCCGCGGCGAGATGCCGCCGGCGTCCCGGCCGCTGCCGGGGCTGCCCTGGCGGGTCTACGACTGGTCCTAGGGCCGTCCGCCGATCCGTTCGCGTGCCCGGTGTCGTCGGGCGTCGCCAGGTGGGAGGTCCGCCAGCGGTCCATCTCGTCGAACACCCGGGTCCGCACCTCGTCCCGCGACAGGGTGACGTCGTGCAGCGCTCCCGGCACCGAGACGAGGGTGACGTGCCGGGACAGCTTGTGCGCCCACTTCCGGATCTGCTGCACGTCGAGCACGATGTCGCTGCTCGAGCAGGTCTCGTCCCACTCGCGCGGGTGGCCGGAGGTGTCCGAGGTGAGGACGAGCACGGGTACGTCGAGGTCGAGCCCGCGGTGCACGCGCGCGTGGCCCCGTCGTACCGCACGCAGCCAGCCGGCGTACACCGGCCAGCTCTCGAGCGGCTTCCACTCCAGGTCGAACGGCCACTCGCCGTCGTGGTCACGGTGCAGGCTGCGGGCGTAGAAGCCGTTCACCTCCCGGGGGATGGTCAGGTACGGCCGGCGGGCGCCGATCTGGTCGATCGCCTTCGTCCCGGCGGTGCGCAGCAGCAGGCTGCCGTGCAGGTCCAGCCACGGCGAGTTGAGAACCACCCCGTCGACCGGAGCGGCTTCGTCATGGAGCCAGAGAGGTACGACGAGCCCGCCGGTCGAGTGCCCGGACATCACCACGTGGTCGTGCCCGTCGCGCTCGGTCACTCGGCGGTAGGCCTCGCCGAGCTCCGCGTAGTAGCTGGTCAGGTCGGTGGTGAAGTTGGGGGTCTGGTGCGGGCGTAGCGAGCGGCCGTACTTGCGCAGGTCGAGGGCGTAGAAGTCGTAGCCACGGGACAGCCAGTGATCCGCGGCGACGGTCTGGAAGAAGTAGTCGGCGAACCCGTGCACGTGCAGCACGGCCTTGCGGCTGCGGGAGCGGCCGCGACGGCGTACCAGCGTGGCGACGACCTCGCCCTCGTCGTCGGGCGGGAGGTCGATCGTCTCGGCGTAGTAGGGCCTGCCGAGGACGTCGACGGGCCACTCTTCGCTGCGTCCCATGCGGCAATCCTGCCCCACCCCCGCGGCCTACGATGCGGGTATGCCGCGACGGTCGAGGAAGGCACGGGTCGACGACGTGCACGAGGTGGCACTCGCGCTGCCGCACGTGACCGTGACCGGGGACGACGGGCGGCAGGTGTACGCCGTCGGCGGCAAGTCGTTCATCTTCTTCCGCGGCCCGCGACCCGACGCCTTCGACCCCGACACGGGCGAGCGCTACGACGACGTCATCGTGTTCTGGGTGGCCGACCAGGGCGACAAGACGGCGATGGTCGAGGACCCGGACACGCCGTACTTCACGACGCCGCACTTCAAGGGGCACAGGTCCGTGCTGCTCCGCGCGTCCCGGATCGGCGAGCTGACCCGCGACGAGGTCGCCGAGCTGGTGCAGGACGCCTGGCTGTCGCGGGCCTCGAAGACGCGCGCGAAGCGGTGGCTGGCCTCGCTCGACGGTGCCGACCCGCGCTTCGTCCGGCCCCGGTGATCGAGCCCGTCGAGATCTCGTCTCGACGGGCTCGACGACCGCTGGGCCGGGCCGACCGGCTCAGGCGTCGCCCATGCCCTGCACGGCGTCACCAGAGCCTTCGCGGACCTTCTCCTCGATCCGCTTGCCGACCTCGGCGTCGATGCTCTTCCAGTAGTCGAACGCGCGCTCGAGCACGGGGGAGCGGACCCCGCCGAGCAGGCTGCCGGCGACCTGGTCGACGAGCCGGTCGCGCTGCGCGTCGTCGAAGACCTCGCGGACCATCGTGCCGGCCTGGCCGAAGTCGTCGTCCTCCGCGTGCAGCTGGTAGGCGCTGCGCACCAGCTCGCCGTCGACCTCCCAGGCCTCCTCGGGGTTGCCGGGTCCGTCCGACCAGCCCCGCTCGTAGGAGTTGGGGGCGTAGACGGGCGCGGCGCCGCTGTGCTCGTAGGACATCTGGCCGTCGAACTGGTAGGAGTTCACCGGCACCCGCGGCTTGTTGACGGGCAGCTGGACGAAGTTGGTGCCGATCCGGTTGCGCTGCGCGTCGTTGTAGGCGAACGAGCGGGCCAGCAGCATCTTGTCCGGCGACAGCCCGATGCCCGGGACCGTGTTGCCGGGGGAGAAGGCGGCCTGCTCGATCTGCCCGAAGAAGTTCTCCGGGTTCCTGTCCAGAGTCAGCCTGCCGACCTCGATGAGGGGGTAGTCGCCGTGCGGCCACACTTTCGTCAGGTCGAACGGGTTGAACCGGTAGGACTTCGCGTCGTCGTACGGCATGACCTGGACCTTGAGCGTCCAGCTGGGGTGCTCGCCGCGCTCGATGGCCTCGTAGAGGTCCCGGCGGTGGTAGTCCGCGTCCTCACCGGCGACCTCGGCGGCCTCCGCGTTGGTGAGGAACTCCATGCCCTGGTCGGTGTGGAAGTGGTACTTCACGAAGAACTTCTCGCCCGCGGCGTTGACCCACATGTAGGTGTGCGAGCCGTAGCCGTTCATGTGGCGCCAGGAGCGGGGCAGCCCGCGGTCGCCCATCACGTAGGTGACCTGGTGCGCCGACTCGGGGTTCAGGGTCCAGAAGTCCCACTGCATGTTGTTGTCGCGCAGGCCGGAGTCCGGCAGCCGCTTCTGGCTGCGGATGAAGTGCGGGAACTTCATCGGGTCACGGAGGAAGAAGACCGGCGTGTTGTTCCCGACCAGGTCGTAGTTGCCCTCGGACGTGTAGAACTTCAGCGCGAAGCCGCGGACGTCGCGCCAGGTGTCGGGGCTGCCGAGCTCACCGGCGACGGTGGAGAACCGGAGCAGCAGGTCCGTGGACGCGCCCTTCTGGAACAGCGCCGCCTTCGTGTAGCGGGACACGTCCTGGGTGGTCTCGAAGACGCCGAAGGCACCCGACCCCTTCGCGTGCGGACGCCGCTCGGGCACGTTCTCCCGGTTGAAGTGGGCCAGCTGCTCGACGAGGTGCACGTCGTGCAGGAGCAGCGGGCCGTTGCTTCCGACCGAGAGTGAGTTGCGGTCGCTCGGGGCGGGGGAGCCGAAGCCGGTGGTCGATCCGCCGTGCGGGGTGGTGTCCTGGGTCATGCTTCCTCCTGATCGGTGTTGCGTGAGTCGTGGGTGCAGGGGTCGCAGATCCCCCAGTAGATGACCTCCGCCTCGTCGAGGACGAAGCCGGGGGCGTGCACGCGAAGGTCCTGCGGCTCGAGGCAGGGGGCGGCGCCGACGGCGCAGTCGACGTCGGTGACGACACCGCAGCGCCGGCACACCAGGTGATGGTGGTTGTCGCCCACCCGGAGCTCGTAGCGGGCCACCGACCCGGCCGGCTGGATGCGGTTGACGATGCCCTTGTCGGTGAGGGCGTTGAGCACGTCGTACACGGCCTGGTGGGACACCCGGCCGACGTCGGCCCGGACCCGCGCGAGGACGGTGTCGGCTCCGGAGTGTGGTGCGCCGGCCAGCGCGGACATCACCGCCACCCGCTGCCTGGTCACCCGCAGCCCCCGGTCGCGGAGCGTGTCCGCGTGGTCGGGACGCAGCGACGAGGTCATGCCCCGACCCAACCACCTATTCTGGAATGAGTCAAAACAACGTTGAGACGCGCGTGCGGGATGTTGAGACGCGCGTCCGGGGGTGTTCATGCGCGCGCTCCGGGCCCCACAAGCGCGTCTCAACAGTTCTGGGGCGCGTCTCAACCCCCTCGGGGCGCGTCTCGACGTCAGCGGGCGTAGATGTCTGCGATCACGTCCTCGATCGCCGGCTCCAGGATCGAGAGGTCGGCGACGTCGTACGACGCGGCGACGGCGGCCACCAGGGGAGCGGCCGAGGCCTCGGCGGGGAAGCTGAGCCACTGGCGGGGACCCTCGACGCGGCGTACGGTCGCGCCGTCCACCGCGATCCGGGCGTCGTCCGGGAGCGGGTCGACGAGGTCCACGACGAGGGTGCGGGTGGATGAGCCGACCGTGTGCAGGCCGGACAGCGACCCGTCGTACACCAGCGAGCCGTGGTCGATGACCATCACCCGCTTGCAGAGCTGCTCGATGTCCTGCAGGTCATGGGTGGTGAGCAGCAGTGTCACCTGACGTTCGGCGTTGACCCGCCGGAGGAACTCGCGCAGCCGGCTCTTGCTCACCACGTCGAGGCCGATGGTCGGCTCGTCCAGGTACAGGATCTCCGGGTCGTGCAGCAGGGCGGCCGCGATGTCGCCGCGCATCCGCTGCCCGAGCGACAGCTGCCGGACCGGGGTGTCGAGAAGGTCGCCGAGGTCGAGCAGCTCGCAGAACTCGTCGAGGTTGCTGCGGAACCGGTCCGGCGTGATCTTGTAGATGCGCCGGAGCAGCTCGAACGAGTCGCGCAGCGGCAGGTCCCACCACAGCGTCGTGCGCTGGCCGAAGACCACCCCGATCCGCCGGGTGAGCTCGAGCCGGTCGCGTGAGGGGTCGGCGCCCGCGACGCTCAGCCGCCCCGACGTGGGCACGAGGATGCCGGTGAGCATCTTGATGGTGGTGGACTTCCCGGCGCCGTTGGGCCCGATGTAGCCGACCATCTCGCCCCGAGCGATCTCGAAGCTGATCCCGTCGACGGCGCGCACAACGGACGCGATCCGCCGGAACCGGCCCGCGCGCCGGCGTACGACGAACGTCCGGGTCAGATCCTCCACCTCGATCAACGCGGTGGTCGAGCCCGTCGACACCATGCTGCTAGCTCCCTGTCGATCGGTAGCGGCGGACGCCCGTTCGCCAGGCCACGGTGGCCAGCAGGCCGAGGGCGAGTGCGGCCACAGGCGCGGCGAACTGGAACGCCTCGGGCAGCCCGAACGGGTCCGGGCGGCCGAGGATGTAGAGAGACGGGTACCAGTTCACGAACGCGATCGGCACGAGGAAGGTGAGCGCCTTGACCATCTCGGCCGGATAGATCGTCAGCGGGAACTGGGCGAGCGTGTTGCCGCCGTAGGTGAACGCGTTCGCGGCCTCGGAGGCGTCCTGGGTCCAGAACTGGAACGCCGCGCCGAGCGTGAAGATCGCCAGGAAGATCGCCGTGCCGAAGACGACCAGGTAGCCGACCATGGCGGCCTTCGCCGGTGTCCACTCGAGGTCGAGGGTGACGATCGACCAGGCCAGCACGGCGGTGGCCTGCGCGATCCGGCCCAGGCGGCGCAGGGCGAACTCGTCGGCGCACACCTGGGCGTAGAGCGGCACCGGACGGATCATCATCGCGTCGAACGTGCCCAGCCGGATCTTGCTGCCCAGGTGCTCGATGTTGCCGAGGATCAGGTCCGCGAGCCCGAGGCAGACCCCGGCGCCGCCGTACAGGAACGCGACCTCGGCGAGCGAGAAGCCGCCGAGTGCGTCGATGTTGGCGAACATGATCACGATCGCCAGGAAGTCCAGACCCGTCACCACGAACTGCGCGATGGTGAGGATCACGAACGACGTCCGGTAGGTCATCGACACCCGGACCCAGGTCCGGGCGAGCAGACCGTAGGCGCGCAGGGCGTCGGGGAGTGCCGAGGCCTCAGCCACCCTGCACCACCACCTTGTGCCGGGCCCGGCGCAGCACCACGCCGCAGGCGCCGAGCAGCGCCGCCGCCCAGGCTGCCTGGAAGGTGAGGCCCCACCAGGCGTCCGCGCCGGCGCGACGACCGAGCCAGATGTCCGCGGGCACCTGGAGGAACGCGGCCCACGGCAGCGCCATCGCCAGGTCGCGCGTCCAGCCGGGGAACAGCACGAGCGGCACGACCAGCCCCGAGAAGAACATCGCGCACACCACCTGCAGGTTGCGTACGCCGGTGTCGTCGAGCAGCCAGAACGCGCTGGCCGTGACGAGCATCCGGATACCGAACGAGACGACGACCGCCAGCGGCACGGAGAGCCAGAAGAGCAGCCAGGTGCCGGGACCGGCCGGGTAGCGGAGGTCGAACAGCACCGCGCCGACGAGCGTGGGCGCCAGGCCCCGGGTGACCAGGTGGTACGCCGCGCGGCCGAGGTCGGTCGCCAGCCACCAGCCCAGCAGACCCACCGGCCGGTACAGGTCGAGCGCGACGTCGCCGGTGCGGATCCTGGCTGCCAGGTCGTCGGTGGCGCCGCCGGACCAGACGGCGACGGTCATGATCATCGCCTGCCCCAGCCAGGCGTAGGTCAGGGCGTCGGAGACGTCGTAGCCGCCGGCGTCGGGGTTCTGCCCCCACACCGCGAGGTAGCTGAAGCTGATGATCACGCCGAAGACGCTGTTGGTGAAGATGCCGGCGAGGGTGGCCGCCGTGTAGGTCGCGTAGCGACGGAACGCACGCACCGCCACCGCGACGTACAGCATCCGACCTCCTGGCTCCTCGTCTCGAAGGGGCACTCCCCGGTGCGGCACGCACGCCGAAGCCCCCGGACCACGCCGGCCGGGGGTGGGGAGTACCGCTGTGAGAATGTGGGGAGGTTAAGTGTGCAGGACGACACACTTCCGAGCAATCCTCTTGAGGGGGACCAGCGTGACCGACGCATCAGCCGCTCGGGGCGCCAGCGCCCGCAGCGTCGACGAGGACATCACTCCGTGCGCGGAGCGCAACTGCCGTATCGCGACGGTGATCCTCGTCGACCCGCGCGGCTGGCTGCTGCTGCAGGAGCGCGACGAGCACGCGCAGGTCGCGCCGGAGCAGTGGGGACTGGTCGGCGGCCACGTCGAACCGGGCGAGGAGTGGGAGGACGCGCTGGCCCGCGAGGTCGCGGAGGAGACCGGCCTCGAGCTCACCGGCCTCGAGCTGTGGTTCGACGAGGTGGTCCAGCACTCACCGAAGGTCTCGACGCACCTGGCCGACCAGTGGCGGATCTGGGTCGGCCGCACCGACGTCACCGACGACGACATCGTCCTCGGGGAGGGACGGCAGATCGTGTTCGTCGATCCCGCCCGGGTGCGCGACGGCTCCCTCGACCTCGCCCCCGCCACGCGGTTCATCGTGCCGCGCTTCCTCGACTCGGACGTCTACGCGCGCCTTTCCGGCGGGTGACCCTCGACCAGCCGGTTCGCTCTCAGTGCTGGTAGGTGCCGTGCAGGATGGCGCGGCCAAGCGTCTTGAAGGCGAGGTTGAACGAGACCACCGCGGGTGAGGAGTTCTCGTCCACGCCCAACGACTCCTCGCCGACGGCGTGCACGACGAAGAAGTACCGGTGCACCTGGTCGCCCTCCGGTGGCGCGGCGCCCATGAACCCGGCCTCGCCGCCGTCGTTGCGGCAGTGGAACGCCTTGCCCGGGAGGTCGCCGGAAGCGGCGCCGGTGTCCAGCGAGGTCACGTCAGCAGGCAGGTCGACGAGCACCCAGTGCCAGAAGCCGGACGGGGTGGGCGCGTCGGGGTCGAAGCAGGTGACGACGTAGCTCTTCGTCCCCTCGGGCGCGCCGGACCAGCTCAGCTGCGGCGAGGTGTTGCCCTTGGCCGCGACCTGGTCGTCCGTGAGCGGCCGGCCGTCCGTGACGTCGTCGCTGGTCACCGAGAACGACGCGGTGGCGGGCAGCAGGTCGTAGGGGTTCGGGGTCACGGGACGGTCGAGCGTGCTCACGGTGCCTCCTGAAGGTCGGGTTCCTGCCCTGACAGCAACCCGACAGTAGTCCGGCCCCTGGGCAGGTGCCAGGCGCCGCCGCACGACGAGGACAATGGCGCGCATGCACCCCGACGTCCGTCATCTCGGAACCCGCACGCCGGTCCGGCCGCTCGACGAGCGGGCGATGACCGAGGCGCGACAGCGGCAGGCGCAGCTCACCAAGCCTGCGGGCGCCCTCGGCGTGCTGGAGGACGCGTCGGTGACGCTGTGCGGGATCCAGCGAACCTGTCCGCCGCGCCCGCTGGAGCGGCCTGCGGTGGCCGTGTTCGCCGCGGACCATGGCGTGCACGCCCGCGGCGTGACCCCGTGGCCGCAGGAGGTGACGGCCTCGATGATCGAGAACTTCCGCGCGGGAGGGGCCGCGGTCAACGTGCTGGCGAGGCAGGCCGGCGCCGAGGTCTACGTGGTCGACATGGGCGTCGCGGCCGACGTCGAGGCCGACGAACACGTGCTGGACCGCAAGATCCGCAGGGGTACGTCGGACCTGGCCGCCGGGCCCGCGATGTCCCGCGACGAGGCGGTGGCCGCCATCATGCTCGGGACCGACGTCGCCCAGCAGCTTCTCGCCGCGGGTCACGACTGCCTGCTCACCGGTGACATGGGCATCGCCAACACCACGGCGTCGGCGGCCCTGGTCGCGGCGTTCACGGGAGCGGAGCCGGCGGACGTGACCGGCCGGGGCACCGGCATCGACGACCCCATGCACGCGCACAAGATCGCGATCGTGCAGGTGGCGATCGAGCGAAGCGCCGTGACCGATGACCCGATCGAGACGCTGGCCTCTCTCGGCGGCTTCGAGCACGCCGGGCTGGTCGGCTTCGTGCTGGCCGGTGCGGCGGCGGGTGTCCCGGTGGTGCTCGACGGGCTGATCGCCGGGTCCGCCGCCCTCGTCGTACAGGCGATCGAGCCGGCGGCACTCGGCTACTGCTTCGCCGGGCACCGCAGCGCCGAGCCAGGGCACCGGATCGCGTTGCAGCACCTCGGCCTGCGACCGCTGGTCGACCTGGACCTGCGCCTGGGTGAGGGCACCGGCGCGGCGCTGGCGTTCCCGATCATCGAGGCGGCGGGCGCCACGCTGCGGGAGATGGCCACCTTCGACTCGGCCGGGGTGGCCCGGAAATGACGGAGTTCCCGCCGTACCCCTCCGGCCTGCGGCTGGCCGGCCGCCGGGTCGTGGTGGCCGGTGGCGGACACGTGGCCCAGCGACGGGTGCCCGGGCTGATCGCGGTCGGAGCCGACGTGGTCGTGGTCTCGCCCGAGGTGACACCGGCCGTCGAGGGGCTCGCGGGCGGTGGCGAGATCACCTGGCTCCCGCGCGGCTTCGAGGACGCCGACCTCGACGAGGCCTGGTACGTCATCGCGGCGACCGACGACGTGGCCGTCAACCAGCGGATCAGCGCGGCCGCGGAGGCGCGCCGGATCTTCTGCGTGCGTAGCGACGACGCGCCGAAGGCTACGGCGTGGACTCCTGCGGTCGGCCGGCACGCGGGGGTCACGGTGGCCGTGCTCAGCAACCGCGAGCCGCGGCGCTCCGCCTCGGTGCGCGACGCGGTCGTCGCCGGCCTCCGGGACGGGGCGATCGCCGCGCCGCACGACTCCGAGCGCGCGCCGGGCGTCGTGCTGGTGGGCGGCGGACCGGGTGATCCCGAGCTCGTGACGGTGGCCGCCCGCCGCGCGCTGAGCGAGGCCGACGTCGTGGTCGCCGACCGGCTCGCGCCACGCGAGCTCCTCGACGAGCTGTCACCCGACGTGGAGCTGATCGACGTCGCCAAGCTGCCCCGCGGCCGGTCCGCCGCGCAGGAGGAGATCAACCGTGTGATCGTCGAGCGCGCACGCGCCGGCAAGCGGGTGGTCCGGTTCAAGGGCGGCGACTCGTTCGTGTTCGGCCGCGGCTACGAGGAGGCGATCGCCTGCGCGGAGGCCGGAGTCCCGTGCAGCGTGGTGCCCGGCCTCACCAGCGCGATCTCGGTGCCCGCGGTTGCCGGCATCCCGGTCACCCACCGCGGCGTAGCCCACGAGTTCACGGTCGTCTCGGGGCACCTGCCGCCGGGCCACCCCGAGTCGCTCGTCGAGTGGCCGGCGGTCGCCCGGCTGCGCGGCACCGTCGTACTGCTGATGGCGGTGCAGAACCTGCCCGCGATCGCCACCGCCCTCCTCGACGGCGGCCGGTCACCCGAGACGCCGGTGGCGGTCGTCTCGGAGGGCACGATGCCGGGCGAGCGCACGCTGCTGTCGACGCTCGCGGCCGTGGACGCGGCCGTGGAGTCCGAGCAGGTGCGGCCACCGGCCATCGTCGTGATCGGCGACGTGGTCGCGGTGGCGAACCCCGAGAAGTACGCCGCCGCGAGTTCATGGCAGTCCTGACCGAGGTCGCCGACGCCGACGACCCGCGCCTCGCCGACTACCGCGACCTGCGCGACGTCGAGCTCCGAAAGCATCTCGAGGCCGAGCACGGGCTGTTCTTGGCGGAGGGGGAGAAGGTCGTACGCCGCGCCGTGGAGGCCGGCTACGCACCAAGGTCGTTCCTGATGGCCCCGCGCTGGCTGGACGGCCTGTCCGACGTGCTCGCGCAGACCGACGCGCCGTGCTTCGTGGTCTCGGAGGAGCTCGCCGAGCAGGTCACCGGCTTCCACGTGCACCGCGGCGCGCTGGCCTCGCTGCGCCGGCGGCCGCTGCCGCCCCTCGACGAGGTGCTGGAAGGTGCCCGCACAGTGCTCGTGCTCGAGGACATCGTCGACCACACGAACGTCGGCGCGATCCTGCGCAGCGGCGCCGCCCTCGACGTCGACGCCGTCCTGCTGTCACCGCGCTGCGCGGACCCGCTCTACCGGCGGTCGGTCAAGGTGGCGATGGGGGCGGTGTTCTCGATGCCCTGGACCCGGCTGGCCGACTGGTACGACGCCCTGCCGTCGCTGTCCGCGCACGGGTACACGACCGTCGCGATGACGCTGGCCCCCGATGCCCGGCCGCTCGACGAGGCGGTGGCGGGACTCGACAAAGTCGCGCTGGTGCTCGGCGGCGAGGGGCACGGCCTCTCGCCGCGCTGGCAGTCCTCCGCCGACCGCCGCGCGATCATCCC
>NZ_DASSCL010000069.1:0-47818 GCF_035697785.1 Nocardioides sp.
TTGAGTTGCCAGGAATGCGCGTCGAGTCGCCAAGGAATCCAGGTGGGAGTGGCGACTCAACCCGAATCGTTGGCAACTCAACCCGGATACGTGGCAACTCGACCCACGGTCAGGCCTCGTCGAGGGCGGCGGCGACCCGGCGGTGGGCCTCCCAGATCTCCTCGGGCAGTCCGTCGAACTGCTTGAGGTGGTCCTCGCGGAAGCCCATCTCCTCGCGCCAGCGGGGGACGTCGAGGTCGAGGAGGGTGGCCAGGTCGGCGGGGTCGACCTCGCAGCCCTCGAGCATCAGCTCCTCCTCGGTGGGCAGGATGCCGACCGGCGTCTGCCGGCCGGTGACCTCCCCGGCCCGCAGCTGCAGCAGCCACAGCAGCGGCCGCAGGTTGTCGCGGTAGCCGGGCCAGAGGAAGTGGCCGTCGCCCGGGTCCTTCTGGAACCAGTTGACGTGGGCGAAGATCGGCTGGTCGGTGGCGGCGCCGACGATGCGCAGCCAGTGGGCGGCGTACTCGCCCTCGGAGTAGGACATGAACGGCCGCATCGACATCGGGTCGTAGCGAAGCTGCCCGTCCACGCCCTCGGCCGCGAACGTCGCCTCGGCGCCGAGGGTGAGCCCGTCGTACACGCCTTCGGCGAGGTCGGTGATCGCCCGGACCAGCGGCTCGCGGTCGCTGGTGCGGCCGCCGAAGATGATCGCGTCGATCGGCACCCCGCGCGGGTCCTCGAAGTCCTCGGCGACGTTGGGCACGTTGGCCAGCGTGGTGGTGAACCGGCTGTTGGGGTGGGACCAGGGCTCGTCGACCTCGTCGCCGGTGCGCTCGGAGATCAGCCGGCCCCGCCAGTCGCGCCAGCCGGTGACGTCCGCGGGGGGTGTCTTGGTCTTCCCCTCCCACCACACCTCGTGGGTGACCTCGTTGTAGGCGACGTTGGTGAAGATCGCGCCCGTGCCGGGTCCGACGGAGCGCAGGCCAGTCGGGTTGGTGGACTCGTTGGTGTCCTTGGCGACGCCGAACACTCCGAACTCGGGGTTCATCCCGTACAGCCTGCCGTCGGCCGGGTCGACCCAGAGCCAGGCGATGTCGTCGCCGAAGAAGGAGACGTGGTAGCGGTCGCCGAGGGCGTCCGGGGCGAGCATCATGGCCAGGTTGGTCTTGCCGGAGGCGCTCGGGAAGCCGCCGCAGATGTGGAACTTGCGGCCGGTCTCCTTGTCGGTGATGCCGATGAGCATGAACTGCTCGGCGAGGAACTTCCCGGAGGCCCAGCCGTCGTAGGCGGCCTGGCGCAGGCCGTGGGCGATCTTGCCGAGCAGCGCGTTGCCGCCGTACGACGAGCCGAAGTGCAGGATCGTGCGCTCGTCGGCGACCGTGACGAAGTAGCGCTGGTCGTTGTCGGTGCCCTGGCCGAGGTTCTCGAGGTCGCCGGTCACCTGGACGGCCCGCACGAAGTGGTTGGGGTCGGCGAGGTTCTCCACGTGCTCGATGCCCACCCGGGCCATCCGGATCATGTGCAGCACCACGGGGCGGTGGTCGGTGAGCTCGACGCCGACGGCGTACTCCTCCAGCGGCGAGCCGGGCGGTGCCATGAGGTACGGCACGACGTACATCGTCTTGCCGGCCGAGGCGCCGCGCATCCGCTCCTTCAGCATCGGCGTCATCTCCGAGGCGGACCGCCAGTTGTTGTAGACGCCGCGGTCCTCGGCCTTGCTGGTGGCGACGATCGTGCGCTCCTCGGAGCGGGCGGTGTCCTTGTGGTAGCTGCGCGAGTAGTAGAGACCCTCGCCGGCCGGCTGCAGCTCTCCCGCCTCGAGGGCCTCCTTGATCAGGCGGGCGTCGTCGGCGGCGGTGACCACCTCGACGCGAGCGGCGCCCGTGAGCTCGGCCCAGTAGGTCACGTACTCCCGGACCTTGGCGTTCTTCAGTCCCGCCTCGTCCAGCACCGCTTCCGCGTCGGTCATCTTCGTCAGGTCCTCTCGGGGTCAGCCGCCGGGTCAACCGCATCATCGCGCCTTTTGCACCTTGTGCACAGCGCCGTGAGGGTCCGCTCTACCAGTCCGCGACCGGGCTCTTCAAGACCCGGTGGAAAGGCGTCGTTCGTGGACCGCGGCCGCGGGCAGCCGAGGCCCGTGGAGCGATGAGTTCCGGCTACGTCGCCGGTCGGTCCATGCATGAGCGACCGGCTGGTGACCGTCGACGGGGTGGAGCTGTGCCTGGAGACGTTCGGCGACCGGGCCGATCCGGCCGTCCTCCTGATCGCCGGTGCGGCGGTCTCGATGGACACGTGGGAGGTCCGGTTCTGCGAACTGATCGCCACACATGGACTCTTCGTGATCCGCTACGACCACCGGGACACCGGCCGCTCCGCGAGCTCACCGGCCGGCCGGCCGTCGTACTCGGCCGCCGAGCTGACCACGGATCCGTTGCGCGTCCTGGACGCGCTGGAGATCGCCCGCGCACATCTGGTGGGCGTCTCGATGGGCGGTGGCATCGCACAGGAGCTCGCGGCCCTCCATCCGGACCGCGTCCGGACGCTGACCCTGATCGCCACCAGCCCCGCCGGAGAGCACACATCCGGACCACTTCCACGGATGCAGCCGGAGCTCGCGGCGCACTTCGAGGACCCCGCTCCGGAGCCGGACTGGGACGACCGCGTCGCGGTAGTCGACTATCTCGTCGAGAGTGAGCGTCCCTTCGCGGGCACGCTCGGGTTCGACGAGACGCGGGCGCGAGACGTCGCCACGACCTTCGTCGACCGGACTCGAGACATCGAGGCCGCCGCGAAGAACCACTGGATCCTCGCCGGTGACGAAGGGGTCGCGTTCCGGCTCGCCGACATCTCCGCGCCGACGCTCGTGCTGCACGGCACCGCCGACCCGGCGTTCCCGCTCGCCCACGGCGAGGCGCTGGCGGCCGGGATCCCTCATGCCTCGCTGGTCAGGCTCGACGGGATGGGTCACGAGGTGCCGCCGCCGGAGCTGTGGGACGTCGTGGTGCCCGCGATCGCTCGGCACACGTCAGCCCACGCAGGCTGAACCGAGCGCGGACAGTTCGGTGGAGCCAAGGGGACTCGAACCCCTAACCCCCTGCTTGCAAAGCAGGTGCGCTACCAATTGCGCCATGGCCCCTTTTGCCGGCAGCGCCGGCGGCTGTTCCTCAGGAGCTCTTGGTGACGTTGTCCGTCGCCTCGGCCCAGAGGGCCTGCTCCTGCTGGCCGGCCTTGAGCTTCCGGTTGGCGAGCACGGCGCCCGCGGCGGCCAGGGCGATGAGCAGCAGCTTCTTCACGGTGGAACCTCTCGATGCGGCGTACGACCGTCTGTGGCCGAGCGGAAACTCTAGCAACCCGGGACCCGCCGGCTCGCTGCGGAGCCTGCAGATTCGCCACCGAGGCACCCCCGCTGCCGTGAGGTCCGGTGGTGGAAGCGGTCGTTACCCGGGGGTCCCGTCCCGGTCTCTGCTTCCACCGAAGCGCTGGGCCTGCCCCGCGTGGATGTCGCTCACCCATTCCCAGCCAGGCTTGGCCGACGGACCGATCCGCGGGTCGTCGGGATCACGGGCGTCACGCAGGGCGTGCACGTAGGCTCGATCCTGTTCGATCCTTGCGCGCACCTCGTCGGCTCTGGCGACGGACCCGTGACCGGGGATGAGGACATCGACGTCGTCCGCGACGCCCTCGAACAGCCGCAGCGCTGCCAGGTAGTCCTCGATCGGGTCATTGGTGCCGTTCAGGTCGTCGAGCATCGGGATGAACACGTCGGAGAGCATGTCGCCGGCGACGAGAACCCCGCGTTCTTCGACCCACAGGCCGGCATGGCCCGGGGCGTGACCCTGATGCTCGAGGATCCGGACCGTCGGTCCGTCCCAAGGAATCTGTGCAGCCTCGGCGGGCAGACCGGTGATCAGGCCGAACAGGTCCAGGGGAGTCTCGTCGGCGATCTCCGGCGGTAGCCCCTCGGCGATGCGGGCCTCCCAGTCCGCGTCGGACCGCAGGTCTCGCAGGTACGCCGCGCAGCGGGCCGTGCCGTACCGGGGCGCATCACCGAGCTCGGCGTGCCAGAGCACGTGATCCCAGTCCGGGTGCGTCGCGAAGCCGGCCACGACGGGCTGCCCCAGCCCGCGGAGGTCGTTCGCCAGGCATGCCATCTCGTCACCTGTGATCCCGGGGTCCGCCAGCAGCACACCGTCCGCGCCCTGCACGACGACTGTATTGTTCCGGAGCAGCTCGCTCTGGTGGACCAGCACACCTTCCGAGACCTGGTTCAGCATGGGCTTCCTCCCACTCGTGGACCGCGACCGCCGTCTGGGGATGACGGTAGTCACCCGGCGGCGATTGGTGGCAGGTGCGGGAACGGCAAAACCCCCGCTGTCCGTGCTGGTGCCGGTTCGCGGGGGTTTGTGGGTGGTGGGCCTAAGAGGACTTGAACCTCTGACCTCTTCCTTATCAGGGAAGCGCTCTAACCGTCTGAGCTATAGGCCCGTGGCGTGCGTTGATGGTGCAGTGACGCGCGGCCGAACGGGTGTCCGAGCGGCTGCCGACGGGAGAGATTACCCCATCGCGTCGACGGCTCCCAAACCGAGCCGGCGGCCTTACGCCGGCGCGGCCGGGGAGTCGCTCGGGCTCAGTGGTCGTCCTCGGCGAGCGTGACCTCGAGGCCGCCGAGCAGGGCAGCAGCGAGGTTGTAGAGGAAGGCGCCGAGCGTGGCGATCGCCGTGATCAGGATGACGTCGACCACTGCCACGATCATGGTGAACCCGAGCACGCGACTGGTGCCGACATAGTTCTCGATGTCGAAGGTGTCGGCGGACTCGCCACCCAGCACGTCGGTGACCGTGGAGTTGATGGAGTCCCAGACGCCGGCGGCGCCGAGCACTGCCCAGACGACGGCAACCGACACGACGGTGACGATGCCGAACGCGATGGAGAGCAGGAACGACGTCTTCATCACCGACCACGGGTCGAGGTGCACCAGCCGCAGCCGGGCGCGGCGGGTGCGGGGCCGGCGCGGCGGCTGACCGGACGGTCCCGGGGAGGGCCGGGCAGCGGTCGTCGTACCGGTGCCGGGACCGGAGGGCGACGCGGCCTGCTGGACCGCGCTGCCCGCCGCGGACACGGCGGCCGAGACCCGCTCGCTCAGCGGTCGCCGCGACTCGTCGGTGGCCTGTCCGGGCGCACCGAGCGATCGTCGTGGTGCCAGCGGCGTGTCATCGGCACGTCGGTCGGCCATCAGGACTCCTCGGTGGTGGCTTCGTCGTCAGCCGGCTCGTCTCCGGGCCGGTCCGTCACGATTGTCGCATCCTCCTGGTCAGAGTCGCGATTCGTGACCGAGTCGGACTCGTCAACGGCGGCCGCAGCGGCGTCCTCGCTCTTCACATCGGTCCCGTCACTCACTGCTTCCTCCACCGCCTCTTCGATCTCGGTGGCGCGCTCGACGCTGCGGGCGACCTGGGCGACGCCGTCGCCCTCGCTGACGCCGACGAACCGGACGCCCTTGGTGTCGCGGCCGGTCGGGCGCAGGTGCTCGTCGATCGCGCTGCGGGTGACCTGCCCGGACTGCTTGATCGCCAGCACCTCGTCGCCCTCGACGACGATGAAGGCCCCGACCAGGTTGCCGCGCTCGTCGTCCTGCTTCATCGCCTTGATGCCGAGGCCGCCGCGGGACTGCTGGCGGTACTCCGAGATCCGGGTGCGCTTGGCGAAGCCGCCGTCGGTGATCGTGAAGACGTACTGCTCCTGCACTCCGGGCAGGTCGCCGGGCTCGGTCGACGCGCCTGCCTCGGCCGCCCTGGCGGCCGCCGCTTCCTCAGCGGCGACCTGCTCTGCACGGATCACCGACATCGACAGCAGCTGGTCGCCGTCGCGGAACTTCATGCCGGTGACGCCGGAGGTGGCCCGGCCCATGGCCCGCAGGTCACGCTCGGCCGGGAAGCGGATCGCCTGGCCCTTGCGGGAGACCAGCAGGACGTCGTCGCCGTCGTTGACGAGCTCGGCGCCGATCAGCTCGTCGTCGTCCTCACGGAAGTTGATCGCGATGACTCCGGCCTGGCGCGGGCTGTTGTAGTCGCCGAGCCGGGTCTTCTTGACCAGGCCGTTGCGGGTGGCCAGCACGAGGTAGGGCGCCTGGTCGTAGTCGCGGATCGCCAGCACCTGGGCGATCTGCTCGTCGGGCTGGAACGACAGCAGCCCGGCCACGTGCCCGCCCTTCGCGTCGCGAGACGCCTCGGGGAGGTTGTAGGCCTTGGTGCGGTAGACCCGGCCGGCGCTGGTGAAGAACAGCAACCAGTGGTGGTTGGTGGTCGCCATGAAGTGCTCGACGACGTCGTCGCCCCTCAGCGTCGCACCGCGGACCCCCTTGCCGCCCCGCTTCTGGGTCCGGTACAGGTCGGCGCGGGTGCGCTTGGCGTACCCGCCGCGGGTGATCGTCACGACGAGGTCCTCGTCGGGGATCAGGTCCTCCATCGAGAGGTCGCCGTCGGCCGCGATGATCTGCGTGCGGCGGTCCTCGCCGTACTTGTCGACGACCTCCTTGAGCTCCTCGGCGATGATCCGGCGCTGGCGGGCGGGGTCGGCGAGGATGTCCTCCAGGTCGGCGATCTCGGTCTCGATCTTGACCAGCTCGTCGATGATCTTCTGCCGCTCCAGGGCCGCGAGGCGGCGCAGCTGCATGTCGAGGATGGCGTTGGCCTGGATCTCGTCGATGTCGAGCAGCTCGATCAGGCCGCGACGGGCGTCGTCGACCTCGGGCGAGCGCCGGATCAGCGCGATGACCTCGTCGAGCATGTCGAGGGCCTTGGCCAGGCCGCGGAAGATGTGCGCACGGCGCTCGGCGTCGGCGAGCAGGAATCGCGTGCGCCGCTGGATCACGTCGATCTGGTGCGCGACCCAGTGGCTGATGAACTGGTCGAGCGTCAGCGTGCGCGGCACACCGTCGACCAGCGCGAGCATGTTGGCGCTGAAGTTGGTCTGCAGCTCGGTGTGCTTGAGCAGGTTGTTGAGCACCACCCTGGCGACCGCGTCGCGCTTGAGCACGACGACGAGCTGCTGCCCGGTGCGCGAGGACGTGTTGTCCTTCACGTCGGCGATGCCCTGCACCTTGCCGGAGTCGGCGAGCTCGGCGATCTTCAGCGCGAGGTTGTCGGGGTTCACCATGTAGGGCAGCTGCGTGATGATCAGCGAGGTGCGGCCCTTGGCGTCCTCGTCGACGTCGATGACCGCGCGCTGGGTCACCGAGCCGCGGCCGGTGCGGTAGGTCTGCTCGATGCCCTGCCGGCCGACGATCAGCGCGGAGTTGGGGAAGTCGGGGCCCTTGATCCGCTCGAGGAGCGCGTCGAGCAGCTCCTCGCGGGTCGCGTCGGGGTGCTCCAGGGCCCAGGTCGCGCCCTCGGCGACCTCGCGCAGGTTGTGTGGCGGGATGTTGGTCGCCATGCCGACGGCGATGCCGGCCGAGCCGTTGACCAGAAGGTTGGGGAATCGCGCGGGCAGGATCACCGGCTCCGAGGAGCGGCCGTCGTAGTTGGGCTGGAAGTCGACGGTGTCCTTGTCGATGTCGCGGACCATGTCCATGGCCAGCGGAGCCATCCGGCACTCGGTGTAGCGCATCGCCGCCGCGGGGTCGTTGCCCGGCGAGCCGAAGTTGCCCTGCCCGTGGATCAGAGGCGCCCGCATCACCCACGGCTGCGCGAGCCGGACCAGGGTGTCGTAGATCGCCGAGTCGCCGTGGGGGTGGTACTGACCCATCACGTCGCCGACCACGCGCGAGCACTTCGAGAAGCCGCGGTCGGGGCGGTAGCCGCCGTCGTACATCGCGTAGAGCACGCGGCGGTGCACGGGCTTGAGCCCGTCGCGTACGTCGGGCAGGGCGCGGCCGACGATGACCGCCATCGCGTAGTCGATGTAGGCCCGCTGCATCGAGGTCTGCAGCTCGACCGGCTCGATGCGGCCGCCGGGACCCGGTCCTTCGATCACGTTGTCAGTCATTCATCCACTCCGTTTGAGCGTCGTGAGGTGCGTGCGCTGGCAAGGCGGACGAGCGAAGGCGGCCCGGGGTCGGCCGTCGAGCGAGGACAACGCAGCCAGCGTGCGTGCATCGCGGCGCTCATCAGATGTCGAGGAACCGGACGTCTTTGGCGTTGCGCTGGATGAAGGAGCGCCGCTGCTCCACGTCCTCGCCCATCAGGATCGAGAAGATCTCGTCGGCCTGGGCGGCGTCGTCGAGCGTCACCTGCAACATCAGCCGCTGGTCGGGGTCCATGGTGGTCTCCCACAGCTCGTCGGCGTTCATCTCACCGAGACCCTTGTAGCGCTGGACAGGGTTCTCCTTGGGCAGCTTCTTGCCCTCCTCGATGCCGGCCCGCATCAGGGCGTCGCGCTCCGAGTCGGAGTAGACGTACTCGTGCTCGTGCGGCTTGTTCCAGCGCAGCCGGTAGAGCGGCGGCTGGGCCATGTAGACGTAGCCGTGCTCGATGAGCGGCTTCATGAAGCGGAACAGCAGCGTCAGCAGCAGCGTGTTGATGTGATGGCCGTCGACGTCGGCGTCGGCCATCAGCACGACCTTGTGGTAGCGCAGCTTGTCGAGGTCGAACTCTTCGTGGATGCCGGTGCCGAGCGCCGAGATGATCGCCTGCACCTCGGTGTTGGCGAGCACCTTGTCGAGACGGGCCTTCTCGACGTTGAGGATCTTGCCGCGGATCGGCAGGATCGCCTGCACCCGCGGGTCGCGGCCCGACTTGGCGGAGCCTCCGGCGGAGTCACCCTCGACGATGAACACCTCGCACTCCGCGGGGTTCGTCGACTGGCAGTCGGACAGCTTGCCGGGCAGGCCGCCCCCGCCGAGCAGGCCCTTGCGGGACCGGGCCAGGTCGCGGGCCTTGCGCGCGGCGATGCGTGCGGAGGCGGCGGCCTGCGCCTTGCGGACGATGTCCTTGCCCTCGGCCGGGTTCTTCTCCAGCCAGTCGCCGAGCTGCTCGTTGACCAGCCGCTGCACGAAGCTCTTGGCCTCGGTGTTGCCGAGCTTGGTCTTGGTCTGGCCCTCGAACTGCGGCTCACCGAGCTTGATCGAGATGATCGCGGTCAGACCCTCGCGGACGTCGTCGCCGGAGACCCGGTCCTCCTTCTTCTTGATCAGGCCCCACTCCTCGCCCCAGTTGTTGACCAGGGTGGTCAGGGCCGCGCGGAAGCCCTCCTCGTGGGTGCCGCCCTCGTGGGTGTTGATCGTGTTGGCGAAGGTGTGCACGGACTCCTGGAACGAGGTGTTCCACTGCATCGCGATCTCGAGGCTCATGCCTTGGTCGTTCTGCTCGGCCTCGAACGAGATGACGCTCGGGTTGGCCTTGTCCTTGCGTCGGTTGAGGTGCTCGACGTAGTCGATCAGGCCGCGGTCGTAGCGGAACCGCTGCTCGAGCGCCTCACCGTCACCCTTGATGGCTCCGTCGGTCGCGGAGCGACCGCCGTCGACGTCCTCGCTGACGGTCTCGTCGGCCACCGCGTCGGCGATGTCCTCGGCGTGAGCGCGCTCGTCACGGACGACGATCTCGAGGCCCTTGTTGAGGAAGGCCATCTCGCGGATCCGGTTGGTGATCGTCTCCAGCGAGAACGTGGTGGTCTCGAAGATGTCGGTGCTCGGCCAGAAGGTGACGGTCGTGCCGGTCTCGTCGGCCGGCTCGAGCTGCTCGAGCGGACCGTCGGGTACGCCGAGGCTGAACATCTGCCGCCAGTGGTACCCACGGTTGCAGACATCGACCTGCAGCTTGCTGCTCAGCGCGTTGACCACCGAGACGCCGACGCCGTGCAGACCGCCGGAGACCTTGTAGCCACCACCGCCGAACTTGCCGCCGGCGTGCAGCATGGTGAGCGCCATCGTCACGGCCGGCATGTCCTGGCCGGGGGCGGTGTCGGTGGGGATGCCGCGGCCGTTGTCCTCGACCCGGAGGCCGCCGTCGGCCAGCAGGGTCAGCCGGATCTGGTCGCAGTGACCGGCGAGCGCCTCGTCCACGGCGTTGTCGACGATCTCCCAGACCAGGTGGTGCAGCCCGCGCTCGCCGGTGGAGCCGATGTACATGCCCGGACGCTTCCGGACCGCGTCGAGCCCCTCGAGCACCTGGATCGCGGAGGCGTCGTACATGCCGTCCTCGACGGCGTGCGAGCTGCCGGCCGGGGCGAGGGCTGCTGCGGTCTCGGAGACCACTTCGGCGGAAGGTCTGGTGTCGGTCGCTGCGTCCCCGTGGGGGGTGGGCTGGTCGGCCACAAGCCATCCTTTGCACTTGGTCGCTCACCGGCAGGAGCCGGGCATGCCGAGACTGGAGCCGGCATGACGAAGGTCGACCCCTTTGGAGTTCGACCTCGGGTCCCAATATACCCGCCAGGGCGTGATTCGAGGCATAGCGACCCTGGGAAAAGGGGGGATCCGGACTCCAGAATGCCGATTCCCGGCCCCGGAGGGCATCCAGGAGACGATGCCAGGGTTGCTTCCGGGTCCCCATACGGCCGCGGCGGCCGCAGATCGCCCCTGACGGGGTTCCCGGGGCCCGGCCGCACAGCGCCCGGCAGCCCAGGTCGGTCAACCGTAGGTGTCGCGCGGACCGCGGCCGTCGCGCATCGAGCGGAGGCCCTTCTTCCAGCTCGGGAGGTGCGGTCCGAGCACCTCGACCAGGGTGACCGTGCCGTCCCCGAGCTCCTCGTTGAGTCGGCGCAGCGCGGTCGGGGCGAGCAGCTTCATCTGGGTCGCCCACGCGGTCGAGTCGGTGCGGACCACGAGCGTGCCTCCGCCGTCTGTGGCCGTGAACGACTCCGGCCGGCAGTGCTGCGCGACCTCGCGGCCGACCAGCAGGTCCCACCGGCTGAACACGCCGTGCACCCGCACGTCGGTGCCCCAGCCCTGGTCGGCGATGAGCCGGCCGATCGTGGTGTCGAGCAGCTGCGGGTCGCGGTCGTCGGGGTGCGCGCCCGACGCGGTGGGGTCGACGACCGGCCGCCGGCCGCGGCGCGGCGGGTTCCGACGCTTCGTCGTACGCCGGCTGCTCGCGAGGCCGCGGGCGATGCTGCGGGCCAGGTCGAGGCCGGTGTCGTCGTGCGCCTCCGCCGAGTTGTCAGACCCTGAGTCGGTCCCGGCCGGTTCACGCCCTGACAACTCGGCGGGGTCGTCAGCTCCCATGGACGGCCACCTCCCCGTCGACGATGTCGATGCGGTGCCCGCGCAGTATGGCGGGCACGTCGGCTGCGACCGCCGCGGTCACCAGCACCTGCTCGGCGCCGGCCACCATCTCGGCGAGCCGGTCGCGGCGGCCGGTGTCTAGCTCGGCGAACACGTCGTCGAGGATCAGGATCGGGTCGTCGCCGCCGGCGCGGAGCAGGTCGTACGACGCGAGCCGCAGCGCGAGCGCGAACGACCAGGACTCCCCGTGGGACGCGTATCCCTTCACCGGCAGGGGTCCGAGCCCGAGCACCAGCTCGTCGCGGTGCGGGCCGACCAGGCTGATGCCGCGCTGCAGCTCGTCGGCGCGACGCCGCGCGAGTTCGGCGAGGATCGCGTCGCGCAGGGGGGCGCGGTCGGGCACCACGCCCGGCTGACCCAGCGGGCCGAGGTCGAACGAGGGCCGGTAGGTCAGGGACGCCTCGGTGCCGTCCGCGCGGGTCGCCGACTGCGCCACTGCTTCGTACGCTGTGCCGACGAGTGGCCCCAGCTCCTCGACCAGCGCGATCCTGGCGGCGAGGAGCTCGGCCCCGACCGCAGCGAGCTGCTGGTTCCACACCTCGATCGTGCTCTCGAAGTGCTCGTCGGGTCCGGTGCGCCGGCCACCCCGTTGTCCGGCGCTCTTCAGCAGGGCGTTGCGCTGGCGCAGCACCCGGTCGTAGTCGGAGCGGATGCCGGCGAAGCGTGGGGCGCGCTGCACCAGGAGGTCGTCGAGGAACCGGCGACGGTCGGAGGGGTCGCCCTTGACCAGCGTCAGGTCCTCGGGGGAGAAGAGCACGGTCCGCACCAGACCGAGCAGCTCGCGGGCCCGGGGGAGGGGTGACTTGTTGATCCGCGCGCGGTTGGAGCGTCCGGGGTTGATCTCGACCTCGAGCAACGCCTCCCGCCCGTCGCGGACCACGACTGCCCGCACCACCGCCTGGTCGGCGCCGGACCTGACCAGCGGCGCGTCGCTCGCGACCCGGTGCGAGGACAGCCGCGCCACGTAGTCGACCGCCTCGACGAGGTTGGTCTTGCCCTGCCCGTTGCGTCCGACGAACGCCGTCACGCCCGGCGGCAGCACGACCTCGACGGCGGCGTAGGACCGGAAGTCGTGCAGAGACAGGCGGACGACGTGCACGTGGTGGGTCGACCTAGCTCTCGCCGGCCGCGGAGTCCGAGCCGGCGTCGGCGGCTCGCGCGGCGTCGCTCTGGTCCGGGGCCCGGTCGGTCCCGGCCTGGTCGCCGCCGGCCGGGGCGTCGGTCCGCACGGCGTGGCCGCCGAACTGGTTGCGCATCGCGGCGACCGCCTTCATCGCCGGGCTGTCGTCCTGCCGCGAGACGAACCGCGCGTAGAGCGCCGCGGTGATCGCCGGGGTGGCGACGGCGTGCTCGATGCCGGCCTCGACCGTCCACCGCCCCTCACCGGAGTCCTCGGCGTAGCCGCGGATCTTGGAGAGCCCTTCGTCGTCGTCGAGGGCCGCGACCATCAGGTCGAGCAGCCACGAGCGGATCACGGTGCCCTCGCGCCACGAGCGGTAGACCTCCGTGACGTTGTCGACCATCTCGGCCTTCTGCAGCAGCTCCCAGCCCTCGGCGTACGCCTGCATGAGGGCGTACTCGATGCCGTTGTGCACCATCTTGGAGAAGTGCCCGGCGCCGACGCCGCCGGCGTGCACCCAGCCGAACTCGCCCTCCGGCTTGAGGGCGTCGAAGACCGGCTGGAGGGTCTTGATGTGCTCGGGGTCGCCGCCGGCCATGAGTGCGTAGCCGTTCTCGAGACCCCAGACTCCTCCCGAGACTCCGCAGTCGACGAAGCCGATCCCCTTGTCAGCAAGGAGATTCCCGTGCTTCTGGTCATCGGTCCACCGGGAGTTCCCGCCGTCGATGACGATGTCGCCCTCGCCGAGCAGGTCGCCCAGGGCGTCCACGGTCGCGCGGGTCGGGTCGCCGGACGGCACCATCACCCAGACGATCTTCGGCGAGGGAAGTCCCTCGACCATCGCCTCGAGACTGTCGACGTCGCTGACCTCGGGGTTGCGGTCGTAGCCGACGACGGTGTGGCCGGCGCGGCGCAGCCGCTCGCGCATGTTGCCACCCATCTTGCCCAGCCCGATGAGGCCGATCTCCATGGTTCTCCTCCCGCGCGCGAATGCTGGCGGTGCGAGCCTACGCCCAAGCGAAGTGGCCGGCCCGGCCGCTCAGGAGAGCAGGCGGCGCGGCATCAGCAGGTAGCGGAACGCGAGGTCGGCCTCGCCGTCCTGGCTGTCGACCCCGACCATCACCGCGGGCTTGGAGGCCTGCGTGAACGCCATCTCGACGACCGGCGACTCCAGCGCGGTCAGCCCGTCCAGCAGGAACTGCGGGTTGAAGCCGGTGGTGATGTCCGCGCCCTTGACCTCGGCGTCGATCTGCTCGGTGGCCAGTGCCTCGTCGCCGCTTCCGGCGTCGAGGGTGAGGACACCGTCGGTGAACGCGAGCTGGACCGCCGTGTTGCGCTCGGCGACCAGGGAGACACGCTTGACCGCCTCGACCAGGGTGGCCCGGTCGACGCGGGCGACCGTCTGCTGCTCGCTGGGGAACAGCGTGCGGACCTTGGGGAACTCGCCGTCGAGAAGTCGGGTGGTGGTCCGGCGTACGCCGCCCCCGGCCGATCCCTCGAAGCCGATGATGCCCTCGCCGGCGCCCGACGTGGACAGCGCGATCGTGACCTCGGCCCCGGCGGTGAGCGACTTCGCGGTGTCGGCCAGCACCTTGGCCGGCACCAGCGCGGCCGCGCTGACGTCGGTGGCGCCCGGGTCCCACTCGAGCTCGCGCAGCGACAGCCGGAACCGGTCGGTGGCCAGCAGCGACAGGTGGGAGCCGTCGATCTCGATCCGGACGCCGGTGAGCACCGGCAGCATGTCGTCGCGGCCCGCCGCGGTGACGGCCTGGGCGACGGCGTTGGCGAACAGGTCGCTGCGCACGGTGCCGGTGGCCTGCGGCATGTCGGGCAGGGAGGGGTACTCCTCGACCGGCATCGTCTGCAGGCTGAACCGGGCGCTGCCGCAGGTCAGCGACACCTTCGCGCCCTCGATGGTCATCTCCACCGGCTTGGCGGGCAGGCTTCGGCAGATGTCGGCGAGCAGCCGGCCGGAGACGAGTGCCCGGCCCTCGTCGGAGACGTCGGCAGGCACCGTGGCGCGGGCGGAGGTCTCGTAGTCGAACGTGCTCAGCTGCAGGCCGTCGCCCTGACCGCCCTGGGTCTCGATCAGCAGGCCGGCCAGCACCGGGGCGCTGGGTCGGACCGGGAGGCTGCGGGCGGCCCAGGCAACGGCGTCGGCGAGGACGTCGCGCTCGACGCGGAACTTCACGGGTGTTCGCCTCCTGCGATGACTCCTGGGACCACGGGGTGCCGGCCGCGAACCACACGAATGTCGGAGCGCGCTGCCAGGGGTGTGCATCCTGCCATGCGCAGGGGGTGCCGCACAGCGGGAGTACCGAAGTTGTGATTCGGGTGTGCGGCCGTCGTCGGAGCCGCGCGACCGAGGTGCCGGACGGTGCGGGTGCGGGTTGTCCCCAGGTCGGGCCGCGCCCCGAAGTTCATCGAGATCTGATCCATGTGTAGTCCCGTCGTACTCACAGGCTCGGTGGAAACTGTGGACAAGTGACGTTTCCGCAGGTCATCGTCGATTTCTCCGTCCCGACCGGGTGTGGACGGACGGTGGACGAACAACACGAGCCTGTGTCCCGCCGACCGGCCGGGCCGTCGTGCACGGGGTTGTCCACAGCTCGTGCACGAGGAAACGACAAGACTGCACACCGTGCTCCCCAGGCGCGCGGACGATCGCGCCGGCTCGGTCACGACTGGCGGGCCTGCTGCTTGATCCGGTTGGTGAGCTCGGTGACCTGGTTGTAGACCGACCGACGCTCCGCGAGGAGCTGGCGGATCTTCTTGTCGGCGTGCATCACGGTGGTGTGGTCGCGACCGCCGAACTGCTGACCGATCTTCGGCAGGGAGAGGTCGGTGAGCTCGCGGCACAGGTACATCGCGATCTGCCGACCGGTGACCAGCACCCGGCTTCGGCTCGACCCGCACAGGTCGTCGATGGAGAGCCCGAAGTACGCCGCGGTCTGGGCGATGATCAGCGCCGCGCTGATCTCCGGCTCCCCGCCCTCGGGGATCAGGTCCTTGAGCACGATCTCGGCGAGCGTCAGGTCGACCGGCTGCCGGTTGAGGCTGGCGAACGCGGTGACCCGGATCAGCGCACCCTCGAGCTCGCGGATGTTGGTCTGGATCTTGCTGGCGATGAACTCCAGCACGTCCGGCGGCGCGGTCATGCGCTCGGTCGCGGCCTTCTTGCGGAGGATCGCGATACGGGTCTCAAGGTCCGGCGGCTGGACGTCGGTGATCAGGCCCCACTCGAACCGGTTGCGCAGCCGGTCCTCG
Source organism: Nocardioides sp. (assembly GCF_035697785.1). Lineage (GTDB taxonomy): Bacteria > Actinomycetota > Actinomycetes > Propionibacteriales > Nocardioidaceae > Nocardioides_B. Next base: position 15,582 of record NZ_DASSCL010000069.1, read on the forward strand.
AGCGCCTCGAGCCGCTTGGGTGCGCGGTCGGAGGTGATCACGATCTGCTTGTTGGCGTTGTGGAGGGTGTTGAACGTGTGGAAGAACTCCTCCTGCGTCTGGATCTTCCCCTCGAGGAACTGGATGTCGTCGATCAGCAGCACATCGACGTCGCGGTAGCGGCGCTGGAACATCGCCGCCTTGTCGTCGCGGATCGCGTTGATGAACTCGTTGGTGAACTCCTCCGAGCTGACGTAGCGGACCCGGGCGCCGTTGAACAGGCTGCGGACGTAGTGCCCGATCGCGTGCAGCAGGTGGGTCTTGCCCAGTCCCGAGTCTCCGTAGATCAGCAGCGGGTTGTAGGCCTTGCCGGGTGCCTCGGCGACCGCGACCGCCGCGGCGTGCGCGAACCGGTTGGACGAGCCGATGACGAACGTCTCGAAGATGTACTTGGGGTTGAGCCGGGTCTCCAGGGCGGTGCCGCCGGACTTCCCGCCGGGGGACGAGACGAGCGGCGTCGGTACGTCGAGTGGATTTGTCGACAAGTCGATGGATGGATTGATCGACGGGTGCTGGTCGATCGCCCCGTCGCCGGACCGCGGCTGACCCAGGTGGCCGACCGAGTGGTCTCCGGCCGACGTACCGACGGGAGCGGCGGAGCCCTCGAGCTCGGGGTCCACGGTGACCGCGATCCGCACCTGGGTGCCGAAGGCGTTGCCGAGCGCGTCCTCGAGCCGGGTGCGCAGCCGGCCCTCGAGCTGGTTGCGGGTGAACTCGTCGGCGACCGCGATGATCGCGGTGTGCTCGTGCAGGGTGACGGGGCTGCTCGCGGTGAGCCAGGCGCGCTGGCTGGGCGGCAGGTCGTCGATCAGCGTGCGCCACACGGTCCCGAGATCGGCCGCCGGCGTGCTGCTGGTCTGGCTCTCGTCCGATCCGTCGCTCGGGCTGCCAGTGCCGGAACTGCCGGCGGTGTTGTCGTCCACGCGGGGTCCTCCCCAATCGATTCCTCGTGCGGTCCACACCTTTGTCCACAGGTTGTGCATCCGGAGCCAGCGTGAGTGCGGCACCGGGCCGAGGCCGGTCAGAACGCCCTGTTCTACCGTGGTTCGACCAGGTCACAGACGGTTTTTCGAAGATCCGTCGACGACTGGGTCGAGCGGCTCGGAACCGGAAGGGCGTCCACCGTGGGGAACTCGGGAACGCCGCACGCTAACAAGGGCGATGCCTGTGGATCAAGCGGTTGTCCACAGGTTCCGCAGGATGCATGGACCGGGGGCGACGCGCTCGGTTTGACCCCGTTCGGCGGCCCCCGTACCGTTGGGAGGTCGAACCGGAGTCGACCGGTGCCGCATGCCCACGTCCCGCCAGCCCACGCCGTCACGGCGACCGGGTTGCCAGGCGCCTCTCGCGGGTGCGCGGTGTGGGTCGAACACGCCGGCTCGACCGAGCGGGGCGAATGTAGCCCGGCACCGCAGACCTGACCACTCCCGACACACCGGAGACAAGCTCGTGAGCAAGCGCACGTACCAGCCGAACAACCGTCGCCGCCACAAGGTGCACGGCTTCCGCCTGCGGATGCGCACCCGTGCGGGCCGCGCGATTCTCTCGTCGCGCCGCCGCAAGGGTCGCAAGAGCATCTCGGTCTGACCGTTCCCGTCGACCGGTGCTGACGCGGGCACACCGGCTCACCTCGAGCCGGCTCTACGCCCCCACGATCCGACACGGAGAGCGGGCCGGCACCCGGACGCTCGTCGTCCACCTCGCCGCCCCGGCGCCGTCCGGAGCATCGGCCGACCCGGTGCAGCCCGTCGTGGGCTTCGTCGTCAGCAAGGCGGTCGGCGGAGCGGTCGTACGCAACCAGGTGAAGCGCCGGCTTCGACACCTCGCCCGGGAGCGACTCACGTCGCTGCCGGGCTCCGCCGTGCTCGTGGTCCGCGCCCTCCCGGCGGCCGCGACCGCCTCGTCGGCCGAGCTCGGGGCCGATCTCGACCGTGCGCTCGACCGGGCGCTCGACCGGGCGCTCGGCCGGGTGCGGCAGCGGTCCGCCGCAAGGGGCACTCGGTGAAGTACGTCCTGATCGGGCTCCTCCGCCTGTACCGGCTGCTGATCAGCCCGCTCTACGGCCAGGTGTGCCGCTACCACCCGTCCTGCTCGGCGTACGCGCTCGAGGCGGTGACGGTGCACGGCAGCGTGCGCGGCAGCTGGCTCGCCGTACGTCGTCTCGCCCGCTGTCATCCTTGGGCGGCAGGCGGCTACGACCCCGTTCCCGCTGCCCCGGGCTCGATCGACCCGAGCAGCACCTCCCACCAGTCCTCAGGAGCCTGAGTGATCGACTTCTTCGTCCAGCTGGGCAGCCTCATCATGACGCCGCTCTACTACGCGACGTCCTTCGTGCTGCTGGCGTTCCACCGGCTCTTCGGTGACATCTTCGGCCCGGCCACCGGCATCGCCTGGGTGCTGTCGATCATCGGCCTGACCCTTGTGATCCGTGCCGCGCTGATCCCGCTGTTCGTCAAGCAGATCAAGTCCAGCCGGAACATGCAGCTCATCCAGCCGAAGGTCAAGGAGCTGCAGAAGAAGTACGGCCACGACCGGGAACGTCTCACCCAGGAGACGATGAAGCTCTACAAGGACACCGGGACCAACCCGTTCGCGTCCTGCCTCCCGATCCTGGTGCAGATGCCGATCTTCCTGGCGCTGTTCCGGCTGATCGACCAGGCGGCGAAGAACCCGGACGAGCCCAAGGGGTTCATGACCGAGCAGCTGAACGAGCAGTTCGGCGACGCGGTGTTCCTGGGTGCGAAGATCTCCGACACCTTCCTGTCCACCGACGACCTGAGCGTCCGCGTCCTGGCGGCGGTCCTGGTGATCGCGATGACCGCGACCACCTTCCTCACCCAGCGCCAGCTGATGAGCAAGAACATGCCGGCCGACGCGCTGACCGGTCCTTACGCCCAGCAGCAGAAGATGCTGCTTTACGTCCTGCCGCTGGTCTTCGCGGTCGGCGGCATCGCGTTCCCGATCGGTGTGCTCTTCTACTGGACCACCTCGAACCTGTGGACCATGTGCCAGCAGTTCTACGTGATCCGGAACAACCCGGCTCCCGGCACTCCGGCGCTCAAGGCCAAGGAGGAGCGCGACGCCCGCAAGGCCCAGCGCCGCGCCGAGCGCAAGGGCGTCCCGCTCGAGGAGACCAAGCCGGCCGAGGCCGTGGAGCCGCCCGCCCCGCCTGCTCCGCCTCGGCAGCAGCCCAAGAAGCAGTCCCGCAGTCAGCGGAAGAAGAAGGGCCCGGCCCCCAAGCCACGGCCCGAGTCCCGTGAGACCGGCGATGACACCGAGCCCGGCTCGGCCAGTGCGTAGCCCGCTGCCGAACGCCGACAGACCCGCACGACCAACCAGGAGGACGCCGTGAGCGACCAGGCCGCCGAAGCGCAGATCAGCGACGGGAATCTCGACAACGACCCCGACGAGACCGGGCAGGACCCCACGCCGGACGTCGAGCCGGAAGCCGGCTCGGACACCGGCCCGGACAGCGGCCCGGACAGCGAGGACGCCCCCGACCGGCAGCAGCAGCTCGAGAACGAGGGCGACATCGCCGCCGACTACCTCGAGGAGCTGCTGGACATCGCCGACCTCGACGGCGATCTGGACATGGACGTCGAGGGTGACCGTGCGTCGGTGTCGATCGTCGGTGGCGACCTGTCCCAGCTGGTCGGGCGCGACGGTGAGGTGCTGGAGGCGCTGCAGGAGCTGACCAGGCTCGCGGTCTACCGCGAGACCGGTGAGCGGTCCCGCCTGATGCTGGACATCGGGGGCCACCGAGCCGACAAGCGGGCCCGACTGGAGAAGCTGGCGGCCGAGACGGTGGCCCAGGTGAAGGAGACCGGCGAGCGGGTGTCCCTGCAGCCGATGTCCCCGTTCGAGCGCAAGGTGGTGCACGATGCGGTCGCGGACGCCGGCCTGGGCTCTGAGTCCGAGGGTGAGGAGCCGCGGCGGTACGTCGTGGTGCTGCCCCGTTGAGTGACCCGACACGTGACCCTGTTTCACGTGAAACACCCCCCGCGCCGCCGGCTCCGGCCGAGGCGCGGGGGGTTTTCTCTGCCGCGCTCCCGCTGGCGGAGCGGTTCGCGGAGCTGCTCGCCCACGACGGCGTGATCCGAGGGCTGATCGGACCCCGCGAGACGCCCCGGTTGTGGGAGCGGCACCTCATGAACTGCGCCGTGCTCGGCGAGGCGATCCCGTCGGGCGTGACGGTCTGCGACATCGGCAGTGGCGCCGGACTCCCCGGGTTGGTGCTCGCGCTGGCTCGGCCCGACCTCGAGGTGTGCCTGGTGGAGCCGCTGCTCCGGCGTACCACCTTCCTGGACGAGGCGGTCGACGCCCTCGGTCTCGACAACGTGGAGGTGGTGCGTGGCCGGGCCGAGGAGCTGCACGGCACCCGGGAGTTCACGGTCGTCACCTCGCGCGCGGTCGCGCCCCTCGGCCGGCTCGCTGATTGGTCGATGCCGCTGGTGCGCGAGGGCGGGCACCTGGTGGCGATGAAGGGATCCTCGGCGCACGAGGAGATCGACGCCGCCAGGACGACCCTGCAGCGACTCGGTGCGGGCGTCGTCGAGGTGCTCAGCCTGGGGATCGGACGGATTGATCCACCGACCACGGTGGTGCGAGTGGAAGCCACCCGACCGTCCCGTCTACGTTGGAACCCTTCAACGTCTCGTGGGTCGGCCGGCCCCGGCTCGACTGGTTCGAACCGGTCCCGTCGGCCGCGCTCGCGTAAGAAAGGCCCCCCGTCGTGACCCGATCGTCTCGGACGCTCCCCGGTCTGGGCTGGCCGTCGCCGTCGGAGTCCGATCCCGAGGTCCCGGACCAGCCTGCTGCGCTCGGATGGCCGGGATACCCACAGAATCCACAGCCTGGTCCACAGGCATCAACCGGCACGGATCCGGGCGTTTCACGTGAAACGCCTGCAGATCCGGTTTCACGTGAAACAGAGTCGCCGCTCGCCGTACCCGAGGAGTCGCCGGTGTCCACCCCCTCCCGCTTCGGACCACACCCGGCTCCCGGACCGGTGGCCTACCGCACGGCCGGTGATGTTGCCCGGGTGGTGGCGGACGTCGACGACGGCTCGACGCCGCTCGCCCGGTCGGTCGAGCAGGACATCCTGGTCCGCGAGGGGCTCCGGCTGCGCGGTCCGCTGCCCCGCCCGGATCACACCCGGGTGATGGTGGTCGCCAACCAGAAGGGCGGCGTCGGCAAGACCACGACCACGGTCAACGTGGCCGCGTCGCTGGCCCAGGGAGGTCTGCGCGTGCTGGTCGTCGACCTGGACCCGCAGGGAAACGCCTCCACGGCGCTGGCCATCGAGCACCACCGGGGGATCCCGTCCACGTACGACGCGATGGTCGACTCCGCGCCACTGGTGGACATCGTGACGCCGAGCCCGGAGATCGACGGCCTCTTCGTGGTGCCGGCGACCATCGACCTGGCCGGCGCCGAGATCGAGCTGGTCAGCATGGTGGCCCGGGAGAGCCGGCTCCGGAAGGCCCTGCTCGCGCACCCGCAGATCCGCCCCGACCGGACCGGCGGCGACGGCGACGAGGACAGGTTCGACTACGTGCTCATCGACTGCCCGCCGTCGCTCGGGTTGCTCACCCTGAACGCCCTGGTCGCCGGCGACGAGATGCTGATCCCGATCCAGGCCGAGTACTACGCGCTCGAGGGTCTTGGCCAGCTCCTGGAGACGGTGGAGATGGTGAAGGCGCACCTGAACCCCGGCCTCGAGGTCTCCACGATCATGCTCACGATGTACGACGCGCGCACCCGGCTGTCCGCCGGCGTCGCGGAGGAGGTGCGCGGGCACTTCGGTGACCAGGTGCTGCGCACCGCCATCCCCCGCTCGGTGCGGATCTCCGAGGCGCCGAGCTACGGGCAGACCGTGATCACCTACGACCCGGGTTCGCCCGGAGCGCTCAGCTACCTCGAAGCATCCCGTGAGATGGCCATGAAGGTGACCGCAGGAGGACCCCGATGACCCAGAAGCACCAGACCCGACGCGGGCTCGGCCGCGGGCTGGGCTCGCTGATCCCGACCGCACCGCGTCCGGAGGGGACTCCGGGAGCCGACGGCCACGCGGACGGCACCGGCGTGCCGGGCACCGGGGACGTCCCGGTCGCCGCCGACCCCGGCGCGCACGAGCCGGGGTCGAACCACAACGGCAGCGGCCCCGCCGCCGAGGCCGGGTTGCAGACGGGGGAGACGCTGCGGCCGGTCGACGGCGCGTACTTCGCCGAGCTCCCGGTGACCGCGATCGCCCCGAACCCGCGGCAGCCCCGGCAGGTCTTCGACGAGGAGGCGATGGCCGAGCTGGTCCACTCGGTGCAGGAGGTCGGCCTGCTGCAGCCTGTCGTCGTGCGACCGGTGGGCTCTCCGGACGAGCCGCGCTACGAGCTGATCATGGGCGAGCGCCGCTGGCGCGCCACCCAGCAGGCCGGCCTAGAGGTGATCCCCGCGATCGTACGGGAGACCGGCGACGACGCGCTGCTCCGGGACGCGCTGCTGGAGAACCTGCACCGTTCGGAGCTCAACCCGCTGGAGGAGGCGGCCGCCTACCAGCAGCTTCTCGACGACTTCGGCTGCACGCACGAGGAGCTGGCCGGGCGGATCGGGCGCAGCCGCCCGCAGATCAGCAACACGCTCCGGCTGCTGAAGCTGTCCCCGGCCGTGCAGCGGCGGGTCGCCGCCGGCGTGCTCTCGGCGGGCCACGCCCGGGCCCTGCTCGCGGTCGACAACGCCGACATCCAGGACCGGCTGGCCGGGCGCGTGGTGGCCGAGGGGATCTCGGTGCGCGGCCTGGAGGAGATCGTCACCGTTGGCGACCTGGGGTCGGGCGCCCGCCCCGCGGTACGCCGCAGCAAGCCCACCGCCCCGGGACTCGCGGACCTGGCCGAGCGGCTCTCCGACCGGCTCGAGACCCGGGTCAAGGTCGACCTCGGCCGCTCCAAGGGCAAGATCACCGTCGAGTTCGCCTCGATCCCGGATCTCGAGCGGATCGTCGCGATCATGGACCCGGGCGCCGACCGGCCCGTCGAGGGATCGACTCAGGCATAGGTCGATTTACCGACTTGGTGATTTGTCGACAAATCGACAGATCGACTAGCCGGGGAGGGCGGCGAGCAGCTCCCGCTCCCGCTCGGGGGACAGCCCCGCGCGGCGGTCCCGGTCCAGGCCGCACTCGCGCTCCCATGCCAAGGCGGCGCGGACCGAGTCGGCGAGCGGCCGGAACGTCAGGCCCGCGACCCGGGCCGCGGCGTTGGAGCGGGCCATGAACCCGGCGTACTCCGGGCGGGGGAGCCACAGCGGCAGCGAGTCCGGCCCCATCCACGGCTCGACCGACTGCGCCTGCAACCAGGCGTCGTCCACGGCCACCACGTCGACGGGGTGGCCGGCCTCCAGGGCACAGAGGTCGATCAGGGCGCCGATGTTGTGCTCGATCCCGATCGCGTTCACGATGCCTCCCGTCCGCTCCTCCGCGCTGCGGACCAGCCAGCCGGCCAGGTCCTCGACGTCGACGACCTGCAGCGGCTGGTCGCTCGGCGGCGCGAGGACCCGGTCGCCGGCCTCGGCGCGGGCGAGCCGGGCCGGCCAGTAGCCGAACCGGTCGCTGCGGTCGCCATACCCCACGATCAGCCCGGCCCGCGCGACGAGGGCGTCGGGGGCGGCGTCGAGGACCGCCTGCTCGCAGGCCACCTTCGCGGGGCCGTAGGCCTCGGCGGGGGCGAGCCCGTCGCCCAGCCACGGCTCGTGGAGGGCGGCCGACTCGTCCGCACCCTGCTCGCTGTCGTCGGCGTAGACGCTGCAGGTGGAGACGAACACCCAGTGCCCGGCGGAGGGAGCCAGTGCGTCGAGCGCGCCGCGGACGTGCAGCGGCTGCCGGGCCAGGTCGACGACCGCGTCCCAGCGGCGGTCCGCCACCTCTCGATAGGCGGTCGCCGCGTCGTCACGGTCGGCGACCACGTGCTTCGCACCGTCAGGCACCGCGCCGGAGTCGCCGCGCGCGAGGCAGGTGACGGCATGACCGCGGGCCAGCGCGTGCCGGGCGACAGCCCCGCCGAGCCAGGAGGTGCCACCGAGCACCAGGATGTCCAAAGGGGCTGATGAGGTGTCGCTCGCGTTCACCGGGTCAGCAGAGCACGGGCCCTCCCGGGAGCGCCAGACCGGTTCACCGACAGCGGAACGCTCGTCGGACCGAGGTCAGGACTTCGAGGCCCGCTTCGCCGCCCGCTCCCGGGCACGGCGGCGCTGCTCCTCCCGGTCGAGACGCTTGGCCTCCTCGGGCGTGGGGGCGCTCCCGCCGTACGACGCGGGTAGCCACCAGCAGCCGGGGGGCTGCTCCTCCTCGGGGTAGGCGCGGATCGCCTCGTCGAGCATCCGGGACATCTCGGACCGCAGCTGCGCGGTCTCCGCGACCGGCTCCGAACCGGTGGGGTGCAGCGGGGTCCCCACGTGGATGGCGATCGTCTTGCCGCGGCTGAGGTCGCGGGGGTGGTCCTTGGTCATGAGGCGTTGGGTGCCCCAAAGGATCACCGGGATCAGCGGGACACCGGCCTCGGCCGCCAACCGGGTCGCACCGGACTTGATCTCCTTGATCTCCAAGGAGCGGGAGATGGTCGCCTCGGGGAAGATCCCGACGATCTCACCGTCGCGCAGGTAGCGCACGCCCTCGTCGTAGGACGCGAGGCCGTCGGCCCGGTCGACGTTGATGTGGTGCAGGGAGCGCATCAACGGCCCGGCGATCTTGTGGTCGAACAGCTCGCGCTTGGCCATGAAGCGCACCAGGCGCTTGGACGGCTGGGCGGCGTACCCGCCGAGCACGAAGTCGACGTAGGAGATGTGGTTGAAGGCCAGCAGCGCGCCGCCGGTGCGCGGGATGTTGTCGGTGCCGGTCATGACGAAGCGGAGGCCGAGGGCCCGGAAGGCCAGCTTGGCCGCCGCGATCACGGGCGGGTAGGTGAGGTCGCGCACGTCCCGATCCTCCCAGTCAGCCGGCCGGCTGGTCGAGCGGCCCGATCGCGGCATGGACCAGGTCCGCGATCAGCCCCCCGAGCTCCAGCCCGGCGGCCTGGACGGCGAGCGGCACGGTCGAGGTCTCGGTGAGGCCGGGCGCGACGTTGACCTCGAGGAACCAGACCCGGCCGTCGGCGTCGACGATGAGGTCCGAGCGGGACAGGTGCCGCAGTCCCAGCGCCTCGTGGGCGGCCACGGCGACCCGCGCGCACTCGGCGGCGAGGTCGTCGTCGAGCTTGGCCGGTACCACGAACTCGGTGCTGCCCGCGGTGTAGCGCGCGGAGTAGTCGTAGACGCCCCCGTCGGGCAGGATGCCCACCGCGGGCAGGGCGCGCGGGCCCTCGCCGGTGTCGACGACCGGCACGGCCACCTCGTCGCCCTCGACCAGTCGCTCGACCAGCGCGGTGTCGCCGTAGGCGAACGCGTCGACCATCGCGCCCGGCAGCCCGGAAGCGTCGCGCACGACCGTGCAGCCGAGGGCGGAGCCGCCCTTGGCCGGCTTAACGATCAAAGGCAGGCCGACCGAGTCGACGAGGGCCTCCATCACCGCCGCGGCGCCGAGCTCGCGGAACGTCTCCGCCGGCAGGGTCACCGACCGGGGCGTGTGCAGCCCGGCGCGGGCGGCGACCACCTTGGCGACGGGCTTGTCGAACGCGACCCGGGAGGCGGCCGGGCCGGCTCCGACGTACGGCACCCCGACCAGCTCGAGGATCTCGCGCAGCGCACCGTCCTCCCCGGTCTCGCCGTGCAGCAGGGGTACGACGCAGTTGGGCCGGTGCTCACGCAGCCACGACAGCAGGTGCGCGTCGACATCGCGCTCGTCGACCTCGAGCCCGACGTCGCGCAACGCCTCGGCCACCCGGCGACCCGAGCGCAACGAGACGTCCCGCTCGTGGGACAGCCCGCCGGCGAGCACCAGCACGCGCAGCGCTCCCGTGGTCGATCCGCCTGCCCCCGTGGTCGATCCGCCTGCCCCGGTGGTCGATCCGCCTGCCCCGGTGGTTGAGCCCGTCGAAACCATCCGTCTCCTAGCTGAGGTCGCTGTTGGGTGACTCGTAGCCCCGGTGCACGCCGCGCGCGGTCGCGCCGAAGGTCTCGCGCAGCTCCAGCTCGTCGTCGATCACGCCGGTGAGCCGGCGTACCCCCTCCCGGATCCGCTCCGGCGTGGGGTAGCAGTAGGACAGCCGCATGCTCTGCGCCCCGAAGCCGTCGGCGAAGAACGCGGTGCCCGGGACGTAGGCCACCCGGGCCGTCACCGCGCGCGGCAGCATCGCCTTGGCGTCGAGGCCCTCGGGGAGCGTGAGCCAGACGTAGAAGCCGCCGTTGGGGACGTTCCAGCGCGCGGTCGCGGGCATCAGGTCGTCGAGCGCCTCGACCATCGCGTCGCGGCGCTCTCGGTACATCTCGCGGAACTGCTTGATCTGGCCGAGCCAGTCGTGGCTGGTGAGGTACGTCGAGACGGCCAGCTGGGAGAACGCCGGCGGGCACAGCGTCGCCGACTCCTGGGCCAGCACGAGCTTCTCCCGGACGGCGTGCGGCGCCAGCACCCAGCCGACCCGGAACCCGGGCGCGAACGTCTTGGAGAACGACCCGAGGTAGATCACCCCGTCGGCCTCGTCGGCTCGCAGGGCGGGGATCGGCTGGTCGTCGAAGCCGAGCAGGCCGTAGGGGTTGTCCTCCAGCACCAGCACGTCGGCCTCGCGACAGATCTCCAGGATCTCCGTGCGTCGCTCGGCGGTCAGCGTCACGCCGGCCGGGTTGTGGTAGTTCGGGATCGTGTAGAGGAACTTGATCCTCCGGCCCTGCGCTCGGCACGTCGCGATCGCGTCGCGCAGCGCCGCCGGCACGAGGCCGTCGGCGTCCATGGCGACGTGCACCACGTCGCACTCGTAGGCGCGGAACACCCCCAGCGCCCCGACGTACGACGGCGCCTCGCAGATCACCACGTCCCCGGGGTCGCAGAAGATCCTGGTGACGAGGTCGACGGCCTGCTGGGAGCCGACCGTCACCACCACGTCGTCGGGGTGCGCCTCGATGCCCTCGAGCCGCATCACGTCGCAGATCTGCTCGCGGAGGGTGGGGTCGCCCTGGCCGGAGCCGTACTGCATCGCGACGGTGCCGTTGCGCTGCACCAGGTCGTGGATCGCGCGGCCGACCACGTCGAGGGGGAGACCGGAGATGTTGGGCATCCCGCCCGCGAGCGAGACGACCTCGGGCCGGCTGGCAACCGAGAACAGCGCCCGGATCTCGGAGGCGGTCATGCCGTTGGTGCGCGCGGCGTACCGGTCGACGTAGCTGTCGAGCCGGGTGCGACCCGACCCCGATCGGCTGATCTCGCTGGACATCACCACTCCTTGCAGGCGGTTCTAGGATGAAGCATCCTCCGCGTTCTCACCGAACAGGGGTCACGACATGGGACTCGCCGTCACTCGATCGGGCCGTCGGCTCGCCCGGCTCACCCTGGACACGCTCGCGGATCTGCCGGACGACGTGCGCTCGTGCGTCTACTGGGAGCTCGACCCGGTGCGCCGCCAGCGCGCGATCGACTCCGGAGACGCGATCAGCGAGAAGGAGGCGTGGCTGTCGCGCGTGCTCCTCGAGTGGGGCTCCTGCGGACGGGTGGCGTACGTCGACGGGGTGGCGGTCGGGTTCGTCGCCTACGCCCCGGCGCCGTACCTGCCCGGCGCCGAAGCCATGCCCACCGCCCCGATCAGCGAGGATGCCGTGCTGCTGTCCACGGCGCTGGTGCTGCCGGAGCATGCCGGCGGCGGGATCGGGCGGATGCTGATGCAGAGCGTGGTCCGCGACCTGGTGAAGCGCGGCGGTATCCGGGCGGTCGAGGCGTTCGGGGACACCCGGGTCGAGCGCGGGGCGCCGATCGACCACCGCTCCTGCGTGCTGCCGGCCGACTACCTGCTCCGGGTCGGCTTCAAGACCCAGCGTGCGCACGCGCGGTACCCCCGCATGCGCCTCGAGGTGAAGTCCGCGGTGACGTGGAGGACCGAGGTCGAGGCGGCGCTGGAGAAGCTGCTCGGCGTGGTGCGACCGGGTCGTGCGGCGAGGCCCGCCACGGAACGGCACACCCACTGACCCCTGTCACTCCAAGCGCGCGCTTGAAGGTCCCGGGCCGCGCGTCTCAACACCCCGTCCCGCGCGTCTCAACACCCCGCGGGGCGCGTCTCAACGGAGGGCGGCGCGGAGCTCGTCGAAGCGGAGCAGGCCGGTGCGGGTGTCGGTCTCGGGGCTGAGGTACATGCGCTGGACGGCGACGACCACTGCCTCGGCGACGACGTCGCGGAACGCCGGGTCGGCGAGCCGGGCGGCGTCGCCGGGGTTGGTGAGGTAGCCGACGTCGATGCGGACGGCGGGCATCCGGGTGTGCCGGAGCAGGTCGAAGTTCTTGGCGTGTGAGCGGAGGTCGACGAGGTCGGTGCGGGCGACGATCTCGCGCTGGACCAGGCTCGCGAAGCGTTCGCCCGCCGACGACCAGGCGCCGTGGGAGTCGATGCCGAAGAAGTACGTGGAGACGCCCGCCGCGTCGACGTTGCTGGAGGCGTCGACCTGCAGCGAGATGCACAGGTGGGCGTCGGTGCGGTTGGCGAAGGCGGCCCGTTCGACCTCAGGGGCCTCCTCGGCTCCCGCCAGCTTGGTGAGGTACGCCTGCACGCCGGTGGCCACCAGCCGTCCTTCGACGCGCTTCGCGAGGTCGGAGATGATCGCCTCGGCGTCGTCGGCCATCGGGCCGGGCGGCATCCGGGTCACGCACGGGTCGATCACGACGATCTTGCCGGTGAGCTGCGGTCCGGCCTTGCGGATCCGCTCCTCCGCGCGCATCGCGTTGGGCCGGCCGCCGCGCACGATGGGGGCGAGCCGCGACAGCGCCTTGAGGGTCGCGGGCCCGCAGGTGCCGTCGGGTGGGACGCCCACGTTGCGCTGGAACTCCCGCACCGCGAGCTCGGTCTGGTGGCCGAACCGGCCGTCGATCCGGCCGACCTGGAACCCGAGGTCGAGCAGCCGCTGCTGCAGCGCGATCACGTCGTCGCCGGAGAGCACGGCGGCGGGGACATGGGTGAGCAGCCGGTCACCGAGTCGCCATCGGGCCTCCTCGAGCGCGCGGTAGGTGTTGGGCCCGACGATTCCGTCGACGGAGAGGCCGCGTTGCTGCTGGAAGGCATGCACCGCGCGGTCCAGGCCCTCGTCGAAGTCCTCGGGACGGACGGCGTCGTGGTCGACGAGCCCCAACCTCTCCAGCCGTGCCCGGATCTCCGCCACGGCCGCACCCGAGTCGCCGCGACGGTAGAGCGGGGCGGCGTGGGCCTCGGTCATGCCGCCTCCTGAGGGGCCGTGGGTGTGCGACGGTCGCGGCGCCGGCATCGGACCGACGTACCCGCTGGACATCTACTCAAAACAGACGCAGCGGGGATGTCAACGGTTCCGGTCGGACTCGCTGACGTCAAGCAGGACGACGAGCGGGCGGCTCACCGATGCCCCCACAGACGAGACGCCCGGGCCGTGCGGCACCGGGCGTCTCGACAGCGTGACAGGGTCAGCCGATGAACTCGCTGAGCTCGTTGAGCAGCGCGGCCTTGGGCTTGGCGCCGACGATCTGCTTCACGACCTCGCCGTTCTGGTAGACGTTGAGGGTCGGGATGCCGGTGACGCGATAGGTCGCCGGGGTGACCGGGTTCTCGTCGACGTTCATCTTCACGAACGTGAGCTTCTCCCCGTGGGCCTCGTTGATCTCCTTGAGGATCGGGTCGACCTGGCGGCACGGACCGCACCACTCGGCCCAGAAGTCGACGAGCACGGGCTTGTCGGACTTGAGCACCTCGGCCTCGAAGTCGGCGTCGGTCACGGCTTGCATGTCGGCCACTGGATCTCCTTCGGTTCTGTCTTCGACGAGTAAGTCTGTGCAGTGAACACGAGGCCGGGGACGTTTCTTCCCCGTCGCTGCACGGGTCGAGCGGGGGTCAGGCGCCGGCGGTCTGGACCTGCGCGACGATGGCGGCGGCCTCGTGGGCCGTCTCGTCGGCGTCGCCGGCGGTGGAGGCGTGGTGGTCGAGCGCGGCGAGGTAGCGCTCCGCGTCGAGGGCGGCCGCGCAGCCGGTGCCCGCGGCGGTGACCGCCTGCCGGTAGTGGTGGTCGACCAGGTCGCCGCAGGCGAACACGCCGGCGAGGTTGGTGCGCGTGGACGGCTGGTCGACGAGCACGTAGCCCTCGTCGTCGAGGTCGACCTGGCCGACGACCAGCTCCGAGCGCGGGTCGTGGCCGATCGCGATGAACAGTCCGGTGGCGTCGAGGTGGCGCTTCTCGCCGGTCACCGTGTCGACCAGGGTGAGCCCGGTGAGCTTGTCGTCGCCGTGGATCGCCTCGACGGCGGAGTTCCAGGCGAACTCGATCTTCGGGTCGGCCTTCGCGCGCTCCTGCATGATCGCGGAGGCGCGCAGCTCGTCGCGGCGGTGGATCAGCGTCACCCTGGAGCCGAAGCGCGACAGGAACGTCGCCTCCTCGACCGCCGAGTCACCGCCGCCCACGACCGCGATGTGCTGCTCGCGGAAGAAGAACCCGTCGCAGGTGGCGCACCAGCTCACGCCGTGGCCGGACAGCCGCTCCTCGTCCGGCAGGCCGAGCTTGCGGTAGCCCGAGCCCATCGCCAGGATCACCGCACGCGCCTCGTGGGTCGCGCCCGAGCCGTCCTTGACGACCTTGACGTCGCCAGTGAGGTCCATCGCGGTGATGTCGTCGGCGACCAGCTCGGCGCCGAACCGCTCGGCCTGCGCCCGCATGTTGTCCATCAGCTCCGGGCCCATGATCCCGTCGCGGAAACCGGGGAAGTTCTCCACGTCGGTGGTGGTCATCAGCGCGCCGCCGGCCGTGACCGAACCCTCGAAGACGAGCGGCCGGAGGTTCGCACGGGCGGCGTACACCGCCGCGGTGTAGCCGGCCGGGCCGGACCCGACGATGATGACGTTGCGGAGATCAGACGACTCTGACGACATGGTGGGCGGTGCTCCCTGCGGGTGAGACGGGTTGCGGTGTGCGCGGTGGATGCGACGCGTGATCGGGCTGTGGCCGCAGCAACAGTGGCTACTGGTGCAAACCGATCCTAGGTGCCGGTCATTCCCCGAGCATGCCCGGCTCGCCCACGCGGGACACGTGTGGCGACCGTGTGCCGGCCGGTGATCAGCGGGTCGGAACGGTCGTCGCGGCGAGCAGTGCGGTGGCATCGTCACAGGCGTAGATCTGCGCCTCGCGCGTCCCACCTGCCGCAGCCTGTAGCACCAGCGTGGCCGGCTCGCCGTCGAGCCGGACAGGGGCCACGACGTCACCCGCCTCCGCCGCGGGTACGACGCAGGGGGCGATCGTGGCAAGTCGCCTGCGGGCCTCGCCAGGCTCCACGGAGTCGGCCCGGTCGCCCGTAACGCCCTCCCGGGACGACGGGGCGGGGGCCAGCGCGGCCACCCGGGCCACGTCGCGGTCGAGGTTCGCGGTGGCGACGTCCTGCCGGTCTCCGGCGAGCAGCAGCACGCCGTCGGGCACCGATGCAAGGGTGCCGGCGTCGGCTCCCCCGGCAGCGTCCCCGGCAGAATCTTCACGGGCCGCCTCGGGGGCGCTCTCCGGAGCGGCCGCGGCGGAGTCGGACACGGCCGCACCCGACTGCGCGGAGTCCGAGTCGCTGCCGGTCAGGTCGGCCATCGTGCCGAGTGCGACGCCGACGACCGCCACGCTCGCCGCCGCGACCAGGCCGGTGGTGACCCGCCGGCGCCGGCGTCGGGCCGCCAGCTCGTCGCCGGAGGCGGGAGCGGCGGCCGACGTCCGCTCGGCCACTAGGTCGGCCAGCCTCGCGTCGAGCCGGGTGGCCACCTCGGGCGGCAGCGGGCCCTCCGGTGGCAAGGACCCCAGGAGACGACGCACCTGCTCCTCCTGCTCGGGGGTCACGGGCTGCTCACCTCCTGGTCTGGCTGGTCGGGGTCGGGCTCGGGTGCGGACGGGTCGTGCGGGGCGGACGGTGGCGCGTTCGCCGCGGCCGGCGTACCGGCACCCGGATCCGGGGTTGCCGATCTGACGCGTGGGGACCCGGGCCGGTTCCGCGTGTCGGGTCCGGGGGCGAGGCCGGCGAGCAGCGGCACCAGCCGGGCCCGGCCGCGCGAGCAGCGGCTCTTCACGGTCCCGGGGGCGCACTCGAGGATGGCCGCGGTCTCCTCGACCGAGTAGCCCTCCATGTCCACGAGCACCAGCGCCGACCGCTGCTCGGCGGGGAGGGTCTCGAGGGCCGCCAGCACCGTGGCGCGGCGCTCCGCGGCCAAGGCGCGGTCCGCGGGGTCCTCGGTGCCGGAGGTGCCCTGGGTGCTGGTGACCAGGGCACCGCGGTCGGCGTGGTCGTCCAGGTCGTCGGGGAGCGGCTCGGCCAGCCGGACCTTGCGTCGCCGGAGCCGGTCGAGGCAGGCGTTCACGACCACCCGGTGCAGCCAGGTGGTCACCGCGGCGTCCCCGCGGTAGGACTCGGCGCGACGGAAGGCGGCGACCATGGCGTCCTGGAGCGCGTCGGCGGCCTCCTCGGGGTCGCCGGTGGTGCGCAGCGCGACGGCCCAGAGCCGGTCCCGGTGCCGGCCGAAGAGGGTGCCGAACGCGTCGGGGTCGCCGGCGACGTGGGCGGCGAGCAGTGCCCGGTCCTCGGGGCCCGCTGCGTCGCCCGGGCCCGGGGAGGCGGTCGGCTCGTTCACGAGCGGACGACGACCTCCGCGACCTGTCCGCGGAAACCGCCGTCGACGGCCGGCAGCTCGGTGAGCCAGACCAGCAGGAACTGTGTGGTGACCGGCCGGTCCGGCGCCAGCGTGACGTCGGTGCCGGCGCCGGCCTCCTCGGCGAGCACCCGCATCTGCTCGGGCGAGGTCGGTGCGGCGCTCGCGTCGGGAGCCGCCCTGAGCTCGAGGTCGGTGCCGGCCCCGATCATGGTGAGCCGCACGTCGGACACCTCGGTCGGCTCGCCGAGGTCCACCATCAGGCCGACGCCGGACTTCTGCAGGCTCAGCGGGTCGAAGTACGTGCTGGTGCGCCACGCGGTCGCCGGGTTGCCGTCGACGGCGAGGGGGACCGTGTCGGGGTTCTCCTCCTGACCGTCGCCCTCGGGGTCGAAGTCGGAGAGGTTGCTCGCGTCGAGCGCCAGGGCCTGCGGCGCCACCTGCGACGGCTCGTCGGAGGTGCTGGCAGCGGCGTCCTCCTCTGGCGTCGTGGAGTCACGGCCCAGGTTGAAGGCGAAGACGATCGCGAGCACCAGGACCATCACCCCGCCGATCGCGATCGCGAGTCGCATCCAGCTGCGGCCGGGCGGCTCGTCGACGTACGTCGCGTGCTCCCGCGGGCCGCCGCCCGAGGTCTCGTCGACGTCGGGTCCCCAGACCTTCGGGATGGTGCCGCTGCCGAAGCCGGTGCTGCGCGGCCGGTCCTGCGGGCCCCGGGGTGCCCGCGGCTGCTCGGAGGCGAACAGGGGCCGGGGTTCGGGGTCGTGGAAGTCCGGCGGCGGAGGTACGACGCGGGTGCGCTCGGTGTCGTCGCGCAGGTCGGCCATGGCCTGCCGCTCGAAGGTGTCGCCGAAGCTCGGGCGCGCGGCCTGGGTGGCCTCGGGGTCCCCGGCCGGGGTGGGACCGGGTGCGGCCTGCGTGGGTGGCCCGCCGTCCGTCGCGAGGGTCGGCACCGCGAAGTCCTCGTCGTCGAGCAGGCTGGGCGGGTCACCGAGCGGCGCCGGGGTGTTCGGGTCGCCGATGTAGTCGCAGAGGGCGGCGTACACCTCGTGTGCCGTCTCGATCGGGGTCACGTGCTGGCGGCCGTCGGGGTTCAGCACCCGCTCGCAGATCGCGTCGAGTGGTCGGGGCACGCCGGCGCGCACCTGCCGCGGCCGCATCGTCCGGCCCTGGTCGACGGGGGCGTCCTGCACGGTCGAGCCCTGGGTGCCGGGCCAGCGGGCGACCAGCCCGGCGTAGAGCAGCGCGGCGAGGTTGACGACGTCGGCCTCGTGCTCCGCGAGCGGGGTGCCGCCGCCCACCCGGATGGACTCTCGGCCGTTGAGCACCGCATCGACGACGAAGCCGATCAGCTTCACGCTCCCGGACTCGGTGATGACGACGTTCTCCGGCAGCAGCCGCCCGTGTGCGATGCCGTGTCGGTGGGCGGTGGAGATCGCCTCGGCCACCTCCTTGGCCACCCAGGCGGCCCGGCGCGGCGAGAGCGGTCCCTCCGCCAGCAGCCGGTCGAGGGAGACACCGTTGCCCCACTCGTTCACGACGTAGGTGTAACCGTCCTCGGTGGCCGCGTCGAGCACCCGGAGCAGGTGGCCGTCGGTGACGGTGGCCGAGGTGCGGGCCGCCGAGACGAGCGCCTCGGCGCGGGTGTCGTCGGAGGAGATCACGTGCACGGCGACGTTGCGGGCCAGGATCCGATCGGTGGCGCGCCAGAACTTGGCGCCCTGGGTCTCGTCGAGGAGGTCCTCGAGCACGAATCGCCCGGCGAGCACGCTGCCCGGCCCGATCTCTGTCTGCGCCACGACCCTCTCTTCCGCTGCTCGTCAGCACCGGGTCACCCAGTCGCCCGGCCTGTTCGCCATGTTAGGGCGTGCCTGCCAACGGCTCCTTCACGGCCGAGCCACGGCTGAGTCACGGCGGGGACGACGCGGTCACCGACGGAAGCGGCCGGTCACGAGGCGCAGTACGGCGGTGACCTCTCCCAGGTGAAGTACCCGGCTCATCCCCAGGTACACGGCCGCGCCGGCGATCGTGACGACCGTCACGACCAGCACGGCGGCGAGCTTCCCGTCGGCCGGGAGCACCTGCTCGAGGCCCTGCCGGACCGCCCAGCCGGCCAGCCCGGCGACCCCGACGGCGACCAGGAGGCGGAGCCCGAACCGGGCCAGCGCACCGGTCTCCAGGCCGCCCAGCACGTGCCGCAGCCAGAGGTAGGACACCAGCACGCCGGCCAGGTACGCGCCGCCGTAGGCCAGCACCAACCCGAACGCAGTGCCCTCGGTGCCGAGGCTGCGGGTCAGGGCCAGCGCGAGCACGATGTTGGTCCCGGCGATCACGCACTGGATCCAGAACACGGTGCGGGTGCGCTCGAGCGAGAAGAAGCCACGCAGGATCAGGTAGTGGCTGGTGAAGAGCACGAGGCCCGGGGCGAACAGCGCCAGGGCGAGGGCGGTGTCGGGGTACGTCGAGGTGGCCGCGCCGTACCCCCAGATGAGGCTGGCCAGGTCGAGGGCGACGATCGGGATCAGCACCGCGACCGGCACGATCAGGGCGAGCGCCTGGCGCAGCGTGGACGCCACCCCCTGCGACACCGCGCCGAGGTCGCCGTCGGCGGCGCTGGCCGAGAGCCGCGGGAGCATCGCGGTCGCCAGCGACACCGTGATGATCGCGTGCGGGACCATGATCACCAGGAAGGCGCTGGAGTAGATCGAGTAGCCGGTGCCGCTCCCGCCACCCGCGGCGCCGGCGACCGCATCCGCCGTGCCGCTGGACGCGAGGTTCACCACGACCGTGTAGGCGACCTGGTTGACCACCACGAACAGCACCGTCCACACACCCAGCCGGAGGGTGTGCCCCAGCCCGGTGCCGCGGAAGTCGTAGCGGGCCCGGTAGCGGAAGCCGACCGCACGCAGGTAGGGCAGCAGCACCAGGAACTGGGCGACGATGCCCAACGTCGACCCGAGCCCCAGCAGCAGCTCCTGCCCGGGGGTGAAGCCGCCGGTGAGCTCCTTGCCGGCGGCCGGGCCGAACAGGAACAGGTACGCCACCAACGCGCCGATCGAGAGGATGTTGTTGGCGATCGGGGCCCACATCATCGGGGCGAACCGGCCCCGCGAGATCAGGATCTGCCCGAGCAGCACGAACATCCCGTAGAAGAACACCTGGGGCAGGCAGTAGCGGGCGAACGCGATCACGGATGCGCGCTGCTCGGCGAGCTCGGGGGTGAAGAACGCGTCGGCGAGGAACAGCCGCATCAGCAGCGGGGCCGCGATCACGAGCACGGCGGTCACGACGGCGAGGAACAGGCCGGCGAGGGTCACGATGCGCTGGGCGTAGGCCTCACCCCCGTCCGCGTCGTTCTTCATCGCGCGGACCAGCTGGGGCACCAGCACGGCGTTGAACAGGCCGCCCGCCAGCAGGATGTAGAGCATGTTCGGCACCGTGTTGGCGATGTTGAACACGTCGGCGTGCAGCTCGAAGCCGATCGCGGCGGCCAGCAGTGCGTTGCGCACGAAACCGCTGAGCCGGGAGACCACGGTGCCGGCGGCCATCACCGCGCTCGCGGACAGCAGCGTGCTGTCCGCGCGAGGCTCGGGGGTCGTGCCCGCGGCCTCGCCGGGTGCGCTGCTCACGAAGTCGCTCCCTCGACGGGACGGCTCGCCTGCTGCTCCCCGTCACCGCCAGGGCCGGTGCCCGGGTCGTCGCCGGGGTCGTCCGGCCCGCCCGCCCGCCGCGCCGCCGCGGCGCGCACCCGGCGGACCAGCCGGATCACGATCGCCACGGCCAGCACCGCGAAGCCGAGGCCGACCACGATCCACACGAACGTGCCGACGTTGCTGGTGCGCACCGTGAACTGGGTGTCGGCACCCAGCCGCGAGCCCTGCTCCGTGGTCGCGGCGATGGTCACGGTGTGCACGCCGATGCTGTTCGCGTCGGCCTGCAGCCGGATCGGCGCGCGCTCCCCGGGACCGAGGTTGATCGGCTCGGGGGTGGCGATGGTCAGCTCGGGGTCGCGGGTGGTCGCCTCGAGCCCGACCGTGACGGGCACGTCGAGCCCGTTCTCCACGGTGATCGAGATCGGCCCGGTCTGGCTGGTCATCCGCACGAACGGCGGCCCGTCGACGTTCACCTCCTGCCACGTGCGGCGTACCGACACGGCGGCGTTGCGGGTGCGGTTCAGCGCGGCCCCCGGGCGACGACGGACGAAGTACGACGACGCGAGCATCCCCTGCTTGGCGAGCTCGTCGGCGACCGAGTCGTTGTCGGACAACAGCTCGGCGTACACGCGGCCCACCTCACCGAGCTCCCGGGTCGCGAGCTGGTTGGCCAGCGGCACGTGGAGGTCGCGCTGGGACGCGGGGTAGAGCGGCGCCTGGTCGCTGGCCGGGAACGGCCCGTCCGCGAGCAGCTCGTCGAGATCGATCTGCCGCAGCCAGGGCTGGTCGAGGCCGCCGAAGAAGTCGGCCGTCTGCCAGTCCTCGCCGGGGTCGAACCCCGACGGCAGGGTGACCACAACGGGCTGGCGGGTGTCACCGGCGAGCGCCGTGAGCGCGAGGTCGGACAGGATCCGCTGCCGGAGCGCGAGCAGGTTGGTCCGGCTCTGCGGGCCGGGTCCCCCGCTCGCGGCCGCGGTGTCGGTGAGCACCACCCGGGTGCCGTCCGGACGGCTCACCACCGTGTCCTCCACGGTCGGCATCGCGAGGTCGCTCATCAGCACGGCGGTGTCGGGAGCGACGCGGGAGAGGGCCCGGCCGGGCAGGTAGCCGGCGGGCGGGGCGACGGCGGGCGTCATCTCCACCTCGAGGCCGGCCATCGTGTCGGCGCTGAGCCGCTGCGCCTGCCGCACGGTGCCGTGCAGCTGGTTGCCGTTGAAGGCGGGCACGTCCACGTCGCCGTACGGAAGGGCGAGCACGGCGTCGTCCTGCACGTCCGCGACGAACGCGTCGAGCCAGGAGCGGGCGTTCTCGGCCTCGGCGGACGGCTCGTCGGTCTCCTCGTCGTCCGAGCCCTCGGAGTCCCCGGGGTCGGCGGTCTCGCTCGGGGACTCCGACGCGGACTCCGACGGCTCGTTCTGGCCGGGACCGGTGCCGTCCGGACCGATGAACCGCGGCGGGTCGTCGGCGGCGACGGACCCCACCGCGTCGAGGACCGCGGGGTCGACCAGCCAGGACAACGGCCCGCTCGACCCGGCCGCGAACTGCCCGATCCGGCCCAGGCGGCCGTCACTGACCAGCGAACGCTGCCAGTGGCCGAGCCCGAGCAGGCTCCCGTCGGCGCCCCGGCGGACCCGCTCACGCAGCGGCACCACGATGCCCAGGTCGGCGGTGGGGGCGGTCGCCGGCACGAGGGGCATGAACGACCGGGCACGGCCGGCCGCCAGACCGGTGCGAACCCCGTCGACCGCACCGAGCACGTGGGCGCCGACCCAGTAGACGCCCGGGTCGCCGGTGATCGCGAGGTCCCTGCGGCGCACGGTGACGGAGTACGACGTGGTCTCCCCCGGTTCGAGGTCGCCGATCTCGTCGAAGCGGCCCTCGGGCGTCACCCGGGGTCCGACGTCGGTCTCGGGGTCGGTCGTGACCGCCTCGGCGAGGGAGGCGCGTGAGGTGATCGGTGACTGAGAGTGGAACAGGTAGACCTGGAGGTCGGTGTAGGTGTCCTCGCTGCGGTTGGTGACCTCCCCCCGGATCGTGATCGGGCCGCTCTGCGGGATCACCGACGGGGTCAGGGTGTCGAGCGTGACGCCGAGGGGACTGTCGTCCACGCCCCCACGCGGCAGCGCAGCGGCCGGTGCGGTCGCGCCCGGCGCGAATCCCAGGGTCAGCGCCAGCGCGACGGCGGCGACGACCCCGGCCAGCACGCCGCGCGCAAGGCATGCGGCAGCGCGCGCGATCACGGGGCGGGTCACACGGGCAAGGCTAACCATCCGGATCGACCGCGACGCCGTACGGCCTGCGCGTCGCCGGCCCGGCGGTCGCCGGGCCGGAGCGGGCGCGATCGGGTGGCCGCCGGTCACGGATAGAGTGGCCTCCCGTGTCCGAGCCCTCCTCCCCGAACGCTCTCGCGCCCGCGGTGACGCTGCCCAGCGTGCCCGAGATGCAGCAGCGGGCCCTCGCCGCGCTCGACGCGATCGCGACGGTCACCGACGAGCTCGGCTCCCGGTTCGCCGCCGCCGGCGAGCAGATCGCCCTGGTCGGCGGCCCGGTCCGCGACGCGATGCTGGGCCGCCTGCACAACGACCTCGACTTCACCACCTCCGCACGCCCGGACACCACCGAGCGGCTGCTCAAGGGCTGGGCCGACGCGACCTGGGACATGGGTCGGGCGTTCGGCACGATCGGGGCCCGCAAGGGCGACTACCAGGTGGAGATCACGACCTACCGCTCCGAGGAGTACGACGCGGCCTCGCGCAAGCCAACCGTGGACTTCGGGGACACCCTGGCGGGCGACCTGGGCCGCCGCGACTTCACGGTCAACTCGATGGCGGTCACGCTGCCCGGGAACACCGTCGAGGACCCGTTCGGCGGGGTGGTCGACCTCGCGCACGGCCTGCTCCGCACGCCCGGGCGGCCCGAGGACTCGTTCTCCGACGACCCGCTGCGGATGATGCGGGCGGCCCGGTTCGCCGCCCAGCTCGGCTTCGCCGTCGACCCGGCCGTCGTGACCGCGATGACGGGGATGGCCGGCCGGATCGAGATCGTCTCCGCGGAACGGGTCCGCGACGAGCTGGTGAAGCTCGTCTGCGCGCCGTACCCCCGTCGTGGCCTGACGCTGCTGGTCGAGACCGGCCTGGCCGACCACGTGCTGCCCGAGCTGCCCGCGCTGGCGCTCGAGCGCGACGAGCACCACCGGCACAAGGACGTCTACGAGCACACGCTGATGGTGCTGGAGCAGAGCATCGAGCTCGAGGACCGGCTGCCGGGCGGCGGTCCGGACTTCGTGTCCCGGTTCGCCGCGCTGATGCACGACGTCGGCAAGCCGCGCACTCGCCGGTTCCAGGACGACGGCACCGTGACCTTCCACCACCACGACGTGGTCGGCGCCAAGATGACCCGCCGGCGGATGAAGGCGTTGCGGTTCTCCAACGACGAGATCGCCGCCGTGACCCGGCTGGTGGAGCTGCACCTGCGGTTCCACGGGTACGGCGCGGGGGAGTGGACCGACTCCGCCGTGCGGCGTTACGTCCGAGACGCCGGAGACCAGCTCGAGCGGCTGCACGTGCTGACCCGGGCCGACTGCACGACCCGCAACCGGCGCAAGGCGGAGCGGCTGCGGCGCACCTACAACGACCTCGAGACCCGGATCGAGCGGCTCGCCGAGGAGGAGGAGCTCGCCTCGGTCCGGCCCGACCTCGACGGCAACCAGATCATGGAGATCCTCGGTCTTCCGCCGGGGCGCGAGGTTGGCGAGGCCTACCGGCACCTGCTCGAGCTGCGGATGGACCACGGCCCGATGTCCGAGGAGCGGGCCAGGGCGGCGCTGCTCGAGTGGTGGGCCCGGCGGCAGGGCACGCCCGAGGGGACGTAGAGCGTCAGAGCTGGCTGCCGTTGAGGTCGACGGTCTCGAGCTCGTTGCCCCGCGCGTCGTAGGCCGTCGCCTCGATGGCCTCGCGGGTCACCGCCGCCCACCAGACGGTGTCGCCCGGTGACGCGGACTCGGTCGTGAAGGCGGTGACCGTGGAGCCGTTGGCGAGCCGCACCACCACCCGGTCGGTGTCGGTGCCGGGCCGGCCGCCGATCACGACGTTGCCGCCGAGCACCTCGTAGATCTGCGCCTGCATGGCGGTGCCGGGCTCCAGGAACGTGGAGGTCCCCCACGAGCGTGGGTAGGCGAAGTAGGCGTTCGGCTGTCGGGTCAGCAGCGTCGGTGTGCACTCGCCTCGCGGGTCGTCGTACCGGGGCAGGCAGCCGACCACCAGCGCGCCGAGGTTGGTGTAGACCTTGTCGCCCGGCCACAGTCCGTCGGCGATGCCGGCGGCGGCGTACGGCGCCAGGTAGGGGTTCATCGGCAGCAGGCCGCTGACCCCGAGCGGCACCAGCTGGCCGGCCGACTCCCGCGGGTCCACCCGCTGTGAGGGCCGGAAGACGGGTGCGTGCATGTCGGGGGTGAGGAACAGGATCACCCGGTCCTGCAGGATGCTGGCCCCCGGCAGCTCGGCGACCCGCTTCGCACGCTCGGTCAGCGGGAACCGGTCCGGCGGGTCGACGGGCGGCACGAGCGAGAGCAGGTGCCCGACCAGCGGCGGCAGCCCGAGCACGAGCAGCACCGACACCGCGGCCGCCACGACGGTCAGCCGCTGGTGGTCGTGCCGGTTGACCGGCTCGGTCACTGCCACGGGACCTCCCGACCTCCAGCATCTCTCGTGCGCGAACGGTTCGGAATAGGCTCGCGGGCATGAAGAGCGAGCTGTTCGAGCAGTCCAACCTCGAGGTGGAGGGCCGGCAGCGGTTCGGTCTGCAGAACTCCCAGATGCTGCGGGTGGCCCTCGGCGACGACGTGCTCGCCGTCAAAGGCGCGATGGTCGCCTACCAGGGTCAGGTGCAGTTCCTGCACGAGAAGGCCGGCGGCATGAGCAAGCTGATCAAGAAGGTGATGACCAGCGAGGACATGCCGCTGATGCGGGTCACCGGCCAGGGCGAGGTGTTCTTCGCCAACGAGAGCGGCTACGTCTACCTGATCGAGCTCGCCGGGGACGGCATCAGCGTCAACGGCCGCAACCTGCTCGCGTTCGAGGCCGCCCTGCAGTGGGACATCAACCGGGTCAAGGGCGCCGGGATGATGGCCGGCGGGCTGTTCAACACCACCCTGACCGGCACCGGGACGCTCGCGCTGTGCACGGTCGGCAAGCCGGTGGTTCTCGACTGTTCCCAGCAGCCGACCTACGTCGACGTCCAGGCCGCTGTCGCCTGGTCGGCCAACCTGGTGCCGAACGTGGTGTCGAGCATGAAGTTCAAGTCAATGCTCCGCGGCGGTTCCGGCGAGGCGTTCCAGTACGCCTTCCACGGTCCCGGCTTCGTCGTCGTACAGCCCTTCGAGTTCGTGGCGCCGTCCTCCGGTTCCGGCTCCGGCGGCCCCGGTGGTGTGATCGGCGACTTGTTCGGCTGACGGGGGCTGGGGGCCAATTACCACGGGACCGTGGTGAACTGCCGCTTCCCCCTGTGAACTCTCCCCGGGATGCGGACGATTACCACGGTCCCGTGGTAATCCACCCCGGCCTCACCGCACCACCTTGAACTGGAAGTGCGCGGTCCCCAGCGTGCCCATGAGCCGCACCCACAACGGCAGGATCATCTCCACACCGCGCGCACCGACAAGATCACCGAGGTCGATCACGTCTCGGTGCCCGAGCTCGGCCAGCAGGCCGGTCACGACGGCCTTCGCCCCGTCGTCGTCGCCGGCGACGAACGCGGTGTGGTCACCGTCGGCCAGCGACTCGGGGTGCACCATCAGCGCGTTGTTCATCGTGTTCAACGATTTCACCACCCGCGCCTCCGGATGGGCACGCTGCACCTGCTCGGCCAGCGAGTCGGTGTCCTTGACCAGCAGCGTCGGCGGCATGCCCTGGCTGAAGTCGAGCGGGTTCGACAGGTCGAGCAGCACCTTGCCGGACAGGTTGTCGGCGCCGGCCCGGGACAGTACGTCGAGCGTTGCGCCGCCGTTCGTCGCGTTGACGACGAGGTCCGCATCGCGCGCGGCGTCTGCGAACGTCGCGAGCCGAGTCCCCGGTACGTCGGAGTAGTCCTCCCGCGCCCGCGTTGCCTCCGGGTCACGGGTGCCCAACGCGACGTCATGGCCCAGCTCGGCCAGCCGCCCGGCCACGTTCCGTCCGACGGCCCCTGTTCCCAGCACGGCGATCCTCATGAGCCCAGGATCCGCCCGCGACGCACGCACGGCCAGACCCCGATCGAGGGGTCAGCTGTGCAGCGACACGCCGGCGAGAAGCCTGATTACCTGACTCCTCGCGCTACCAGGCGGAGCCGAACGTGACGAAGGGGGCGGGCGCGGGAGCGTCCTGCGCCTCCGCGAGGGCGACCGCGAGGGCCTCCGCCGAGGACGTGCCGCCGGCCATCTCCTCGTGCACACGCTGCATGGTCACGGCCGCCACGTCGTCGCGGACCCGCGCGACGCCGGCCACCACCGACCCGACACCATCGTGCAGCAGCACGTGGGTGAGCCCGAGCCCCTCGTCACCGGGTCGCAGCGTCGCCAGCCCCGCCTCGCAGGCCGAGAGCGTCACACAGCCCGGCATGCCCTGCGCCGGGTCGAGCTCGTAGGCGTACAGCGGACCGTCGACCAGCCGCAGCGAGCTGAAGAGCGGACTGTCGTGCCGGTGGGTGCCGTGCGCCGCGACATGGAGTACGTCGGACCGGGCCAGCGCGTCGCGAGCCGCCGCGGTCGTGGCGGCCTCGCCGGCCAGCAGCTCGGCACCGGGCCAGGTGGTCGCGACCGCGCGCGCCTCCTTCTCGGACTCGTGCAGGCCGGGCCCGGCGAGCGCGACCACGCGCGGCCCTACCGGGCGGGCGATGGTCCGACCGCGCAGCCAGGTCCCCGCTGACGGTGTCACCACCGTCGGCCGCCCCACCCGCGACGGCAGCAGCGACCAGGGCAGCACCGACAGCGGTCCGCTGCAGGAGAGCACCACCGATTCGCCGGCCAGGCCCAGCCCGCTCAGCAGGAGGTCGTCGAGCCGGGCCAGCCCGGAGCGCAGGCTACCGCGCACCGAGTCGGCGATCGGACCGGGCAGGTGCGGCATCGCGAGAGCGTCGAGGTCGGCCCGGACCCGGCGTACCGACTCGGCCACCTCGGTGGTCGACGCGAGTGGCACGAGCGCCGCTCGGGACCGGCGCACCAGCACCGCCAGCCACCGGTCCTGGTGCCTGGCATAGCTGACGAAGGCCGAGCCGGTGTCGCGCACCGCGGACCGGATGTGGGAAAGGTGGGGTGCCTCGACCCCGTCGGCCTCCTCATCTCCCTCGAGCTCCCAGGCCCGGGCCCGGATGTCTCGCTGCAGCGAGGATGCGCGACCGCGGAGCCGGGCGAGCGCGACCGCCGAGTCCGGGTCGCCCTCCAGTACGCGCGCGTCCTCCTCGACCCGTCGGAGAGCGGTGAGCAGCGACGCCGTGCGGGCATCGTCCGGCGGGCGTACCCGCGGCAGCCGTGTGGAGATGGCTCGGGACCGCTCCACCATCGCGAGCACGTCGCCGGGACGGTCGCGGGCGACGGTGATGTCGAGTCCGAGCCTGGCCAGCGCGACACCGTGCACGGCCCCTGCGGTGCGCAGATCGAGCGAGCCGAGACTGCGCTGGAACGAGCCCAGCTCGGCGAGTCCACGGCGCACCTCGGCGAGTGCCCGGCTGTCGTCCCGGTCCAGGCGCGCGGCCAGGGCACGGACCTCCCGCACCTGCAACCGCACCGGCAGGGGGTCGGTGGCACGCAGGCGGGTCGTCGCCCCGCCGGCGGCCTCCCCCGCGGCGAGTCGGCACTCCGAAGCCAGCACCTCCGCCCAGCGGGCCAGGTCGGCGCGGCGTTCCCGCCGACAGCTGGCGGCCAGCTCGTCGGCCCGCTGGGCCAGAGCCAGCAGGGCGGTACGTCGGCCGCCGACAGCCCGGTCGGCCAGGGCCGCTCGTTCGCTACGCAGCACCATGAGCTCCGCCTTGCGCTGCCACCGCAGGTTGCCTCGCCGCTCGAACCGGCGCCGCGCCGACGTCGCGAACGCCCGGGCGAGCTTCGGCTCCTCCGCCGAGAGTGCGCAGTCCGCGCGCACCAGCTCGGTCTCGCCCAGGTCCTGGAACAGCCGCGACTCACGGACCCGTGAGCCCGCCTGGGCGAGGAGCTCGTCGGCGAACCGGACCAGTCCGGCCTCGCGCAGCGCCCGGGCGTGGTCGAGCTGCATGGCCGGGTGCGGTCCGCCGGGGATGGTCCGGGCCGCCTCCTCGTAGGTGGCCAGTGCCCGGGGCAGCCGGCCGGCCAGGAAGTCGATGTAGCCGAGGTTGTGCCGGGCCATCGCGGCCACCCGGGGCTCGTCGGCGGCATCGGCGTACTGAGCGGCCCGGGCGAGGTCGGCACCGGCGCGCTCGAGGTCGGCCTGCTCGAGGTGCAGCACGCCCCGGTTGAGCATGATCAACGCACGGTCGCGCGGAGCCGCCCCGTCGATGAGCGCGACCGCCCGGTCGAAGGCGCCGAAGGCCGCTCGGGTGTCCCCGGACCGGAGCACGACCAGCGCCCGTTGGCCCGCGGACCGCGCCAGCAGGTCGACCGCGCCGATCTCGTGCGCGATCGCGTCGGCCCGGTCGAGCAGCGCCAGGGCGCCGTCCATGTCCCCGCTGACGTCGAAGTGCGGAGCCGCTTCGCTGATGCAGCTGCGCGCCACCACGACCAGTGCGCTCCTGTCGTCGCCGAGCCGCTCGGCCTCCCGGCGTACGACGCGCAGCAGGCGGGCGGCGGTGGCGGCCTGCCCGGCCAGGAAGATCGCGACGGCCCTGTCCACCTCACCGTCCAGCAGCGCGGCATCGAGCCCGGGTCCGGGCACCACACCGGTCGCGGGCTCGGGTGCTCCGTCCGGACCCGTCGCCACGCGGGTGAAACTACAGCTTGAACAGGGGAGTGACTACCAAACCGCCGTCGTCCTCGGTGTCCGTCGGGTGGAAGATCAGCTGCACGAACCCCTCGCGCACGCCGGCCGCGACGAACCGGCCGCTCTCGTCACAGGTCACCTCTCGGTCCGAACCCTGCATCCGCAGGCTCACTCGACGTACGCCGGCGGGGGTGACCCAGCCGTCGATCCGCACCTGTCCGGGGCCGGAGGCCGAGATGGTGACCATCGCCGTGAGCCGTTCGGCGGAGAACGTGAGCGTCTCGGTACGCACGGCGTCCGCCAGGTCTGTGCGCACGGCGAGCGCGTCATCGAGCATCCGGGTCATCTGCGCCACCTCGTCGTACATCGCGTCGAGCGCCAGTGCGAACTGCACCCGCTCGACCAGGTCGGCGGGAACCGGGTCGACGTCGTCGAGCATCGTGGCCACTTCGGCGAGCACGGCCTGGTCAGTAGCGTCGAGGGGTGCGTCGGCCGGGTCGGATCCGCCGTGAGGAGTGAGGTCGGTCATGACAGCTGTCCTTCCCAGTGGGGATCGCCGGCGAGCAGGCCGCGCAACTTTGCGAGGCACCGACCGCGGGTGGGTCCGATGCTGCCGACCGGCATTCCGAGCGACTCCGCGATGAGGGAGTAGTCGGGCCGGTCGGCGAAGGCGATGACGCTGATGAGCTGACGGCAGCGGGCGGGCAGCTCCTGCACGTGGTGCCAGAGCTGACGCTGCTGCTCGTCGCGGAAGACCGTCTCCTCGGGCAGAGACTCCCGCTGATCGGGGAGGTCGAGGGTCTCCTCCGCGTCGACGCCGAAGACGGCGGCGGTGCGGACCACGTCGGTGCGGACCCGCTTGGAGACCCGCCAGGCCTCGCGTCGAGCGGAGATGATCAGCCACTTGACGACGGAGTGCGGGTCACGGATGGTCTCGGCCTTCCGCAGCAAGGAGAGCCAGACCGTCTGCACGACGTCCTCGGCGGCCGAGGTGTCGAGCCCGGTCTCGCGGACGGTGCGCCACAGCAACGGGGTGACCGTCTCGACCAGCTCGTCGAGCGCGGACCGCTCGCCCGCGCGGTACCGGGTGAACGCGTCTGTCGCCCGGCCGACCAGGGTGCCGCCCTCGGGATGCGCGGCGATCATCACGGCCTCCTGCCCTTGAGCTGCTCGAGGATCGTCCGAAGTCGCTCGACTGCCTTGCCTGTCGACGTGTCACGCTCCCCGTCGCGGTAGGCCGTGGCCAGCGCGGAGGCCACCTCTCCGGCGAGGACCGGGGCCGCGAACGACGTACCGCTCCAGACACCGAACCCGGAGATGAAGTCGTCAGGGTCCAGGGAGGAGCGGATCTCGCGGCGCTTGCTGCGCACCGAGTACGTCGGCTCGGCCGAGCCGTTGTAGGTCTCGGGGAACGTGCTGACCAGCGCGGCGCCTGGGCGGAGGTACTTCACCCACGGGCCGTCGTTGCTGAACAGCGCGATCGTGCCGTCCGGGTTGAGGGCGCCGACCGTGCTCACCGGCACGACCGCCGGGTCGTCCTTGACGCGGCCGCGCGGATGCGGGGCGAACGCGGCCGGGAACGCCGGCCGGCTGGTGGCGTCGTTGCCGGAGGAAACCACCACTGCGGCGCCGTAACGCCCGAGCAGCCGCAGCGGACCGAGCAGCAGCGCATCGAAGGCACGGTCCCCCGGTTGCTCGTGGTAGTAGCCGAGCGAGAGGCACACGACGTCGACCGGCTCGTAGCCATTGACGTCCTTGCGGGCCAGGATCTGTCGGAGGGCGAGCCGCTGCAAGCACCCGAGCAGGTCCGCCTCGGCGACTTGACCGTCGTTGCCGTAGGTGGGGATGTCGAGGATCAGTGCCTCAGGGCACTGCTGACGGACGAGCCCGGCCATGAACGTGCCGTGGCCGGCATCGGGCGCGAGCTCGCCGGTCAGCTCGTTGTCGACGCCGCGTAGCCGCTCCTCGGCGGTCAGCACGTCCACACCGACGTCGAGCCGCTCCACCTTGACGTGGTGCTTGACGTAGGAGGCGTCGAGCCACGGGTGCTTGCCGATGCCTGTGTCGAGGATGGCAACGACCGGGCGGGGCGCGTCACCCGCGACGTCGTACGACGGGGTGGGCGGTCGGCCCAGCCAGTCGACCGGCTGCCGGCCGCCCCACCCCGGCATGGCGTACTGGTCGATGCCGTGCCCACCGGTCACCGGATGGCCGCCGGTGACCGGGTGCCCGCCGGTGACCGGGTGCCCGCCGGTCACGGGATGGCCCCCGGTGACCGGGTTGCCGGAGATCATCTCGGCGAACGCCGGGTGCTCGAGAGCAACGTCGTGGCGTCGTGGGGAGCGCTTGCCCACCTTGACGCGGTAGGCCTGCAGCAGCCGCCACGGGTCGATCGGCTGGAACACGGGCTTCTTGGGGTTGAGTGGCACCAGGCGGACCCGGCGCACCCACACGGCGCGCAGGTCCGCGATCTCCGCGTCGCTCAGGTGTCGGGCGGCGCGCTTGAGGGCCGCCTCCTCCGCCTTGGCGACCTGGTCGTCGAACTGGACCCGGAAGCCGGCCTCGGCTGCGACCGCGGCGAGCGCGTCCTCTGTCTCCTTCGCGAAGCCGCGCACGAGGAGTGAGTCGGCGACGAAGGCGGCTGGCTGGACGGTCGGCTGGCCGATCACCTGGTAGGCGGTCAGCGGGTCGAGCACGCGCACGTTGAGGTAGGCCCGCGGGTACTCGCGCAGGTACTTCGGCGTCTCCGACAGTGCCGGAAGCTTGGGTCGCGGCCTGTTCTCGCCGTTCTTCTCCTGCATGCGTCTCCCCGACTCTCGCGTTTGCGTCGGCCCGCCTTTGCGCTGGCCGCCGTCTGTCCCTCGTCCGGAGCATATTGACGC
>NZ_DASSCL010000070.1:0-9408 GCF_035697785.1 Nocardioides sp.
AGCCGCCTTCTCCGAACCGGGAAGAGATCTGAGCCCGGGCTCCCGCTCAGCCGGGCGTCTCCGCAGCTTCGTCGGACCTGATGTCGATGCGCCACCCGGTGAGCCGGGCCGCGAGGCGTGCGTTCTGGCCCTCCTTGCCGATGGCCAGCGACAGCTGGTAGTCGGGCACGACGACCCGCGCGGACCGCTGCACGGCGTCGACGACCTCCACGCTGGTCACCCGGGCCGGACTGAGCGCGTTGGCCACGAGCCTGCGCGGGTCTTCCGACCAGTCCACGATGTCGATCTTCTCGCCGTGCAGCTCGTTCATCACGTTGCGCACCCGCTGGCCCATCGGCCCGATGCACGAGCCCTTGGCGTTGACGCCCGGGACGTTGGACCGGACCGCGATCTTGGTCCGGTGGCCGGCCTCGCGGGCGATCGCGGTGATCTCGACGGTGCCGTCGGCGATCTCCGGGACCTCCAGCGCGAACAGCTTCTTGACCAGGCTGGGGTGGGTCCGCGAGAGCATCACCTGCGGGCCGCGCATGCCCTTGCGCACGCTCACCACGAGGCACTTGATCCGCTCGCCGTGAGCGTAGGTCTCCCCCGGCACCCGCTCGGCCATCGGCAGCAGCGCCTCGAGCCGTCCGAGGTCGACCATCACGTCGTTGGGGTCGCGGCCCTGCTGGATCACGCCGGAGATGATGTCGCCCTCCTTGCCGGAGAACTCACCGAACTTCACGTCGTCCTCGGCGTCGCGGAGCCGCTGCAGGATCACCTGCTTGGCGGTGGTCGCCGCGATCCGGCCGAAGCCCTCGGGCGTGTCGTCGTACTCCGCGACGACGTTGCCCTCCTCGTCGGTCTCGGCCGCGAGCACGGTGACGTGGCCAGACTTGCGGTCCAGCACGACCCGGGCCTTCTCCACCGCACCGGGGGTCTTGTGGTAAGCGGTGAGCAGGGCCTGCTCGAGCGCCTCGACGAGGATGTCGAAGGAGATCTCCTTCTCCCGCTCGAGGGCGCGGAGCACAGTCAGGTCGATGTCCATGTCAAACCTCCCGGCGGTTGAGCTCGATCTGGACCTTGGCCTTCGCGACGTCGGCGAAGGCGACCCGCCGCTCGGTGCCGTCCACGTCGAGCGAGGCCGCGTCGTCGTCGTTGCCGGCGATCCGGCCGGTGACCGTGCTGCCGTCACGACACTTCACCTTGACGAGGCGGCCCTTGTTGCGCCGCCAGTGCCGGGGGTGGGTGAGCGGGCGGTCGACACCGGGCGAGGTGACCTCGAGGGTGTAGGGCTGGACGCCCATCACGTCGGACTCGTCGAGCAGCCGGGAGACCTCCTTGGTCGCCTCGGCGATGTCGTCGAGGGTGACGCCGCCGTCCTTGTCGACGGCCACGCGCAGCAGCCGGCGCTTGCCGGCGGGCGTGAGCTCGAGCGCCTCGAGGTCGAGGCCCACAGCACTGAGCGGGTCGGTGAGAACCCCTGCAAGTCGGTCCCGGGTCTGATCAGTGCTCACGGGCATCCTTCCTGCTTTGCTGTTGTGGTGCTCCCAACCCTAGGGCACGGTGGCGAACCCTTGCCAATGGCGCTGAAGGGCGCCGGCTCCGGCCTCGATAGAGTCGTCCGGTGAACGTCCCCCACTCCCCGGCCCTCTCCCGGCGTGCCGCCCTGGTGGCCGCAGTCGGGACGGTCGCGGTGGGCACCGCGTGCACCCCCGACCCGGTCGACCCGGAGGCCGGTGGGCGATCCCGGGAGCGCGCGGCCGAGCCGCTGCCCGACGTGACACTGGCCGCCACCGTGGTCACCGACGAGCAGGAGCTGCTCGACCTGATCGACGCCACCCTGGCCCGGCACCCACGGTTGGAGCGGGTGCTCGCCGACGCCCGCGCGGCGCACGCCGCCCACGTCACGCTGCTGGAGGACGCCGCGCCGGAGTCGGCTTCGCCGTCGCCCGCACCGACCGCTCCGGGCCGGGTGCGCGTGCCCGATGACGCGGCGCGCGCCGTGCGTGCGATCGCGCGGCGGGAGGACGAGCTGGCACTGGTCGACAAGCGGAGCGCGTTCGCCGCCGAGTCCGGCGCCTTCGCCCGGGTGCTGGCCAGCATGGCCTCCTCGGCGGCCCAGCAGGCGGTCGTGCTCCGCGCCGCCACGGTCCCGGCGGGAGGGGCGCGATGACCCCCGAGGAGGCGTTGCAGACGACGCTGGCCGGTGAGCACGCCGCGGTCTACGTGTACGGCGTGCTCGGCGGCCGGGTGTCGGCGTCCGCCCAGCCGGACCTGGCCGCCGCGCTGCGCACGGCGTACGACCTGCACCGGGGCCGCCGCGACCAGGTCATCGCGATGCTGCGAGCCGTCGACGCGACGCCGGTCGGGTCCGAGGTGAGCTACGAGCTGCCGAACCCGGCGCGGACGCCGCAACAGTGCCGACGGGCGGCCGCGGAGATCGAGGAGCGGTGTGCGGAGGTGTACGCCGCGGCGGTCGGAAGCACCGCCCGGGCCAACCGGCAGTGGGCGATCGACGCACTCACCGACGCGGCGGTCCGCGGCCTCACGTTCGGCGCGGAGCCCGCTCCCTTCCCGGGCGTGCCCGAGCTGTAGTGGCCGGTCACGCGCGGTAGGCGGCCCACATCTCGCTCATCCGGGTCGACTGGCCCAGGGTGAACTGGTTGTAGCAGGCGTCGTAGCTGTAGTCCATGTAGTTGTGGATCGAGTCCAGGCCCTCCGACGGGCAGGAGTCCTGGCCCTCGGGGCAGCCGTTGGTCGCCACGCTCTGGGCCGGGGTGTCGGCCACCCCGTCGCCACCCTGTGACTCCTTGCAGCCGCCCTGGAACACGTGGAAGAGACCGAACCAGTGCCCGGCCTCGTGCGTCGCGGTCTCGCCGAGGTTGTAGTTGGTCTCCGAGCCGCCGGGCAGGCTGCTCCACAGCACCCGGATGCCGTCGATGTCGCCCTGGCTGCCGTAGTCCCACGGGAACGTGGCGATGCCAAGGTACGGGAACTCGACCAGCCAGATGTTCAGCGCCTCCGGTCCGCCCTGGCGGGTGAGTCGTCGGTACTGGTTGCTCTGCTGGTCGTTGTGCCACTTGTCGTCGTAGAAGCGGTCGACCCCGGCGAGCGTGAACGTGAATCCGGTGTTCGTGGCGGCGCTCGACTCGCGCCCGGCGAAGGTGGTGTTGAGCACGGCGACCTGGTCGCGGATCTGCTTGTCGGTGACGTCCCCGGTCCCGTCGGCCGCCGCCATGACGTGGACGTACACCGGCACAGCGACCGCGGCAGCGGCTCGGCTCGCGCCCTTGGCGCGCAGGATCGCCGTGGTGCGCTCCTCGATCGCCCGCTGCTCGGCGGCGGAGATGCCCCGATGGTCCTGCACCTCGCCCGCCCGGCCACCCTTGGCACCGGCGCCGGCCGGGGTCGGCTGCACGCAGCCCGCCGGGGCCCGGTCGGCGACGGGTTCGGCGGCCTGGGCCGGCGCGACGGTCGCGGCCAGCGTGAGGACGACCGCAGCAGCGGTCGCGGCACCTCGGAGTCGGGTCATCGTTGGTTCTCCAGGATCGAGGGAGCCGGGCGGCTGCGCCGGCAGGTAGATCCTGGTGCCGGAATCGTCCGGTGAGAAGTACTTTCGTGGGGGAACAAATCCGCGTGTCTCGGCCGGAAACCGCCCAAACCAGACGAGTCAGCTCCGGTAGGCGAGGGCCATCTGCTGCATCCGCTGCGCCTGGCCCGGGGTGAACTCGGAGTAGCAGGCGTCGTAGGAGTAGTCCATGTAGTTGTGCACGGGGTCGGAGCCCGGGAGTGCGCAGGTGTCCTGGACGACCGGGCAGCCCTTCGTCGGGCCGCCCTGCGCCACGGTGTCCGTGACCTCGTCGTTCAGGTCGGTGCAGCCGCCCTGGAACGTGTGGTAGAGCCCGAGCCAGTGCCCCGCCTCGTGCACGAGGGTCTTGCCCAGGCTGTAGTTGGTGATCCCGCGACCGGGCAGCGAGTCGTAGTGCACCCGGACGCCGTCGATCTTCGGGTTGGCGGCGTACTCCCACGGGAACGTCGCGACGCCCAGGTCGCTGGAGTCGACGAGCCACACGTTGAGGGCGGCGACCCCGCCGCGCCTGGTCTTCGCCCGGTAGGTGGTGTGCTGGCGGTCGCTGTGCCACGCGTTGTCGACGTGGCGCTCGAGGTCGGCGAGCACGAAGCGGAACCCGGTGTCGGCCGCGACCCCGGGCGACTCGGCGCCGCTGAACGCCGCGTTGAGCACGTCGATCTGCCGGTCGACCCGGGACCTGGTGACGCTGCCGGTGCCGTCCTTGGCCGTCATCACGTGGACGTAGACGGGGATGGTGCCCGGCGCGCGACGCTTGGCGCGCCGGTCGAGCGACTGGTTCTTCTGGGCCAGGATCCGCGCCGTGCGTCGCGCGACGTCGGCCCGCTCCGCAGCGCTGAGCACCTGGTGGTCGGGCCCCCGATCACCGCGGGTGCGGGCGGCGGACGCATCCGCCGGCACCGGCTTCGGCTGCACACAGGTGGAGCCGTCGCCGACCGGGGGTCGGGCCGCCGCGGTCTGGGTGGGCAGAGCAGATCCGACCACGACGAGGGTCGCTGTCACCAGCGCCTTCGCTGCGAGGCCGGGTCCGGACATGTCTGGCACCTTTCGAGGTGTCCGGAACCCTCCGGACGCCCCGATAGTGCCCACCCGCGGCCGCGTTCCAACATTGGCCACGCCGTGCACTTTGGTACAGGTTTGGCAGCCAATCGTCTGGGAAAAATCCGGCGCCGGTCAGCGGCACAACCCCCAAAGCGAGGGGTCAGAGGGGGAATCGTTGGTACTAGACCGGTACTAGTACCAACGACCCATGCCTCGGGTAGCCCGGGAGATTTTTCTTCCCGCTTCGCCCGTTACGACCCTGCGTCAGGCGCGGTAGGCGCCGAACATCTGCTGCATCCGGGCGGTCTGGCCGGCGGTGAACTCCGTGTAGCAGGAGTCGTAGGAGTAGTCCATGTAGTTGTGGATCGGGTCCAGCCCCGGCAGCGAGCAGGAGTCGCGCCCGGTCGGGCAGCCGTTGGTCGCCGAGCTCTGGGCAGGGGTGTCACCCACCTCGTCGTTGGTGCTCGTGCAGCCGCCCTGGAACGTGTGGTAGAGCCCCAGCCAGTGGCCGGCCTCGTGGGTGGCCGTCTCGCCGAGGTTGTAGTTGGCGATGCCGCCGCCCGGAAGCGAGTCGTAGTGCACCCGGATGCCGTCGATGCTGCCGCTTCTGCTGTAGTCCCAGGGGAAGGTCGCGATCCCCAGGTACGCGAAGTCGACGAGCCAGATGTTCAGGGCGTTCGCGCCGCCCTGGCGGGTCTGGGACCGGTAGGTCGAGCTCTGCCTGTCGGCGTGCCACTGGTTGTTGTAGTGACGGTCGACGCCGGCGAGGGTGAACGTGAAGCCGGTGTTCGAGGCCGATCCGGACTCCTGGCCGCCGTAGGTCCGGTTGAGCACCGTGACCTGCTGGGCGATCTGGCTGTCGGTGACGTCTCCGGTCCCGTCGGCGGCTGCCATCACGTGGACGTAGACCGGGATGTTGCCGGCCTGTGCCGCGCCGGAGCCACCGCCGCCGGGCTTGCCCTTGGCGCCGAGGATCTTCGCGGTGCGCGCCTCGATGGCCCGCTGCTGTGCCGGCGTGATGTCGCGGTGGTCGCGGTCGGCGAAGCCACCTCGTGCGGCGGCACTCCCGGCGCCGACGTCCTGGGGGTCGAAGCACGCCGGTGCACGGTCGGCGGCGGGGACTGCCGCCTGGGCGGGGACGGTCGCACCCGCCAGGGCCAGCATGGTGGCGCCGGCCATGGCTGCGGTGCGGTAACGGAAACGGATCATGTCCTGTCCTGTCTGTCCGAGAGCTCCCGGGACACCTGCCCGGGACGCGCTGATCCTGCCCGCGGGGACAGCGACCACGGAAGACCTCTCGGGCCGCCAGTTCGTGCAGGTTTGCGCAGGTTCCGAATCGTGCAGGACCCGGGTCGGACCGGTCAGCCGCGCCAGCGCGAGACGACGTCGTACACGTCCGACAGCCGCTGGACCACGGCGTCCGGTTCGCCCACGGAGTGCCCGAGCTGGGCGCCGGGAATGTCGCTGTGCGGGACGTGCACGGTGCGCATGCCCGCGTTGCCCGCGCCCCAGATGTCGTCGAAGAGCCGGTCACCGACGAAGACGCATGTCGCCGGGTCGTCGACCCGGACCGCCTTCATCGCCGCGAGGAACGCCTCCGGTGCCGGCTTGGTCCACGGGATCTCGCTGGTGTAGACGGCGCCGTCGATCAGGTGCAGCACACCGTCACGGTCGAAGAACTCCTCGTGCCACGCCCGCGGCCAGACCGTGTTGGACAGCACCCCCACCCGGACGCCGTCGGAGCGGAGCGCCTCGAAGAGCGGGAGCACGTCGGGGTCGGTGTGCGTGTGCGGCGCCCAGAAGTCGCGGTACGCCGTGAGCAGCGACTCGTCGTGCGCGAGCCCGGCCTCACCGAAGACGTCGGCGACGGTGGCGCTGCTGTGGTGGTCGCGGCTGCGCGCCCACACCGCGTCGCCGGCCGCGCGGAGCGCCTCGGCCGCTTCGGCGATCTCGGTGGTCGAGACCCCGGTCACCGCCTGGGCCAGCGCCAGCGCCTCCTGCTCGAAGTCCACCGTGTGCCACGGCGTGAGGGTGCCGCCCCAGTCGAAGATGACCGCGTCGACGGCTGGGTCAGCCACGGACGACCCGGAGCAGGTGCTCGGCGACCGCGTCGACCGCGACGTTCTCCCGCTCCCCCGTCGCCCGGTCCTTCACCTCGACGACACCGTCGACGAGGCCCTTGCCGACGACAGCGATCGTCGGGACACCGAGCAGCTCGGCGTCCTTGAACTTCACCCCGGGTGAGACCTTGGGCCGGTCGTCGTAGAGCACCGTCAGGCCCTCTGCGTGCAGGGTGTCGGCCAGCTGTCGGGCGGCCTCGTAGACCGCGTCGTCCTTGCCGGTGGCCACCAGGTGCACGTCGGCTGGCGCCACCTCGCGCGGCCAGACCAGGCCGAGCTCGTCGTGGGTGTTCTCCGCGATCGCCGCCACGGCGCGCGAGACGCCGATGCCGTAGGAGCCCATCGTCACCGTGACGAGCTTGCCGTTCTCGTCGAGCACGCGCAGGTCGAGCGCGTCGGCGTACTTGCGGCCGAGCTGGAAGATGTGCCCCATCTCGATGCCGCGCGCGGTCTCGAGGGTGCCCGCCTCACAGTTCGGGCAGGGGTCGCCGTCGCGCACCTCCGCGGCCTCGATGGTGCCGTCGGGCGTGAAGTCCCGGCCCGCGACGAGGTCGATGACGTGGCTGCCGTCGACGTCGGCGCCGGTCACCCAGCGGGTGCCCTCGACGACGCGGGGGTCGACGACGTAGCGGATCCTGGAGGCGTTCTTCTCCCCGAGCACGCCGGGGCCGATGTAGCCCTTGGCCAGCACCGGGTGCGCGGCGAAGTCCTGCTCGGCGAAGGCCTCGACCTCCGTGGGCTCGAGCTGGCCGCCGAGCCGCTTCTCGTCGACCTCGCGGTCGCCGGGCAGCCCGATCGCCAGCGGCTCGCGGGTGCCGTCGGGGTGCTTGAGCACGACCAGGACGTTCTTCAGCGTGTCGCCGGCGTGCCAGGGCCGGTCCTCGCGCGGGAACTTCTCGTTGAGGTGGTCGACGAGCGTCTCGATGGTGGGGGTGTCCGGGGTCTGCTCGGCGTGTGCCTCGGGCACCCCGTCGTACGACACGGGCTGTGGGGCACGCACCTCGACGGCCTCGACGTTCGCGGCGTAGTCGCACCGCGTGCAGCGGACGTAGGTGTCCTCGCCGTTGGCGGCGGTCGCGAGGAACTCCTCCGACTTGGACCCACCCATCGCGCCCGAGGTCGCCTTGACCACGACGTAGTCGAACCCGAGGCGGTCGAAGGTGCGCACGTAGGCCTCGCGGTGAGCGGCGTACGACTTGTCGAGACCCTCGTCGGTGGTGTCGAAGGAGTAGGAGTCCTTCATGACGAACTCGCGACCGCGCAGCAGGCCGGCGCGAGGACGCGCCTCGTCGCGGTACTTCGTCTGGATCTGGTAGAGCCAGACCGGGAGGTCCTTGTACGACGAGTAGAGGTCCTTGACGACGAGCGTGAACAGCTCCTCGTGGGTGGGGCCGAGCAGGTAGTCGGCGCCCTTGCGGTCCTGGAGTCGGAAGAGGGCGTCGCCGTACTCGGTCCAACGGCCGGAGGCCTCGTAGGGCTCGCGCGGCAGCAGGGCGGGGAACTGGAGCTCCTGTGCCCCCATGGCGTCCATCTCCTCGCGGACGATGGCCTCGATGTTGCGCAGCACCCGGAGACCGAGAGGCAGCCACGAGTAGATGCCCGGCGCGGCACGCCGGATGTAGCCCGCACGGACGAGCAGCCGGTGGCTCGGCACCTCTGCGTCCGCGGGGTCCTCGCGCAGCGTGCGCACGAACAGGGTGGACATCCGCAGGATCATGAGCGCAAGGCTAACCGTCGGGTTCGGGCCGTCGCGAACCAGTTATGCCTCGCGACCGAGGCGGGACAGGAAGCCGCGGATCCGCTCCCGCGGCCGCTCGGTCATCTCGGGTCCGTGCGTGAACGCGGCGACGTCGTACTCCAGCTCGCCGAGCCGGTGCACGGTCTGCCGGGTCAGCGCGAAGTCGGCGCACAGGAACTTCGGCGACAGGCTCAGCCCCCGGAAGCCGAAGTTGAACATCGCGTCACCGGTGACCAGGGTCCGCGTCGGCTCATGGAGGAGGGAGACGTGGCCCGGCGAGTGCCCGGGGGTGTGCACGACGCGCAGACCGCCGGCCACCGGCAGCACGTCGCCGTCGTTCAGCAGCGGCCCGGGCCGGAACGGCTCGAAGTGCGGGTCGGGCAGTCGCGCGAAGAGGCGGCCGAGCAGGAACCGCTGGTCGGGCTTCTGCACGATGGTGCCGGCGGTCGCGGAGGGGTGGTCGCCCTCGTGCAGCCAGACGTCGGCACCGGTCTGGCGGGACAGCTCGGCGGCGCCACCTGCGTGGTCGGGGTGCACGTGCGTGAGCAGGATCCGGGTGACGTCTGCGGGCCGCTTGCCGATCGCCGCCAGCCCCGCGACGATCCGCGGCGGCGCCTTGGCCACTCCGCAGTCGACGAGGGTGACGCTGCCGTCGTCGTCGACGAACGCGAACGAGTTCACGAGGTTGCGGCCGACCGTGGGGATCCGCCACACCTGGGGCGCGACCTCGACGGCGGGTGGGCGGGCCATGTCAGAACATAACCGTGGTGAACTCGGCGGTCTGGCTGAAGCCGACCGCGTCGTAGACCCGCCGGGCCGCCAGGTTGTGTTCGTTGACGTAGAGGGAGACGACCGGCGCCACGTCCGCCAGCGCCAGCCTGACCACCGCGGCCATGCCGGCGGTGGCGAGCCCCTCGCCGCGTCGCTCGGGGGCCACC
>NZ_DASSCL010000071.1:0-14197 GCF_035697785.1 Nocardioides sp.
CACGTGTGCGCCGATGGTCGGCGCCTGGGCGAGCATGCGCTGACCGATGTCGGACTCCGCGCACGGCGCCCCGTCGGGGTCGGCTGCGCGTACGTCGAGGCAGGCGCGCAGCAGTCGCCCGAACAGGCCGAGGTCGTTGCCGCCGATCCCCAGCGTCACCAGGTCGGCACGCTCGTCCACAGCGCGCAGCTGCGGGCCGACCCCCGAGCCCTGCACCGTCGGCTGCCGTCGGACGAGGTGCCGGGTGGTCGCCCCGGAGCACGACACGTCCCGCAGCCGCAGGTGCAGCGACTCGGCCAGCAGCGACGGGTAGTTGGCGTCGGAGCGGAAGCAGCCCCGCGCGATGCGCGTCACCGGCACCAACGGCGCGGCGGTGAAGGAGTCTCCCAGCGCGACGTACCGCCCGCCGGCGAGCACGTCGAGCGGATCCCTCGTCTCGGTCGCCGTCGGGCCCGACGGTGCCGGGTCCGCCCCGGGCTCGGGTGCGGCGCCGGGGGAGCCGGTGCAGGACACGAGGGCGGCGAGGCACGCGACGGCGGCGAGGGCGCGGCGCATCGGCGTACCTCCTCCTTCGACGAGCGGACCGGTGTTCGTGCACCTCACGCGGGGTGGACCCGGTCGAGGCTACTTCTTCGCGGCAAGGCTCCGGCTCGACGCGGAGCCGTAGCGACGGGCGGGGTTGGAGCCGATCGCGTCGGCGCTCCGCTTCGGTGCCGGCGCCTTGCGGGTGGCCTTGCCGGACTGCGGGCGCACCGGCACCTCGGGGGTCGCGTGCCCGGCGATCCACTCGTCGAGGATCCGCCAGGTGGTGGACCGGGCCGCGCGGCCGGTGAGCATGCCGAGGTGGCCGCCGGGGACGACCTCGAAGCGAAGCTCAGCCGCACCGGTCGCCAGGTCGACGATCGGCTGGACCGACCCGACCGGCGCGATCCCGTCGGAGGCGCCGCCGAACGCGAGCAGCGGCGCGCGCAGGTCGGCGAGCGAGATCTCCCGGTCGTCCATCGTCACGGTGCCGGAGGCGAGCTGGTTGCCCTTGAGAATGCGGTGGTAGAGCTGCCCGAACGTGCGGCCGGGGTAGGCGATCATGTTCGCGGTGAACCGGTCGACGGCCTCGACCTGGGCCAGGAAGTCCGCGTCGTCGAGCTTCGCCGCGATGGCGATCGGCTTGGTCACCAGCTTGTTGAAGCTGGTGAGCTGGAAGGCCCGGCGGACCAGCGGCTTCGGTGCACCGCCGAGCAGTCGGTAGGCCTGGGTGACCAGGCCCGCCCGTTCACCGGCGAGACCCAGGAACGGCCGGATCGGCGCGACCATCGGGACCTGGGTGACATCGACAGGGGCGCCGACCGTGGTGAGCGACGCGATCGGGAGGTCGGGCTGGTCGGCGGCGGTGAGCAGCGCGAAGATCCCGCCCAGGCTCCAGCCGACCACGTGCACCGGGCGGCCGCCGGCGTGCGCGCTGACCTCGCGGATCGCGGTCGGGACCACTTCGTCGACCCAGTGCTCCATGCCGAGGTTGCGGTTCGCGAACGACACCTCGCCGTACTCCACGAGGTACGTCGGACGTCCCGCCGTCACGAAGTGCTCCACCACCGAGCAACCACGGCGGAGGTCGAAGCAGAGCGCGGGCGCGGCCAGCGGGGTCACCAGCAGCACCGGGTCGCCGTGCTCGCGGACGGTGCCGCGCGGGCGGTAGTGGTAGACCTCGCGCAGGGTGCCCTCGTCGATGAGCGTGCGCGGCATGGGACGCAGATCGGCCAGGCCGCCGTACAACATCTTGTGGGCGACGTTCGCGGCTGCGGAGACGATCTGGTCCGGCTTGGGGATCAGATCCATGGCAGGAGAAGTTACCAGTGGGTCACCTCACCCCGGACCCCGCGACGGCGCGATCTCGACCACATGGGCACTCGCTCAGGACAGGTCGAGCCGGGCACGCATCCTCTCGAGCGCCCGGTGCGCCGCACGGCGCACCTCCTCGGAACCGTCGTCGACCAGGTCCTCGACGGCCGTGACGTGCTCGACGTCGCCGGCCTCGCCGAGCGCCCGCGCGGCCGCCGTCCGCACCCGCGGCAGCTCGTGCCGCGCGAGCCGGACGGCGTCGTCACCCGCGGGCAGGTCACGCAGCGCGCACACCTTCAGGCACATCTCCGCCACCCGCCAGGCGTCGTCACGCAGGCCGGCCAGCACCGCGTCGGTGGCCGAGTCGTCCCACAGGTACAGCAGACCGCGGGCGCCCCAGACCCGCGGCCAGTGCTCCCCCCACCCGTCGGCGGGGTACGCCGCGCCGGGCCGGCCGGCCAGGTAGGGCAGCAG
Source organism: Nocardioides sp. (assembly GCF_035697785.1). Classification (GTDB taxonomy): domain Bacteria; phylum Actinomycetota; class Actinomycetes; order Propionibacteriales; family Nocardioidaceae; genus Nocardioides_B. Next base: position 2,311 of record NZ_DASSCL010000071.1, read on the forward strand.
GTCCGCATGGCCGGCCGGGTCCGCCCCGGTCAGCAGGTCCGCGCAGCGGCCGGCCGCGTCGGCCTCGGTGAGGTGGGTGCGCAGTGCGGCGACCAGCTCGCGTGGAGGCGCCTTCAGGTCCGGCGGCGGCGGAAGCCGCCCCAGGCGATGCGGCACGGTCAGCTCAGCCGGGCCGGTTTGACCTGCTTGTGGTGCTCGGGGCGCACGTCGGCCAGCGCGTCGAGGTACCGCTCGGCCCAGTCGGTCACGTCGTGCTCGGCAACCGTCCGACGCATGGCCTTCATCCGCTTGGAGCGCTCCGCGGGCGGCGCGTGCACGGCGGTCATGATCGCGTCCTTCATCCCGTTGATGTCGTAGGGGTTGACCATGAACGCCTGCCGCAGCTCGCCGGCCGCACCCGCGAACTCCGAGAGCACGAGCGCGCCGTCCCCCTCGTAGCGGCAGGCGACGTACTCCTTCGCGACCAGGTTCATCCCGTCGGCCAGCGGGGTGACCACGCAGACGTCGGCGGCCCGGAACAGCGCGGCCATCTCCTCGCGGGGGTACGACGAGTGCAGGTAGGAGATCGCCGGGCGGCCGATCCGGCCCAGGTCGCCATTGAGCCGGCCGACCAGGCGGTCGATGTCGTCGCGCAGCCGGCGGTACTGCTCGACCCGCTCGCGCGACGGGGTCGCCACCTGCACGAAGACCGCCTCCTCGAGGGAGAGCCGCTCTTCGACGAGCAGCTCGCCGAACGCCCGGAGCCGGCTGTAGATGCCCTTGGTGTAGTCGAGCCGGTCGACGCCGAGGAGGAGGTGCCGCGGGTTGCCGAGCTGCTCGCGGATCTCCTTGGCACGCGCCTCCACCGAGGCGGAGCGGGCCAGCTTCTCCAGACCCTTGGAGTCGATCGAGATCGGGAACGCCGCGGCCTGCACGGTCCGGCCGTCGGGCAGGTAGACCAGATCGCGATGGGTCTTGTGGCCGACCCGCTGCCGCACCAGCCGCACGAAGTTCTGCGCGTTGTTGGGGCGCTGGAAGCCGACCAGGTCGGCACCGAGCAGGCCCTCGAGGATCTGCCGCCGCCACGGCATCTGCTGGAACAGCTCGGCGGGCGGGAACGGGATGTGCAGGAAGAACCCGATGGTCAGGTCGGGCCGGGCCTCGCGCAGCATCGCGGGCACCAGCTGGAGCTGGTAGTCGTGCACCCACACGGTGGCGCCCTCGGCGGCCAGCTCCGCGGCACGGGCGGCGAAGCGGCGGTTGACCGCCACATAGGACTCCCACCACTCGCGGTGGAACTCCGGCTTCGCGACGACGTCGTGGTAGAGCGGCCAGAGCGTCGCGTTGGAGAAACCCTCGTAGAACTCCCGGACCTCCTGGGCCGACAGCGGGACGGGGGCGAGGAACAGCCCTTCGTCCTCGAAAGGCTCCTCCTCGTCGTCGGTGCCGCCCGACCAGCCGATCCAGACGCCGTCGTTGGCCCGCATCACGGGCTCGATCGCGGTGACCAGCCCGCCCGGGGACCGCCGCCAGTCGACCGACCCGTCGTCGTTGACCACCCGGTCGACGGGCAGCCGGTTGGCGACGATGACGAGGTCGGACTGGTGTTTCGGGCTCACCCCTTCAACTTAGCCACAGTGGCTCGAATCAGTCCTGACGGTCCGCGGCGTAGGTGACTCCGATCTCCCTGCGGATCCGGTCCATCTGCCGCATGATCGCCACGCTCTCGTCGAGCGGCACCAGCGGGCTCTCGGTCTCGCCCGCCCGCAGGCACCGCATCACCTCCTTCGCCTCGTGCGCCAAACCGTTGCCGAGCAGCGGCGCCTCGACCGTCTCGGTGACCTCATCGCTGGTCCAGGTGGCTCGGACCGGGTGGTGGAAGGAGTCGGCGAGGTCGAAGCGGCCGCGCTCGGTGGCGATCGACCCGGTGCGGGGGGTGGCGCCGGTCATCGAGGCGGTCAGGGAGGCGACCGCGCCCGACGCGTAGCCGAGCGACATCGCGACGTTGAGGTCGATCCCCGAGTCGCCGAGCCCGGCGACCGCCGCCAGGGCGTCCGGCTCGCCGAGGAACAGGTGCGCGAACGCCAGCGTGTAGACGCCCATGTCGAGCAGCGCGCCGCCGCCCAGCATCGGGTCCAGCAGCCGGTCGGTGGGCGGCGCCTCGACGTACCACCCGAGGTCGGCGCGCACCTGCGTGACCTGGCCGAGGTCGCCGGTGGCGAGCAGCTGCTGGACCCGGCGGATGACCGGGTTGCAGCGCATCCACATCGCCTCCATCAGGAACAGCCCCCGCCGCCGGGACTCGGAGACCAGCTCGGCTGCCTCGTCACCGGTCAGGGTCAGCGCCTTCTCGCACAGCACCGCCTTGCCCGCGTCGAATGCCATCAGCACGTGCTCCCGGTGCAGGGAGTGCGGGGACGCGACGTAGACGACGTCGACGTCCGGGTCGGCCACCAGCGAGGCGTAGCCGCCATGGGCCCGCCGGGCCCCGTACGCCGCCGCGAACTCCTCGGCCGCGGCCAGCCGGCGGGCGCCGACGGCGGCGATCTCGGCGTCCGGCAGCAGCGCGAGGGCGGTCGCGAACGAGCGGGCGATCCGGCCCGTGGCGAGGATGCCCCAGCGCACCGGCCGGTCGGCCGGGAGTGGCGTGGCTCGCACCGGGCCGGGCGTGACGGCCGGGGGCGGAAGGTCGTTGGGCAGTCGGGTGGGTACGGTCGTCGGCGCCATCTCAGCATTGTGGCGCGAAACGCGCGGAGCAAATGACATCGTTGTGTTTCGTCGCCTACGATGACACCGACACGGAGCCACCCGTGGAGCCCGGGACCGGGCAGTAGGGACACGAGCCGGGGAGCGAAGACATGGACGCCGCGAACGCGCACGAGGTCGCCGCCAGCACCGACGAACAGCTCATCGCCCTGTCGGAGCGCGACCGGGAGATCCTGAACTTCGAGCGCCAGTGGTGGAAGTACGCCGGCGCCAAGGAGCAGGCGGTCCGCGAGAAGTTCGACATGTCGTCGACCCGCTACTACCAGGTCCTCAACGCGCTCATCGACCGTCCCGAGTCGCTGGCCTTCGACCCGCTGCTGGTCCGCCGGCTGCGCCGCCTGCGCGCCGCCCGGCAGCGCGCCCGGTCGGCCCGCCGCCTCGGCTTCGAGGTCTGAGATCTCCGTGTCTCGACTGGCCCGCTCCGACGAGCGCGGGATCGCGCTGTCCTCACCCCTTGCGCTGGTCTCCGCCGGGGTGGTGCTGGTCGCCGGGGCGGCGTTCCTGTTCACCGGCGGCGACCCGGCTCCGGCCGACACCGCCCGCCCGGTGACCGCGACCCCCAGCCCGACACCGACCAGCACGGCTCCCGAGCCGGCCGTCGACAAGACGAAGAAGACGAAGAAGCCGCAGCAGCAGAAGCCGGTGATCCGCCGCGCCCGCACCTACGTCGAGGTCTACAACAACTCCGGCATCTCCGGCCTGGCCGGCCAGGTCGCCGGCCGAGCCGGCGCCGCGGGCTGGCAGGTGGTCGGCTCCGACAACTGGTACGGCACCATCCCCGCGAGCACGGTGTACTTCCCGCCGCGGCTGGAGGCCCAGGCCCGGCTGCTCGGCCGCGACCTCGGGATCAACCGGCTGCGGCCGGCGATCGCCCCGATGAAGTTCGACCGGCTCACGGTGATCCTCACCGGCTGACCTTCGTGGTCGAGCCGGCTTCCTCGGTGGTCGAGCCGTCCTCGGTGGTCGAGCCCGTCGAGACCTGGTTGGCTGGCCGCATGGAGTCCTTCTCGGCCGAGGCGCGCCACCGCTACGACGCCCTGGTCGGCGTGGCGAGCGAGACCGTGGTCGGGCTCGACTTCGACGGCACCCTCTCCCCGATCGTTGCGGACCCGACCCGGGCCGTGATCCACCCGGAAGGTCCCGCGGTGCTGGCCGCGGTCGCCGCACGGGTCCGCGCCGTCGCCCTGGTCACCGGCCGGCCGGCCCGCCAGGTGGTCGCGCTCGGCCGGCTCGACGAGGTCGCCGACGCGCTGCCGACCGGGGCGCGGCTGCTGGTCCGCGGGCAGTACGGCCACGAGCACTGGGACTCCACATCCCGGGAGTTCACCAGCCCGGCGGTCCCGGCGGGGCTGGCCGCCTTCGCCGAGGAGCTGCCCGGGCTGCTGGCGGCGGAGGACGCGGCCGACGCCTACGTCGAGGACAAGGGTCTCGCCCTAGCGGTGCACACCCGGCGTCTGGACGAGCCCGCCGTCGCGTTCGCCCGGCTCGCGCCGCGGCTCGCCGACGCGGCCGAACGGCACGGTCTCGGGCTCGAGCCGGGGAAGTACGTTCTCGAGGTCCGCGCTCCCGGCATGGACAAGGGCCGCGCGCTGCGTGATGTCGTCGCGGCCACCGATGCCGGCGGCGTGCTGTTCGCCGGCGACGACCTCGGCGACCTCGAGGCGTTCCAGGCCGCCCGTACCCTCCGGGCCCAGGGGCTGCCGACGCTGCTCGTCTGCTCCGGCTCCACCGAGGGCGAGGCGCAGCAGGCGCTGGCCGAGGTCACGGACATCGTCGTGCCGGGGCCCGAAGGTGTGCTCGCGCTGCTCCGCGGCTTCGCCGAGAGCGCCGGCCGGGCCGCATCCTTGGCTTAGCCCACCAGTACCTCACATACCCCGGGAATGTACAGATCGCTGCATGTTGCCGCGCGCGATGGGCACGGCAGCAGAAGCCGGGGGCATCGGGTCCCTGGGGGAGAGGGAGTTTCACATGAGGGAGCAATCCGGGGACTGGAGCCGGCTGCGGGCACCTGCGGTCGGGATCGTCCTGGCGATGCTGCTGAGCTTGGTCGCGACCACGGCGCAGGCGGTGCCGTCGCAGACGGGGACGAGCACCCAGGCGGCGCAGGCCGCGCGCGCTCCGGTGTTCGACAACGAGTTCGGCAAGGTCAAGTCGCGCGTGATCGGCACGTTCGGGCAGAACGGCACCGTGGACGCGGTCTTCAAGCCCAGGCGCTTCAAGGCCGTCGGCACCCAGCTGGTGGCAGTCGGCAAGCTCCAGGGCGAGCTGGTCCGCGGCAACGGCAGTGTCGTCGACGACTTCTCCCAGCGGGTGGAGCTGCCGGTGGCCACCGCGGGCGGGCTGCCGCTGCCCCTGCTGCGCGACGGTCGGGCGGCGACCTGCGACATCCTGCGGCTCGTCCTGGGGCCGCTGGACCTCGACCTGCTCGGGCTCCAGGTGCACCTCGACCGCGTGGTGCTCAACATCATCGCGGAGTCGGGAGCCGGCAACCTGCTGGGCAACCTGCTCTGCGCGGTGGCCGGGCTCCTCGACTCGACCGGCTTGGCCGGCTTGGCCGGCCTGCTCACCCCGGTGACGCAGATCCTCAACGGGATCCTGGCGCTGCTCCGTCAGTAGCAGCAGCGCGCCATCCCGCGATGACCCCCGGACCCGCACGGTCCGGGGGTCACGCGTCCCAAGCGGTACGACGGCGTGCCCGCGCGCTGACCAGCGGGTAGCCGCCGTCCACGAGACCGGCCGCCCGCTCGAAAGGGTTGTGCACACCGAAGTCGCCGCCGCGCAGGTAGGACCAGCCGGAGGCCGCGGCGTACAGCGGCAGCATCGGCAGGCCCAGGCACGCCACGTACTGCGAGGCGTGCCGCTCCTCGTGCGCGAGCAGCCGCGGCCGGGACTCGAGCCAGGCCAGGTCGTGCGGGGTCAGGATCACGTTGCCGACCGTGAACGCCGGGACCCGCGGCTGGGGGAGCCGGTAGCCGGTGGCGACCACCAGGCCGCGCGGGCCTCGACGGAACGAGCAGCGGCCCGCCGCCCCGACCGCGAGGCCGACCAGGGTGCTGCCGTTGACACCGTTGAGCACCTGCCGGACCCGCCACCACGCCATGGCGAGGATTGTGCCGCGAGACACCACCGTCTCGGATGGTGGAGCCGATGTGCACATTCTGAGACGCCTCCCTAGAGTTGGAACCGCTCATCGAGAGGGGCAGAGGGACACGGCCCGACGAAGCCCCGGCAACCCGCCGCGCGACCTCCGGTGCCCACCGTTACGGCACCAGCTCCACGGGGACCGCGGCCACGGTGCTAATTCCGTCCCGCGACGAGAGTCGGCCGCGGGGAAGATGAGAAGGAGGCCCTCCTTGAGCACCTCGGTCCTGACCCCCTCGACCACGTCGGGCACCCGCGAGGGCGCGTTCGGCAACGCCACCTCGCTGTCCTGCCGCGAGTGCGGCCACCTCGTCGCCCTCGGGCCGCACTACGCGTGTCCGGAGTGCTTCGGCCCGCTCGAGGTCGCCTACGACTTCCCACTGGTCACCCGCGCCGAGATCGAGGCCGGCCCGCCGAACATCTGGCGCTACAAGGCGCTGTTGCCGGTGCCCTCCGACATCGAGGAGAGCCCCAACACCGAGCCCGGCTTCACCCGGCTGCTCCGGGCCGACAACCTCGCGGCCGAGCTCGGGCTTCGCAAGCTGTGGGTGAAGGACGACTCGACCAACCCCACCAACAGCTTCAAGGACCGGGTCGTGGCCTGCGCGCTGAGCGCCGCTCGCGAGCTGCACGCCAAGGTCTTCGCCTGCCCGTCCACCGGCAACCTCGCCAACGCGGTCGCCGCCGCGGGCGCGCGGGCCGGCATCAAGACGGTGGTGTTCATCCCGTCGAACCTCGAGAAGCCCAAGCAGGTCAACTCCGCCGTCTACACCGAGAACCTGGTGGCGGTGGACGGCAACTACGACGACGTCAACCGGCTCGCCTCGGAGATCGCCGGCGAGGAGGAGGGCTGGGCGTTCGTGAACGTCAATGTCCGTCCCTATTACGCCGAGGGCTCCAAGACGCTCGGCTACGAGATCGCCGAGCAGCTCGGCTGGCGGCTGCCCGACCAGATCGTGATCCCGGTGGCGTCCGGGTCGCAGCTGACCAAGGTGGACAAGGCGTTCCAGGAGCTGATCAAGCTCGGTCTCGTCGAGGACCGGCCCTACAAGGTGTACGGCGCGCAGGCGACCGGGTGCTCGCCGGTATCCGTGGCCTACAAGGGCGGCGTCGACGCGATCCGTCCGGTGAAGCCGGACACGATCGCCAAGAGCCTCGCGATCGGCAACCCCGCCGACGGGGTCTACGTGCTCGACATCTGCCGGCGCACCGGCGGCGCCGTCGAGGACATCAGCGACGACGAGGTGCGCGAGGGCATCCTGCTGCTGGCCCGCACCGAGGGCATCTTCACCGAGACGGCCGGCGGCACCACGGTCGGCGTACTCAGGAAGCTCGTCGAGACCGGACAGCTCGACCCCGAGCTGGAGACCGTGGTGATCAACACCGGCATGGGCCTGAAGACCCTCGACGCGGTCAGCGACAGGGTGGGTCCCGCGGCGACGATCGAGCCGACCTACGCCGCGTTCACCGCCACCGGACTGGCGTGACCGCCCGGGTCAAGCCCGATATCGTCGAGACCACTCTCGGACCCAAGGAGCCACCAGCATGAGCGTCAGCGTCCGCATCCCGACCATCCTTCGCACCTACACCGGAGGCGAGTCCGAGGTGACCGCCGACGGGGCGACGCTCGCCGAGGTGCTCGACGACCTGGAGTCGAACCACGCCGGCATCAAGGCCCGGATCCTCGACGAGCAGGGCGCGATCCGGCGGTTCGTCAACGTGTACGTCGGCAACGACGACGTTCGCTTCCTCGACTCCCTCGACACCAAGACCCCCGACGGCGTCCAGGTCTCGGTGATCCCCGCCGTCGCCGGCGGCTGACCCCCCATCCGGGCGAGGAGTCAGTTTTTCAGGCCTCTCACCGGCGTGTCGCTGCGTAAGTGACCCCTCAGCCGTAGGAATTGGGGCATGTACGGCGACCGACCGGAGCCCGTCGAGGCCGCCACGGCGTTCGTCGCCACCCGGTTCCCGGAGGCGAGCGTGGCGTTCCTCGGCGGGAGCGTGCTCACCGAGCACCGCACCCCGACCTCCGACCTCGACGTGGTCGTGGTGGTGGGCGAGGACGTGACGGTCGCCGACAGCGGGATGCGCGCGCCGTACCGGGAGACGTTCGAGCACGACGGCTGGGTGGTCGAGGCGTTCGTGCACCATCGGTCGAGCCTCGACTGGTTCTGGGCCTCGGACGCCGAGCGGCGGGTGTGCACGCTGCTGCGGCTGTGCCTGGAGAGCGAGCTGCTCGTCGACCGCGACGGCGCGGCCGACGAGATCCGGACAGCGGCGGCGGCGCTGATGGCACAGGGACCGCCGCCGTTCACCGACGCCGAGCGGGCGCTGGCCCGCTACCGGCTGACCGACCTGCTCGACGACATGGCCGGCTGTGACCGCGAGGACGAGCTGGTCTACCTGGCCGGTGCGGTCCTGACCGAGGTCGCGACCCTGGCGCTGGTGTCCGCCGGCCACTGGGGCGCGCGCGGGAAGGCGCTCGCGCGGGCGCTGCGAGCGGTCGAGCCCGACCTCGCCGAGCGCCTGGTGAACGGCCACCGGCACGTTGTCGTGTACGGCGACACCGCGGTCTTGCACCGAGCCGCCGTCGACGTGTTGCTCCGGGTCGGCGGGCCGCTGATGGACGGCTACCGCGCGGGTGGCGACCGGCCGGCGGGGGACGCGGACGGTTAGCCTCGCTGCATGGCTGACGTGCTGCTGGCGACCTGTGCCGACCTGCCCGACGGCGAGCCCGCGGGTGAGCTCCTGGTCAAGGAGCTGGCCACCCGGGGCATCGAGGCGCGGTACGTCGCGTGGGACGACCCGACGGTCGAGTGGCGTTCGGCCCGGCTGGTGCTGGTGCGCAGCACCTGGGACTACTACACCCGGCGCGACGAGTTCCTGGCCTGGGCACGGGCCGTCGGCGACCGCCTCGTCAACCGCCCCGAGGCGCTGGCCTGGAACACCGACAAGGCCTACCTCGTCGACCTCGGCGAGACCCAACTGCCCGTGGTGCCGACCGTCGCGGTCGACGAGGAGGCGGAGCTCGCGCCGGCCGTCGCCGCGTTCGCGCCAGCCGTGGTCAAGCCGCGGGTGGGGGCCGGCGGGGAGGGCGTGGTGGTGTTCGACGGTGAGCCCGGCGGCCCGGCGGAGCTCGACGAGTCGCAGATCGACTCCGGGCCGTGGGTGGTGCAGCCGCTCGTCGGCTCGGTGCGCACCGAGGGCGAGACCTCGGTGTTCGTGCTGGGGGGCGACGTGGTGTCGCAGGTGCGCAAGCTCCCCGCCGGCAGCGAGATCCGCGTCCACGAGGAGTACGGCGGGCGCACCGACGTCGTACCCGTGACGTCGGAGGCGGCCCAGGTCGCGGTCGAGACCGTCAAGGTGGCCGAGGAGCTGCTCGGCGTCCGGTTGCCCTACGCGCGCGTCGACCTGATGCGGCTCGACGACGGCACGCTCGCGGTGAGCGAGCTGGAGATCACCGAGCCCGGGCTGTACCTCGACGTGCTGCCCGCCAACGCCGAGGCGTTCGCCGACCTGGTCGAGGACCTGCTCAGGGGCTGACGCCCGCCCCGGCCGGCTCCCGGCTGGCGCCCAGCGCCTCCACCACGGCGAGGACCGACGGCCGGTGCGCCGCCCGCCACATGTCCACCACCTCGCGCGTCCCGTCGAGCTGTCGCTCGGTCAGCACGACGGAGGGCACCGGCAGGGAGGCGCCGAGCTCGCCGAGCACCCAGCGCAGGTGCGCGTCGGTCGTCGTGGCGTGCACGGGCGAGCCGGCGACCACGACCGGGACCACGACCGTGCCGGCCAGGGCGCCCGCGGGCAGGCCGTCGAGGAACAGCTTGAGCAGGCCGGTGAAGCTGCCCTTGTACGACGGGGTGGCGACCACGAGGACGCCGGCGTCGGCCACCCGCTGCCGCGTGGACGCCAGGCCGGCGTCCTCGCCGAAGACGTCGCGCCGCTGGTCGGCCAGCTCGACGATCGCCTCGGGATCGGGGCGTGCACCGGCGTCGTCGTACCGCAGTGCGGAGAGGACCAGCTCGGTCACGGCCGCGGTGCGCGAGCCGGGGGCCGGGTTGCCGACCAGGCCGACGACGGGGCGCAGGGACGCGGGCGCGGTGGTGGGCTCGGGATGGGACGGGGTGCTCATCGGACTCCCTGTGAGTAAAAGTCTACTGAATTCATAGACATACTAACCATGAAGGAGGTTGACTGGGTTCCGGTACCCGACACGGGGGCAAGAAAAGGGCCGGGGCGGTGATTCACCGCCCCGGCCGAAACCCCGTCGCACCCACGAGGTGAACTCAGGTTAGGACCGCGCAGAAACGGGGGTCAATGGCCCGGATTCGCCATCCCGCGTGGTCTAGACAGTGACGTCCGGGCCCGGTCCCGCGCCCGTGCGGTGACCCGCGTGGCCACCGCCTTGCACTCGGGGGTGGCGAGTGCTAAGAATTGGTTAGCACTCTCAGGTTGAGAGTGCCACCACGTGCCTCCGGGCACGGCAATCCGGTTCGGACCGATGAGGCCCCGGAGCGCCGGCGGGAAGGGTCCGCCGGGTCAGCCGGGGTCGTCCGTCGCGGGCATCGCCCGAACCATCCAAATCTACGCGTGAGGATTCGCGGGAGCTATGCCGAAACTGATTGCGTTCAACGAAGAGGCCCGTCGCGGCCTCGAGCGTGGAATGAACACGCTGGCGGACGCCGTGAAGGTGACGCTCGGCCCGAAGGGCCGCAACGTCGTCCTGGAGAAGAAGTGGGGCGCCCCCACGATCACCAACGACGGTGTGTCCATCGCCAAGGAGATCGAGCTCGAGGAGCCCTACGAGAAGATCGGCGCCGAGCTGGTCAAGGAGGTCGCCAAGAAGACCGACGACGTCGCCGGTGACGGCACGACGACGGCGACCGTGCTGGCCCAGGCCATGGTCCGTGAGGGCCTGCGCAACGTCGCCGCGGGTGCCAACCCGATGGCGCTGAAGCGCGGCATCGAGGCGGCCGTCGAGGCCGTCTCCGGGCAGCTGCTGAGCATGGCGAAGGACGTCGAGACCAAGGAGCAGATCGCCTCCACCGCCTCGATCTCCGCGGCGGACCCCTCGGTCGGCGAGATCATCGCCGAGGCGATGGACAAGGTCGGCAAGGAAGGCGTCATCACCGTCGAGGAGTCGAACACCTTCGGGCTCGACCTCGAGCTCACCGAGGGCATGCGGTTCGACAAGGGCTACATCTCGGCCTACTTCGTCACCGACGCCGAGCGGATGGAGACGGTCCTCGAGGACCCCTACATCCTGATCGCCAACCAGAAGATCTCCAACGTCAAGGACCTGCTGCCGCTGCTCGAGAAGGTCATGCAGTCCGGCAAGCCGCTGCTGATCCTCTCCGAGGACGTCGACGGCGAGGCCCTGTCCACGCTGGTGGTCAACAAGATCCGTGGCACCTTCAAGTCCGTCGCCGTCAAGGCTCCGGGCTTCGGTGACCGCCGCAAGGCCATGCTGCAGGACATCGCGATCCTGACCGGTGGCCAGGTCGTCTCCGAGGAGGTCGGCCTCAAGCTCGAGAGCACCGGGCTCGAGCTCCTCGGCCAGGCCCGCAAGGTCGTCATCACCAAGGACGAGACCACCATCGTCGAGGGTGCGGGTGACACCGACCAGATCGCCGGTCGCGTCAACCAGATCCGCGCGGAGATCGAGAACTCCGATTCGGACTACGACCGCGAGAAGCTGCAGGAGCGGCTGGCCAAGCTGGCCGGTGGCGTGGCCGTCATCAAGGCGGGCGCGGCGACCGAGGTCGAGCTGAAGGAGCGCAAGCACCGCATCGAGGACGCCGTTCGCAACGCGAAGGCTGCCGTCGAAGAGGGCATCGTCGCCGGTGGTGGCGTGGCCCTGCTGCAGTCGGCTCCGTCGCTGGACGAGCTGGAGCTCACCGGTGACGAGGCAACCGGCGCGAACATCGTGCGCGTCGCGCTGTCGGCCCCGCTCAAGCAGATCGCCTTCAACGGTGGCCTGGAGCCGGGCGTCGTCGCGGAG